>CANCUP010000025.1 GCA_947381325.1 Comamonadaceae bacterium
GCACGAGCCGAAGAGTAACAACTTGCCCGTGGCCTCGCCCATCAACTGGGCGTTGGTGTTTCGTCCCACCCGTGGCTTGGATGTGTCGATTGGCGTCGAGCGTGGCAACACCTTTTCTGCAGGATTCACCTTTTATGTGGACATGGCCGGCTTGAACATGCCCAAGTTGACCGACCCTGCGCGCCCTGCCGTGCAAATGCTGCGCCCCAAGGCTGAGCCCAATTGGCAAGATACAGCCAACGATGTGTCGGCGCTGACTTTGTGGGATGTGAAGCAAATTTACACCACCCCCAACACCGTGGTGGTGGACGCCCGCAACTCATACAGCATATACGCACAAGAGCGTTTGGACC
Organism: Comamonadaceae bacterium; assembly: GCA_947381325.1. Lineage (GTDB taxonomy): Bacteria > Pseudomonadota > Gammaproteobacteria > Burkholderiales > Burkholderiaceae_C > Limnohabitans. The sequence continues at coordinate 354 of CANCUP010000025.1, forward strand.
GTGCCGTGGCCGTGTTGCACCGCGATGCGCCGGAGAGTGTGGAAGCCTTTGAGATTCATCACCATAAAGTGGGTGATGTGCTGGCCGTAGAAAAAGTCAACCGCGTTGAATGGGTCACCCAGCAAACGCAACCTGCGCGGACCCAAGCGCCTGTGCCGCCCGTGCAACCCGTTTATGAAGCCAAGGCTGATCCCGAGCGTAATCCTGTGCTGCCCCATAAGCCCGTGGACTTTTACATTGAACCGGGCGTTGACTTAGTGCAAACCTTGGGCGGGCCGGATGGTTACTTGTACCAACTCAGTGGCGCTTTGTGGATGGGCTTGGAGATGCCTTGGAATGTGAAGGCCAACGGCACCTTGCGCATGCGCTTGAGTGACAACTACGAAAAGTTCACAACCGGGTGGTCTTACATGCCACAAGTGCGCACGCACATTGCTGAATACCTCAAAACCTCCAAGTTCACGATAGAGAGTTTGAACATCAGCAAGACCGAGCGCCTGGGCACCAATTGGTACGCTGCAGCTTATGCCGGCTATTTTGAAATGATGTTTGGTGGCGTGGGTGGGGAGGTCTTGTACCGCAGGCCTGGCAGTACATGGGCCGTGGGCTTGGATGTCAACCAAGTGCGCCAGCGTAGCTTTGCCCAAGACTTCAGCTACTTGGATTACAAAATCAACACCGGTCACTTGACGGGGTATTGGATGACACCTTTTGAAGGCGTACACACCTCTCTCAGCGTGGGCCAATATTTGGCCGGAGACAAAGGCGCAACCCTGTCCGTGTCTAAAGTGTTCCGCAACGGTTCAAGCCTGATGGCCTATGCCACCAAGACCAATGTGCCTGCCGCTGTGTTTGGTGAGGGCTCGTTTGACAAGGGAATCGCCTGGACCATTCCGTTCGATGCCTTCTTGACCAGCAGCAGTCGCTACAGCGCAGGTTGGAGTTGGAAGCCTTTGTTGCGCGACGGTGGTGCGCGAGTGTCACGGCCAGTGAATTTGTTCTCCGACACGGGCTGGTTGTCCCCCGCGGCCAAGGCCTACAGCCCCGCACGACGTGCCAATGACCTTGTGGCTCCGGATGATCGGGTGGAGGACTATTTGAGGCAGAGATAGTGTCTCGGGGTTGTGGTGCAGGTTGACGGCGCAATGTCAGCAGGTGTCTTGCCAAATAGAATCACGCGATGAGCAACTACACCCTCACCTTCGCCTGTTACAACCAACTGGCTTACACCCAAGAATTCATTGCCAGCCTAGACCGCAGCGAGGTTGATTTTTCGCGCATTGTGGCGGTCGACAACGGCTCGACCGATGGCACGCGTGAATGGCTCGGGCAACAAGGTTTTGGTGCGGTGGTCTTGAATGACCGCAACTTGGGCTGCGGAGCTGCTTGGAACCAAGGTGCTTTGGCCCTCCAGTCTGACTGGACGGTGGTGATGAACAACGATGTGGTGTGCGCCAAAGGCTGGTTGCGTCGTTTGTTGCAAGGAGCGCAGCAACACCAGCTGCAAATTGCCAGCCCCGCCATGGTCGAGGGCGAGTTGATGGACGACTTCGCCACTTGGGCCGCTGAATCCGCCCAAAAAATGCAGGGCTACTGCCGCCATGGTGCGCCCCACGCGGTGTGCATGGCCATTCATGAGAGCGTGTGGCAACAGATGGGTTATTTCATGCCAGTGCCCAAACTGCTGGGCTATGAAGACGCCATATTTTTTCAGCGCGCTTTGGAAAACAACATACGCACTGGCACAGTGGGCGATGCTTGGTTGCACCACTACGGCATGACCACGCAAAAAGCACTCAAGCTCGAGATGAACTTGAAAGAGCGCGACAGCCTGGGCAACCGCAACCTGATGAAGCTGTACATGAACCAGTCTTGGTGGCGCAGAAAGTTGGCAAGGTATAAAAGAACGCAATTGCTGAGAAATTCTGTGACTGCTGAGTTGACAAAATTTGGCATCACTGTGCATGCCATTCGATCACTCGACAGCAATATCTCACAGTGGTGTTGAAAACGGTTGAACATTTAAAAACGCAAGGTTCATGTGCGTTGAATTTATATGCGTGACGTGATGAATTAATGGGGCTATTCGTATGAGTCAGGGCAACTTGAAGTTCACTAAGTTCATTATTTTCGCTCCCAGTTATTCGCCTGACAGCGGAGGAATCGCCGTGCTGCACAGGCTGTGCCATATGTTGAATGAGAACGGCTATGAGGCGAGCCTGTACCCTTCCTTCAAGAACGTCCTTGTCCATAAAGGGCATTGGCTCAAACCTCTGCTGAGTTCATTGGCAGCTTCGTTCAAATATAAATATTTACGCCCCTATAAAACCAAGCCAGGATTGAATACCCCTGTGTTTCTTGGCCGTCCCCAAGATTTACGCGAAAACTATGTTGTCATTTATTCCGAGGGCGTTCTGGGTAACCCCTTGGGGGCTAAGCATGTTGTTCGCTGGCTATTGCACAAGCCTGGATACAACTATGGTCTAACTTGTTTTGGGAATGGCGAGTTGATCGTTTCTTACAACGAGTCTTACGCCATAGATTTCAGCTTGCCGTTATCGCGCATGGCCAAAACACTTTTGTATATCCCTTTTGAAAATTTATCGCACTATGGGCTCGAAGGCGCTTTGTCTTTAGAGCAAAGAAAGGGTGTTGCATATTGCCTGCGTAAAGGCAAAGCAAAGCCAAGAGTTCATGACGAATCAGATGCTATTTTGATTGATGGATTAACGCATGAAGAAATAGCAAGCATTTTTAAGCGCGTGAAAAGCTTTATATCCTATGACTCAAAAACTGCTTATTCGATTTTTGCATCAGTTTGCGGTGCTGACTCCATCATCATTCCAGATCCTGGCGTCAGCTTGGAAGATTGGGAGCCTGAAGAGGCCAAACGGTACGGGTTGTCTTATGGCTTTGATCGGGTTGAGTGGGCTAGAAACACACGGCCTTTGATGCTCGAAGAGATCCAACATAGCATCAGTCAATCCGTCAAACAAATGCACGCATTTGTGGAGGAAGCCAATTCATATTTTCCCGCCAAGCCCTTTCGATAGTTTCAATTCTTTAAAGCGCGATCCATGTAATCGCCCTTTTCGATCACGAAATAGGGCCTGATATGGTTTCTGTCGAGATAGACGGGGCGATCTTGGGATAACCTTATGCACAAATCATCAGGGCACAGAATTGGCAGCTGATTGATGGCCTCAACACCAGCGTCTGCCGCTATTTGTTGAAGTTCGGCATTCAGCTGCTTTTGGTGTTGGTGTAAGGGCACAACATCAGAGACCACCGCAGTTTTGCTGACCGACGTTTGATTGATTGACAGACGATTGAGAAATCCTTCAGGGTGTATCAACTTTTTGGGATCGAAATCGTCATTCAGCGGATTATCGAGCAATAGATAAACTTGGCCATATTGAGACAATTCAGCCAGCGTGTGACGCAAAGCTTGCAGAGCGGAATCTTTGCCATTACCTCCATAGAAATGCAGGCGTTGTTTATCGATTAAATGAAACCGTCCATTGTCACTGAATGTGTCTTGCACAAAATAACAGTTCCAGCAAGCACCAAGAATAATTGTTTTTATGGATTTAAAGTTAGCTAAGAATTTTCTTGCATCATCAACTATTTCGCTGCAGTCTTGTAGCGAAAATCGGCAAGTATTTGGAATAGGCAGGCCTGCTGCTGTGATAAATGCGGTAGGTTTCGTGGCGGTATCGTTTGACAGTGCCACCACGCGCGGGCCAAAATGTTCGACATGCGAGTCACCAATGACCAAGACCTCTGGGGGGCTGTCGGAATTAATGTAATATTTTATGTTTTCAAATTGTCTCTCCTTCAAGCCTTTGGGGTAGCCCCAATCGTTCACGGCCTTGACGAAGTTTGGATTGACGCTATCAGGAAAAGAGCGATTTTCTAACCCGTTCCAAAAAGCATAGGTACAGTATCCGAGCAGCCCAATAGTACCCATCAACAGAATTAAGACTTTATTTAATTTATCAAGCTTTCTTTGAATAGGTTGTTCGATCAAACGGAAAGTTAGCCACGACAGTAAAACGGCCAACAATAGCAATTGAAATCTAATATGGCTTCGTGGAAGCCTACCTTCAATGATGTGAGCGAAAGAAAGCAAAGGCCAATGCCATAAATACAGCGGAAAGCTGATCAAGCCAAACCATGCCATAGGACGACTTGCCAGAATATTTCTATTGATCCAAGCCCCATCACCGGCCAGTATGAGCAAGCTTGCGCCTAGAACTGGAGCAATCGCGAGCCATCCTGGAAAAGGCATGTTTTTATCAAATAAAAAAACTCCGACCAGAATTAAAATCAACCCGAAGGCAGATTGGACATCATGGATCACAGTTGCTTTTTGGTGATCTTGCTGCGTTTTGTGCAAACAATACCAAGCCAGCGTTGCGCCACTGACTAGCTCCCAACAACGGGTGATGGGTGAGTAAAAGTTGTAGATGGGGCTCTTTTCTAGAAAAATCAGATTGAGTCCAAAAGACAGGCTTGCAACAATGAATAAGACGATGCCTATATTCAGTTTGAATTTGAAGATGGCCCACAGTACCAATGGCCAAAATATATAGAACTGTTCTTCAATCCCTAGGCTCCAAAGGTGTAGCAACGGTTTGGTGTCGGCTGCGTTGTCAAAATAGCCGCTTTCATTTGCTAATACAAGATTAGATATAAATCCAGCGCCAGCAGCAATGTGTTTTCCTAATTGAGAATACTCATCCGCTAAAAGCGTAAACCATCCAACGGCAAAAGAACACACAAGAACCAGCAACAGCGCAGGAAATATCCTACGGACTCGCCGCATGTAAAAATCATAAAAAGAGAAGGAGCTGTCCGCCAGACCTTTTAAAATAATGGTGGATATCAAAAAGCCTGAGATCACGAAAAAAACATCGACGCCAACGAATCCACCTGATAACTTCTGTGGATATGCGTGAAAAATAACGACTGACAAAATTGCAATAGCTCTTAAGCCGTCGATGTCAGCTCGGTATTTGAGGTGCGTCATATCAAAAACATATCTACTTTGATGCGGGTAAAGTAATATCAGTTCACAGGTAGATTGCAAATTCGCGCACGGATGGACGGGGCGACTTGTAAAGCGCTTTGCCGATTGTAATAAAGCTTGGCTTGCTCAAGGTGAAGAATACCGATGTGCCCATGTGAAAAACCTCTGTACTCAGTCCGCACATGCGTTCGACCTCAGACATCAACGGGTAAAGTCAGCTTCATGATTTCAGTTTTTTCATCATTGACTTGACTCCCTAGGTGAATCCCATATGACCCTCCTCGTCACCGGCTGCGCCGGCTTCATCGGCAGCAACTTTGTGCACACCTGGTTGGCCAGTGCCAACGAGACCATCGTCAACCTCGACAAGCTCACCTACGCCGGCAACTTGGCCAACCTGGAAGTCCTCAAGGGTGACAAGCGCCACGTGTTTGTGCAAGGTGACATTGGCGACCGCGCCTTGGTGGAACAGCTACTCGCTGCCCACAAGCCGCGCGCGGTCCTGAACTTTGCCGCCGAGTCGCATGTGGACCGCTCCATCCATGGGCCCGGCGACTTTGTGCAAACCAACATCGTGGGCACCTTCAACTTGCTCGAGTCGGTGCGTGGTTACTGGAACGAATTGCCAGATACAGAAAAAAATGCGTTCAGGTTTTTGCACGTGTCGACCGACGAGGTGTATGGCACCCTAGAGGCCAACGATCCGCCGTTTGCTGAAACCAAAAACTACGAACCCAACAGCCCCTACAGCGCGTCCAAAGCGGCCAGCGACCACTTGGTGCGCGCCTGGCACCACACCTACGGCCTGCCGGTGCTCACCACCAACTGCAGCAACAACTATGGGCCGTACCACTTTCCTGAAAAGCTGATTCCTTTGGTCATTCACAACGCCTTGGCCGGCAAGCCCTTGCCCATTTATGGCGACGGCCAGCAAGTGCGTGATTGGTTGTATGTGGAAGACCACTGCCGTGCCATTGCCCGCGTGCTGGCGGACGGCCAAGTGGGCGAGACCTACAACATTGGCGGTTGGAACGAAAAGCCCAACTTGGAGGTGGTGCGCACCCTGTGCGCCGTGCTCGACGAGTTGCAGCCCCGCGACGACGGCCAGCCCTACGCCAGCCAAATCACTTACGTCAAAGACCGCCCCGGCCACGACCGCCGTTATGCGATCGACGCGCGCAAGATCGAGCGCGAGCTGGGCTGGAAGCCGCAAGAAACCTTCGAGACCGGTATCCGCAAAACCGTGCAGTGGTATTTGAGCCACCAAGACTGGGTCGAGGGTGTGACCAGCGGCAACTACCGGCAGTGGGTGGGTAAACAGTACGGTTGAACTGCCCACACCATGCAGCACCACAAAATCCTATTGCTTGGCGCCAATGGCCAACTCGGCCACGAGCTGGCCACCGCGCTGCAAGCCCTGGGCGAGGTCAAAGCCCTCACGCGCACCGAAGCCGACCTGTCTCAGCCTGAGGCACTGCGTGCGACGCTCGCGCACATCATGCACAGCTTTGTGCCCACGGTCATGGTCAATGCTGCGGCCTACACGGCGGTAGACAAGGCCGAGTCTGAGCCGCAAGTTGCACACACGGTGAACGCTGCGTCGGTGGCGGTGTTGGGGGAGTTGGCCCAAACCTGTGGCGCGATGGTGCTGCACTATTCCACCGACTACGTGTTTGACGGCTCAGGCACTCAGCCCTGGCAAGAGAAAGATACGCCTCATCCGCTGTCTGTTTACGGTCAAAGCAAATGGGCCGGTGAGCAGGCCTTGGCGCAAGCCTGTGCCAAGCATGTGGTGTTGCGCACCAGCTGGGTGGTGGGCACGCACGGTGGAAATTTTTTAAAAACCATGCTGCGTTTAGCCGCCGAGCGCGACAGCCTGCGCGTGGTGGCCGACCAAGTGGGGGTGCCCACGTCGACCGCGCTGCTGGGGCAGGTGACGGTCGAGATCGTTCAAGCCCTACAAAGCGCCGACGCTCGCGACCCGCGCTGGGGTGTGTACCACCTGGCGGCAGGTGGCGAGACCACATGGCATGCCTATGCCCAATATGTGATGGCAGGTGCCCAGGCGCGTGGCGCAGTGCTCAAGGCCATGCCCGAAACGGTGCTTCCCATCACCACGGCCGAGTACCCGCTGCCTGCCCCACGGCCCTTGAACTCGCGGCTCAACACGCACAAAGCGCAACAAACTTTTGGGCTTGAGCTGCCCCAGTGGCAGCGAGGGGTAGACGGTATCCTTGACGCTTTATTTTCAAAGTAAAAACCATGAGCAAGAACAGAAAAGGCATCATCTTGGCGGGGGGCTCGGGCACCCGGCTGTATCCGGTCACGCAAGCAGTCAGCAAACAGCTGATGCCGGTGTACGACAAGCCCATGATTTATTACCCCCTCACCACGCTCATGCTCAGCGGCATCCGCGAGGTGTTGGTGATTTCCACACCCCAAGACACACCTCGTTTTGCCGAGTTGTTGGGCGACGGCAGCCAGTGGGGCATGCACATCGAATACGCGGTACAACCCAGCCCCGATGGCCTGGCTCAGGCCTTCATCATTGGCAAACAGTTTGTGGGCGACCACCCCAGTGCGTTGGTGTTGGGCGACAACATTTTTTATGGCCACGACTTGGTCAAGCAATTGCAACGTGCCGACCAACGCAGCGGCGGCGCCTCGGTGTTCGCCTACCACGTGCACGACCCCGAGCGGTATGGCGTGGTCGAGTTCGATGCGCAGTTCCGCGCCTTGAGCATTGAAGAAAAACCCCAAACGCCGAAGTCGAACTACGCGGTGACGGGCCTGTACTTTTATGACGAGCAGGTCTGCGATATCGCTGCCGCCGTGAAGCCATCACACCGGGGTGAGCTTGAGATCACCGACGTCAACAAGCGCTATTTAGAGTTGGGCCAACTCAACGTCGAGATCATGGGGCGCGGTTATGCGTGGCTCGACACCGGCACCCACGAGAGCTTGATGGAAGCCGCCAGTTTCATTGCGACCTTGCAAAAACGCCAAGGCCTGATGGTGGCCTGCCCCGAAGAAATTGCCTTCGCCCAACACTGGATCGACGCTGTCCAGCTGAACAAGTTGGCCGCACCCTTGGCCAAAAACGGTTACGGCCAGTACCTGTTGAGTTTGTTGAAGTAAGACGGGTCTGCATTCTCGATGACCTCCTTGACCCACGCGGATGCTCTCGAACGTTTGAAGACGCTTCTTCAAACCCAAGAGGGGTTAGATTTTGCCGTGCTGGTGGGCAGTCAGGCCAATGGCACGGCCAATCCGCAAAGCGATTGGGACTTGGCCTTGCGTTGGCGCAAAGACATATCCGCGATAGATCAACTGATGTTGAGCGAAAAGTTGAAGCAAGCCATTCATCAAGACATGGGCGTGCACCCGGAGCAAGTGGACATCATCGACATGTCGCATGCCAAACTCGCCATGCGTGCGCTGGTGGCAGAAGAAGGCGTGGTTCTCAAAGGAGATGGCACACTGCCATGGCTCAACTTCTTGACGCTGACTTGGGCCGAGCTCGAAGACTTCCACTGGAGAAAAACGCATGCAGCTTGATCTCTACCAAGAAGAATGCAACCGCACGGCGAGTCAGCAGTCGGCTGTGTTGGCCGAGGTCAAGCAACGCATTGCCGCAGGCACAACGCTGAGTTTGTTAGAGCAAGGTGGCACCTTGCACGCGTTGCAAGTGCTCATTGAAAACGCGATTGGCAAGTCCAAGCATTGGCTCAAAGCTGCAGAGCTTGAGGTCCCTGTGTCTGCCTATGACAGCTTTGCCAGTCTGCAGCGCATGGGGGTCTTTGGCATGGAAGATCTGAACCAATGGAATGCGGCCATTGGCTTGCGCAATCGCATCGTGCATGACTACATGAATGTCGACATCTCCTTTGTTTATGCGTTGGTGGCACACGACAAGCATCTCTTCATCGCAGATTTTTTGCGCCGCCCTATAGAAATCAAGAAATAAACATATGCCGTATCACGTCACCCCCACGCCGATTGAAGGCGTGTTGATCTTGGAGCCCAAGGTGTTTGGCGATGCACGCGGCTTCTTTTTTGAAAGCTTCAATGCCCGTGACTTCGCGCAAGCCACAGGTTTAGAGCGCACCTTTGTGCAAGACAACCACAGCAAGTCAAGCCAAGGCGTGCTGCGCGGCTTGCACTACCAGGTGCAGCATGCACAGGGCAAGTTGGTGCGGGTCACACACGGTGCGGTGTTTGATGTGGCGGTGGACATCCGCCGCGAATCCCAAACCTACGGCCAGTGGTTTGGCCTGGAGCTGTCGGCCGAGAACAAAAAACAGCTGTGGATCCCAGCTGGTTTGGCGCACGGCTTTTTGGTGACCAGCGAGAGCGCCGAGTTTTTGTACAAAACCACCGATTACTACCACCCCGAGCACGAGCGCAGCGTGTTGTGGAACGACCCCGCGATTGGTATTGACTGGCCGCTGCATCTGCTGTCTGCCCCCCCCTTGTTGGCGACCAAGGATGCCAACGCGCCCACGTTGGCGGCCAGTGTCTGATGGCACCCCCTGAGGTTGGGTCTGTTACGCCGAGTGGCGTGTGGGCGTCGCTGCTCAACGACGAAGCCTTCGACGCCGATGCCGCATTCCCCGTGCGCTGGCCCTTTGACCCTCGCGGCCGCAATGCGGTGTTGTGCGACGCCGTGCGTGGCGGGCGGGTGCTGCACCTGGGCTTTGCCGACCATGCGCCCTTGATCGCCGAAAAACGCCAGCACGGTGTCTGGCTGCACGACCAGGTGCAGCGCGCAGCCGCCGCGTGTGTGGGCGTGGACATCAACGCCGAGGCTGTGGCCTTGGCCACCGCGCTGGGCGTGACCAACCTGCATTGCCTGGATATTTTTGACCCTGCGTTTGAGCGCTTGGTGGCTGCGTTTGAACCCACCCATGTGTTGTTGCCCGATGTGATGGAGCACCTGCACCACCCGGTGGCATTTTTGCAGCGCGTGGCCTACGTGGCGCCGCAGGCCACCTTGGTGGTGTCGGTGCCCAATGGCTTGAGCCTGCGCAATGTGTGGCAGTCCTTGCAGGGGGCGGAGCGCATCAACACCGACCACCTGTGCTGGTACTCGCCATTCACCGTGTTGAAGGTCTTGGCCCGTGCAGGCTATGCCGGCGTGCAAGCGACCTGCACACAAATTGCACCGGCTTCGACGTTCAAGGGCCGCTTGTTTGCACGCCTGGTGCAGTGGCGCTCGGTCTGGGCCGACAACCTGGTGGTGCTAGCGCAAGCGCGCCAACCACACGGACAAGGCCAGTAAGCCCACGCCACTGACGCTGGCAAATGCCGTCATGAGCTGCGCTGCATCCAGCCTTGAACCAGTCAGCACCGGCCACCACAACACCACCGCTTGAACCCCCGTGAGTGCCATGCAAGCCCACGAGTAGCGCACCGCGGCTTGCGTCTGAAACGGGCGGTGGCTGAACGCCGCCAACACACACGCTCCCGCTTGCCAAAACGCCACGGGCAGCAAATAGGCCCACACGCCAGACCAACGCGCATCGAGCCAACCCACACCCAAGGCCAGCGCACACAACCATGCCAGTGCCGCCACGCAAGCCGCGGCTCCCAAGCCCATCAGCCAAGCCATGCGTGATGCGGGGTAAGCGCTGGTGTGCGGTTCGCCCTGCGCCAGCACCACCTGCGCCCAAGCCATGTGAACCAGCGCTGGCACAAAGCCCAGCACGCGCAGCAGCGCGGTCAGCCAACCCGTGTCTTGCGCGCCATAGAGGCGCTGCCACACCACCACCAGCGAGGTGGCCAGCAGCGCGTCGCACAGCGTGTGCGCCAAGCGCAAGCGCGCGCTGCGTGGGTCCGATTGCGTGACAAAGTTGTCGGGCTGAGACGCAAGTTGGGCGTAGGCCTGGGCCTGTGCACCGTCTTTCTCAGAGCTGCGCGTGATCGCGTGATGTGGGTCTGTGGCTGGTTCAAGTGGCCCGCCCGGCTTGAACGCGTTGCTGGGTGCATCAACCGGTGCATGCCGCCAAGCCGGCAGCAGCCACACCGCCCCCACCGCATAACCCAACACGGCAGAGGCCACCAACGTGGCGCCTGAGGCATCCAGCCATGCGCCGCACAGCGCCGCCAGGGCCGCAGTCAGCGGCGGCAGCACACGCACCGCCGCTTGTTGCCATCGCGTGCCCACGCGCAGCGTGAAGCTTTGGGCCAGCGTCCAGGCCATTTGGCTGGCCGCCAACAGCAGCACCCACACCAGCGCAGACAGCGTGGCCAAACCACTCAGCCACACGGCCAGGGCCGCCACCGGCAGCAGCCACACACCACGCAGCAAGCTGCTGCGCCATGCGGCACGCAAGGCCTGGTGCGCGGGCACACCGGCGTTGGCCAGCAAGCTCAAGGGCGCTTGCGCCAGGGCCAGCGTCATCCAGAAAAACCCAATTTGGCTCAGCAGCGAAAACTCACCCACCGCTTGGGGTGTGAACAAGCGCAGCATGAGCAGCGCAAACACCACCTGCGTGCCAAATGCGGCCACGCTGGCCAAGGCCACGGTGTGGCTGTGGGCGGGCAGTTGCAAAAAGCGAAGGCGTGACATGGTGAGAGGGCTGCAGCGTGGGGATGCGAAATGATGGGGTGAGGGGGCTGTGCTCAGGTGAGGCGCTAGCTCTGTTGCACGCCAGATGCTGGGTGCGTGCCAAAGAGGTGTTGCCACAGCGGCAGCTTGTCGAGCACCAGCGGCCACGCCAAGCTGCGCACTTGGGGCACTTGGTAGGGAAAGGCGTCGAGCGCCTCGCCAAAGTTGGTTTCCCAGCTTTGGGGGTCGTCACGCAACAGCAAAAAATTGGCCTGGTGGTGGGCCGCAAAGTAACGCACCCAGGGGTAGTCGTTGCTCACCACGGGCAGGCCCACGGCGCAGTACTCCAACAACTTGGTCGAGGTTTGTTGGTTGTAAGGCGTGATGTGGCTCACCAGGTTCAGGCCGTAGCGGGCACGGCGCAGTTGCAAGGGCACTTGCGCGTGCGGCACACGCCCCACGCAATGCACCGACTCAGGCAACAAGGCTTGCAGCGCCTCAGGCACCTCGCCCACCAGCAACAAGCGCCGACCAGCGGCGTGGATGCTGTGCAGCAGGGGCACAAACGGCAGCAAGCGGCTCATCTCGCCCAAGTAGACCAAGTCAAACTCAGGCGCGGGCAAGTCGTGGCGCGAGGCCATCTCCAAAAAATGCGGCGCCACGCCCATGTCGCGCAAGGCGCTGGGCACGCGCCCATGGAACTGGTCCATCCAGCCGGTCTCCAGCCCCAAGCGCTCGCGCACCCAACCGTTTTGGTAAATCCGAAAGTCAGGTCGCGGTTGGGTCCAGCGTTTGACGCAGTCTTTCAGCCAAGCGTGGGGCGGCACCGAGGCCGAGGCGTATTCGTGCACCTGAAACGCTTGGCGCAAGCGGTGGGCTTCTGGGTGCGGCACGCGCCCACACATCCACCACACCACCGCGGCACTGCTGGGCACGCTGTGTCCGTGGTCGTGCACCAGCGCTTGATGGCCACGCGCCTGCAAAAACTCGGCATAAGCGTCCAGCTCTGGCAGGTACGACGGGCCGTTGCGCACAAAGTGGATCAGCATGTGCGCAACACCTCTTGCCAGGCTTGGCTGAAAGCGGGCAGGCTGTGGCGCGCCACGATGCGCGCCATGTCGGCCTGCACTTGTTCAGGCGGCAGACTCAGCACCGTCATCACCGCTTCGGCCAATGCCACGGGCGCGTCGCCCCGCGCCAACAGGTAGGGCGCATCGCGGTCAAACAACTCGCGCAGCGCAGGAATGGGCAAGGCCACGCAGGGCACGCCGCACGCCAGGGACTCCAAGGCCGTCATGGGACAGCCCTCGTAGCGCGAGGTGAGCAAGGTGATGGCCCAGGGTGTGTACAAGCTCGCGCCGTTCGTGTGTTTGCCCAAAAAATGCAAGCGGCCTTGCATCAGCAAATCCATGCCTTGGTGCGCCAGGTGGCGGTGCAAGGGCCCATCACCGACGATGCCCAGTTGGGCCTCGTCAGGCAAAAACCGCAAGGTGTCGAGCAGCAAGCCGGGGCGCTTTTCGGCGGACAAGCGGCCCACGTAGCCCAGCAGCAGCGGCGGTATGCCGCTCTCGCCACCGTGACCCGCATGCACATGGATGGGCTGCCCCGCAGGCATGGGCGCGATGGCGTTGGGCACCACATGGCTGCGTTGTGTGCGGTGCAGCTGTTGGATGAAACCAAGCAGCGAGTTTTCGCTGGTGCGCGAGACCGACACAAAGTGGTCCACCTGGCGGTAGAGCAAGCGCAGCCACATCTTTTTGAGCACCGACGCACGGGCCTCGTGCAGCACGTCTTGCAGCGGGCCATGCACCCAACTCACCAAGGGTTTGCCGCTGAGTGTTTTCAGGGCCGCGCCGCAGTAGGTGGGGCCAAAGTTGTGGCTGGCTACGATGAGGTCGTGTTGCTTGGCCGCTTGCACCAGCGTGGGCCAGTGGGTTTGCCGCCAAGCCAGCGCGGTGATGTGCCAGTCGGCCTCACCCAAGGCCTGTTGCAAGGTGCCGCTCATGGTGGCCACGCCGCCCCAACCGGGTTCTTGCAGCATCAGCACGCGGCGCTTGATTTGGGTCACGTTGGCTTCTCGGCGTGGGGCTCAGCGGGCACCAAAACCGGTGAGCACGGTGCGCACGGTTTTCATGGCGATGAGCAGGTCAAGTGCAAGCGAGTAGTGGGCCACGTAGTACAGGTCGAAGCTCAGCTTCACGCGGGTGCTGTCGGCGCTGTCGGCGTAGCCGTGTTGCACCTGCGCCCAACCCGTGAGGCCGGGGCGCACCAGGTGCCGGTAGGGGTAGCTGGGGATGCTGGTGGCAAAGTCGCGCACAAAAGGCGCTTGCTCAGGGCGCGGGCCGATCAGGCTCATTTGGCCCCACAGCACATTCCACAGTTGAGGCAATTCGTCCAGCCGTGTGCGACGGATGAACTGGCCCACGCGCGTGATGCGCGGGTCATCGGTTTGCGCAAAGCGGCTGGTGGTGGGCGCTGCGCCATGCACCATGCTGCGAAACTTCCACAGCCGAAAGGCTTGGCCGTAGCGGCCAATGCGGGTTTGCGAATACAGCGCCGGGCCTGCCGAGTCCCAGCGCACCGCCGCAGCGATGGCCAGCGCCAGCGGCAGCCACAGCGGGGCGAGCAGCAACACCAAGCTCAGGTCGATCAAACGCTTGAGGCGGTCGTAGCCGGGGTCGTTGTCGATCTCCCACAGCGCATCGGCGGCGGCAGGCAGCATCTTGCGGCCGCTCACCAACTCGGCCACAGCCTCCACGCTGTACAAGCGCAGGTGCTGCATTTTGAGCTGGCTCAGCAGCCGGGTGCGCTCGGGGGTGTGGGGCACCTGACGGTCGAGCACCACGCCGTCGCAAGCGGGCAGGGCCACATTGGCGCCCACGCTCCAGGCTTGCAAGGTGATGGCACGCGGGTCGAGGGCTTGGGGGCGCAGGCAGTGCGCCAGCTGCGTGGGGACGTTGGCGTCGAGGTGCACCAAGTGCAGTGCGCGTTGCCCCACGCGGCGGCGGTAGCCCCACCACAGCCACAGCGTGGTCACGGCATAGGCCCACACCACGGCGGCGCGTGAGTAAGGTTGTTGCAGCAAGGCAAAGCCCAAGGGCGTGAACAGAAATGGCGCGGAGGTGGACACCCACAGCACGCCGCTGCGCTCGGCCAGCGGCAGGTGTGAGGCGCGCATGAGCAGCTGTGCGGCCACCGCATAGGGCAGCGCGCACCACCACAAGGTGTCGGCAAATTGGTAGGTGACCCAGCCCAGTGCCTCTAGGCCTTGGGCCAGCAGCAAGCTGGGCAACAGCAACCAAGCGCCCCAAAGCGTCCAGCTTTGCAGCGCGTCGCGACGCCGCACCGTGGCCGACACCAGGGCTGAGCCCAAGGTGGTGCTGGGGCGCGAGGTGGCGAAGTCTTCGCTCAAGCATTGCTGGTACACCGCCATCACGCGGTGGGCCATGTCGTCGCGGGTGAACTGCGCTTCAAAGCGCGCTTGCGCGGCCAGCCCCAAGCGCTGGCGCAGCGCGGGGTCTTGGGCCAAGCGCAGCAGTTGGTGCGCCACGGCCTGTTCGGTGTTGGCCACCAACAGGCCTTCGTGGCCGTGCATCACTTGTTCGCGCAGACCGGGCAAGTCGCTGGCCAGCACCGGCAGGCCGGCACGCATGGCTTCGAGCACGGTGATGGGCATGCCTTCGTGGTCGGACAACAGCACAAACACCTCGTGTTGCGTCAACAGCTCGGCCACATGGCCCACGTCGCCGGCCCAGGTGATCTGCTGCAAGCCCAGTTGCACCGCCAGCGCTTGGTGTTGGGCCAGCAAGGGGCCATCGCCTGCCAATGTCACAGGCAACTCATGACCCAACCAGTCGCGCACTTTGGCCAAGGCGCGCAGCAGCAGGTCGTGCCGTTTGGGCGACTTCATGCGCGCCACCATGATCAGGCGCGGGGTGGTGTGGGAGAACGGTGCTGCTGGCGCGTTTGGTCGTTCCTCGTGAGGTTCTGCTGGGGTGCTCAGCGGTGGATGAGGCAGCAGCGCCACGGCATGCGCCACCTCGGAGGCGAGAGGGCTCGAAGCGCTGGGCATTTGGGGTGGGGCAGCGCTGTGTTGGCTCAAGCGCGCAATGCCGTTGGGGATGACGTGCACGCGTTCAGGGGCGATGGGCAGCTGGTGCGCCAGGGCGCGCTCGAAGGCGGACACACAAATCATTTGCGTGGTCCAGCCCGACAAGAAGCGTTCGGCCAGCGCCGCCAAGTGACGGCGCAGCCATGGAATTTCGGCTTTGAAACCAAAGCCATGCACGGTGTAGACCACCGGCCGCGCCGTGCGCTGGCAAGCCAAGCGTGCCGCCAGCCCGGCGATGGCGCTGTGGGCGTGGATCAGGTCAGGCGGGTGGGCCTCGATCAGCGCAATCAGCTGCTGCACCGCAGGCCACAGGCGCCAAGGCAACATCGACTCGACCATGGCAGGCAGCGGGCACACCCGCACGCCGAGTGCGTGCAGCTGTTGGCCCAGCACCGAGGCGTGGGTGGGGCCGCCAATCACCACGGTGAAGTTGACCTGGGCGTGCAGGGCTTCGCACAAGGCCAGCACATGGCTTTGGGCGCCACCGGCTTCGCCCTTGGTGATGACCAGCATCACATGGGGTTTGGGGGCTGCTTCTGGGCCCGTTGTGCGCACACGCGCCCAAGGGCTGTTGCGGCGGGGTGTCGGCTGGAGGGCAGGGGCTGTGTGCACTGCAGCAGGTGCGGGCTCGGTGGTTGGGGGCGCTGCAGTTGGCAGCAAAGACGCCGGGGCGATAGGTACTTCGCGGTCTGCGTGTGCAGTGGCCTCACCAGCAGAAGCAGAAGGCAGCGATTCTGGTTCTGCAAGCGCTGGCGTTGCCAGTTCTGGCGCTGGATTGGATGATCCCGCCCCAGCCCCAGCCGAACTTGCACTTGCAGCCGGATTCGGAGCCGTAGCCGTAGTCTCAGAAGTCGAGGTGCTGGTGCTCGGCGTGCGTTTGGCGCGTGGTTTTTTCGCCTCTGGCGCGGGCGGCGCAGGCAGTTCGTCGCCGAACAGTGACAGGTTGCCGTCGTCGTGGTTGCTCATAGCGGGGTGTCAAAGCCTTGTGGGTTCATCGATTGCCAGCGCCAAGCGTCGGCGCACATGCGATCGAGCCCGAGCTGGGTTTGCCATTTCAGCAGCGCCAAAGCCCGGCTGGGGTCGGCCAGGCATTGGGCCACATCGCCTGGGCGGCGGGCCACGACGCGGTGGGCAATGGGCACGCCATTGACGCGGGCGAAGGTGTCGACCATTTGCTGCACGCTCACGCCTTGGCCGGTGCCCAGGTTGACGGTGAGCAGTGTGGGTTTGTCCAGCGCACGCAGGGCGGCCAGGTGGCCTGTGGCCAAGTCCATCACATGCAGGTAGTCGCGCACGCCGGTGCCGTCGGGCGTGGGGTAGTCGTTGCCAAAAATCTGCAGCGCGTCGCGCTGGCCCAGTGCCACTTGGGTGATGTAGGGCATCAGGTTGTTGGGAATGCCGTTGGGCGCTTCGCCCAGCCAGCCGCTTTCGTGCGCCCCCACCGGGTTGAAATAGCGCAAGATGGCAATGTGCCAGCGCGCGTCGGCCGCCTGCAGCGCGCGCAAGGCGTCTTCGCACATCAGCTTGCTGCGGCCATAGGGGTTGGTGGCGGTGAGTGGCGCGGTCTCGGGGATGGGCACCACAGCCGGGTCGCCATACACCGTGGCGGACGAGCTGAACACGATGCGGCGCACGTCGGCGCGGTCCATGGCTTGCAACAGGCTCACGGTGCCGCTGACGTTGTTGTCGAGGTAGCGCAGCGGCTGGGCCACCGATTCGCCCACGGCCTTGAGCCCGGCAAAGTGCACCACGCCCGCAAAGCGGTGGCGCGCAAACAGGGCGTCCAAGGCGGTCGCGTCGCGGATGTCGGCTTGCACAAACTCAAGGGGTGTGACGCCCAAGCGGGCCAGACGGTCGAGCACTTTGGGGCTGCTGTTGCACAGGTTGTCCAAGATGACGATGGGCACCCCCGCTTGGGCCAAGACCACGGCGGTGTGCGAGCCGATGAAACCGGTGCCGCCAGTGATCAAAATGGGGAGAGTCTGGGCTTGCGTCATGCCCACAATTATCCTCTGTGCCCCAAGGCCAGCGGTTCTAGAATACAAGCCGTTGGTGGGTGGGCAGAGTTAGCACACACCCAACAGGCTTTATCTTTTATTTTTTCTTTTAGTGATTCCATGAAACGTCAACACTCCTCTCACGGCGCTGCCCATGGCCACGCTGAATCCTGCATTGCTTTGATTGACGCGCGCTTTTTGGCGTGGTTGCAGGGCCAGACCGAAGCCGCCCAAGACAAAACCCGCCAACACCTGCACAACCTGCTCACCAGCGCCTTGAACCACCACGGCTTGGAGCTGAACCTGCGCCGCATTTATTGGTACAGCGACAGCACCGACGAGTCGGTGGTGGATGCCCAAATCGCCCGTGCTGTGCTGCCGCACAGCCAAGACGGCGGTGTGTCGATCTTGCGCGCCCTGGGCGCTGACCTCAAACGATTGGCCGAGCGCCAAGCTTGCGAGCACATTTTGGTGGGCAGCGACGACGAGCGCTTGCTCAACATGATCGACGAGGCCCAGCTGCATGGCGTGGCGGTGCATTTGTTGGCCGACGAGGCCTCGCGCAACATGGTGCAGTTGCAGCGCGACGACCCGGGTTGGGCGCGTTTGTTGGCGCAGGCCGACCACCGCGTGGTCTTGAGCGCCCACCAAGGGCGTGATGGGGCCCAGCCGCGCCACGGCAATGCCACCGTGCATGCCGCGCCTGCGGTCGACCCTGAGCAACTGCGCGAGCAGCTCAACACCGTGATCCAGACCTGGTGGAGCGACGAACCCGAAGACCTGCGTGAAGAACTGCGCGAAGAGCTGCAAAACACGCGCGGTATTCCGCAAGAGGTGGACCGCCAACTGTTGCTGGGCGTGCGCCGCGTGTTAGAGCGCGCCTTGAGCTTCCAAGAGAAAAAGCTGTTGCGCGAGATGGTGCGCGACTTGGTCTTGGGCCCTCAAGCCGCCCAAGCTGCCAGCGCAGAACATGTGGAACATTCACACACAGACTGACCTTCGGAGTTGTTGACATGAGCACTTTGAACCCCGCCGACATCCTGGCCCAAGCGCTGCCCTACATCCGTAAATTTCACGGCAAAACCTTGGTCATCAAATACGGCGGCAACGCCATGACCGATCCCTTGCTGCAACAAGCGTTTGCCGAAGACGTGGTGTTGCTCAAGCTGGTGGGCATGAACCCGGTGGTGGTGCACGGCGGCGGCCCGCAAATTGAAACCGCCTTGAAGCGCTTGGGCAAAAAAGGCGAGTTTGTGCAAGGCATGCGCGTGACCGACGCCGAAACCATGGAAGTGGTGGAGTGGGTGCTGGGCGGCGAGGTGCAGCAAGACATCGTCGGCCTGATCAACCAAGCCGGCGGCAAGGCCGTGGGCTTGACCGGGCGCGATGGCGCCATGATCCGCGCCCGCAAGCTGGTGCTGCACGACAGCCAAGACCCCCACAAAGAATACGACGTGGGCCAGGTGGGCGACATCGTCAGCATCGACCCCAGCGTGGTCAAAGCCTTGCAAGACGATGCCTTCATTCCCGTCGTCAGCCCGATTGGCTTTGGCGAGCACAACGAGAGCTACAACATCAACGCCGATGTGGTGGCCGCCAAACTGGCCACCGTGCTGCAAGCCGAAAAGCTGTTGATGCTCACCAACATCCCGGGTGTTCTCGACAAGCAAGGCCAGCTGCTGCCCGAGTTGACGCCGCGTCGCATCGACGAGCTGTGCGCCGACGGCACCATCAGCGGCGGCATGTTGCCCAAGATCAGTGGGGCGCTGGACGCCGCCAAGAGCGGGGTGAACGCGGTGCACATCATTGACGGCCGGGTGCCGCATGCCATGCTGCTGGAGATCTTGACCGATCAGGCCTTCGGCACCATGATCAGGTCGCACTAACTCTGCAAAGGCCGCCCGCCATGTCTGACGCCGCTTCCACCCCCGACTCTGACACGACCGACCCAACCTCCGACGTGGTGGGCCGCAAACGCATGAAGCCCGGCGAGCGGCGCGCGCAGATTTTGCAAACGCTGGCCGGCATGCTCGAACAACCGGGCGCCGAGCGCATCACCACCGCCTCGCTGGCGGCCAAGATCGAGGTGAGCGAGGCGGCGCTCTACCGCCACTTCGCCAGCAAGGCGCAGATGTTTGAGGGCTTGATTGACTTCATCGAAAGCAGCCTGTTCACCTTGATCCACCAAATTGCCGAACGCGAGGGAGACGGCGCCGACAAAGCCGCACGCATGGTCAAGGTGCTGTTGCAGTTTGGCGAAAAAAATCCCGGCATGACCCGCGTGATGGTGGGCGACGCCTTGGTGTTTGAACACGAGCGCTTGCACCAGCGCATGAACCAGTTGTTTGACCGCATCGAGTCGTCCTTGCGCCAAGTGTTGCGTGCGGCAGCCGAAGCGCGGCAGTCGCCCACGCCCACGGTGGACGCGCAAGTTCGTGCCGCTGCCTTGGTCGCCTTGGCCTTGGGCAATTTGCAGCGCTATGCGCGCTCGGGCTTCAAGCGCTCACCGATGGACCACGCAGACGCCGCACTCGCGCTGTTGGTTTGACCCGCTGGCGCTTTGTCGCCCACGCGAAGTGAGGCGCTCTTCTAAGGCGCCATAATTCGCCCGCACCTCATGCTGCGCATGAGCGCTTTGAATGATTGTTTAACCTGAAAGGCAACCCATGAAATTGGTTCGTTATGGCAACCCCGGCAAAGAAAAACCCGGTTTGATCGACGCCGATGGCAAGCTGCGCGACCTGAGCGCTGTCATCCCTGACTTGCTGCCCCAGTACCTCGGTGACGCCACCTTGGCCAAGCTGCGCCGCCTCAAGACAGCCTCGCTGCCTTTGGTCAAAGGCAAGCCCCGTTTGGGTTGCCCCGTCTCGGGTGTGGGTAAGTTTGTGGCCATTGGCCTGAACTACGCCGACCACGCCGCAGAAGCCGGCATGGCCTTGCCCAAAGAGCCCGTGGTGTTCTTGAAGCCCACCAGCTGTATCCAAGGCCCCAATGACGACGTGATGTTGCCCAAGGGCTCGGTCAAGTCTGACTGGGAAGTCGAACTGGGCATCGTGATTGGCACCAAGGCGCGTTATGTGTCGCAAAAAAGCGCACTCGACCACGTGGCCGGCTACACCTTGATCAACGACGTCAGCGAGCGCGAGTTCCAACTCGAGCGCGGCGGCACCTGGGACAAGGGCAAGTGTTGCGACACCTTCGGCCCCATCGGCCCTTGGTTGGTCACACGCGACGACGTGCCCAACCCCCAGAAGTTGGACATTTGGTTGGACGTGAACGGCCAGCGCATGCAGTCGGGCAACACCAAGACCATGGTCTTTGGCGCTGCCAAACTGGTGAGCTACGTGAGCCAGTTCATGACGCTGTACCCCGGCGACGTGATTGCCACCGGCACCCCCGCAGGTGTGGGCCTGGGCCAAAAGAAGAACGGCAAACCAGCGCCCATCTTCTTGAAGCGCGGCGACGTGATGACCTTGGGCATTGAAGGCCTGGGCGAGCAAACCCAAAAAGTGGTGGCCTTCAAGCTGTAATTTTTTATTGCTCTCGTGAAAAAGCCGTTCAGTGTTTCACTGAACGGCTTTTTCTTTGGGTCTTCGCTGGGCGATGCTTGGTGCTGCAGCCGCAGAACACTGAGTGTGGCGTGGCGCCGTCCTGTGTTCAGTCGTTCAGCGTCACCACTTGCAAACCGGGCAGGGTGGGCAGCGCAAACGCTTCGTGGTCAAAGGCCTTGTCGCCGTCCTCCGACGCCACGCCGGTGGTCACCAAGTTTTTGAAATCAAACTTCGAGTGGTCCAGCAGGTGTGAAGGCACCACGTTTTGCAGCGCGGCAAACATGTTTTCAATGCGGCCTGGAAACTTCTTTTCCCACTCGCGCAGCATCTCGCCCACCACTTGGCGTTGCAAGCCGTCTTGGCTGCCGCACAGCGTGCACGGGATGATGGGGAACTGTCGGTGCGCGGCCCAGCGCACCAGGTCTTTCTCGCTCACATAGGCCATGGGGCGAATCACCATGTGGTCGCCGCCGTCGCTCACCAGTTTGGGCGGCATGCTTTTGAGCTTGCCACCAAAGAACATGTTCAAAAAGAAGGTTTGCAAAATGTCGTCGCGGTGGTGGCCCAGCGCAATTTTGTTGCAGCCCAATTCACCGGCCACGCGGTACAAAATGCCCCGGCGCAAACGGCTGCACAGGCTGCACATGGTTTTGCCTTCGGGGATCTTGTCTTTCACGATGGAGTAAGTGTCTTGCGTTTCAATGCGAAACGGCACGCCGACTTCTGTGAGGTATTTGGGCAGCACATCCGCCGGAAAACCGGGTTGCTTTTGGTCCAGGTTGACAGCGATCAATTCGAACTTGATGGGCGCGCGCGCTTGCATCTTGAGCAAGATGTCGAGCATGCCGTAGCTGTCTTTGCCACCCGACATGCAGACCATGACCTTGTCGCCTTCTTCGATCATGTTGTAGTCGACGATGGCTTGACCGACCAGACGGCACAGGCGTTTTTCCAGCTTGTGGGTCTCGTGTTCGATCTTGATCTGTTGGGGGTCTTTGGTAGCGGTGGTCATGGTGTGCGTGCGTTGAGGGCCGGGCGACAAGCGTGTGGCGCCCTTAGTTCCATTGTCCTGTTTCCATGCGGATCGCCACTTCGCAGTCGTCAAAAATTTCAAGTTTGGCAATTTTCACCCGCACGCCCAGCACGCCAGGCAACTGCATCAGGCGGTGGGCCAGTTTGCCAATCAGGCTCTCGAGCAGGTTGACGTGTTCGGCGGTGCACTCGGTGATGATGATCTGGCGCACTTTGCGGTAGTCGAGCACGTGGCCAATGTCGTCGTCGTGTGGCATCAGGGGTTGGGTGCCGAGGTTGAGTTCGGCGTCCACCTGAATGGGCTGAGGGGCGATTTTTTCGTGCTCCAAGATGCCCAAGTTGGCATCAAAGCGCAAGCCATTGAGCGTGAGGATTTGGGTGCCTTTGGACAGTGCCATGCTCACAACACCCCGGGTTTGGCGCGAAAGGCTTCGACGCCCACGGCCTCGCAGTCGGGGTAGACATCGGGTTTGCGGGTCGACACGCGCGCGGCCATCACACCCGTGTGCTCGAGCAGCTGACCCAAGATGTCGTCGCACAAAGTTTCTTGCAAGCCGATGTGGCCCCTGGCAATGCGGCCGTGCACCACGGCGCGGACAAAGTCGTAGTCGACCACTTCGTCAATGCGGTCGTCTTTCGGGCGCGTGCCTTCGAACGACACGTACAAGTCCACATCGATGACGATGCGTTGCGGCGCGTGTTGTTCAAAGTCGTGCACGCCAATCTGCGCCTGCACGGTGAGGCCACGCAAAAACAAGCGACGGCAGTTGAGCAAAAGGGTGTCGTTCATGGTTTGAAAAGTTCTTCGACCACAAACATGATGTCGCGCGAGAGCGGCACCAAGTGTTGGCCGTTGTCCACCCGCACGGTGGTGCCGGTGATGCTGGGGTTGTTGGCCAGAAACACCACCGTGTGGGCGACGTCGGCTGGGTCGATGGGTTGGCGCAGCAGGTTGGCTTTGGCTGCGCGGTCAAAGTTGTCTTGCGATTGGGGGCCGCTCAGGTACATCAGGCCAGGAGCCACCGCGTTGACGCGCAGCGTGGGGGCCAGCGACTGCGCTTGCAAACTGACCGCGCGTTCAAGCGCGAGCTTGGACAGCGTGTACGAAAAGTAGTCGGGGTTGAGGTTGAACACTTTTTGGTCGAGCACATGCACCACGCTGGGCGCGGCCAAGCGTGAGGCAAGGTGCGCGCTGTGCGCAAGGCTTGGCCTTGCATCTGCGGTGTTGGGCGACAGAGCGCTGGCGGTTGCCAGAGGCTCACCGGCTGACGCTGCGCCATGGCCATGCAAGGCCGCCAACCACTTGCCAAAACGCATGGGGGCTAGGAGGTTGACTTTGAGTTGCGCCAAGGCTTGGGCTTCGTCAAAGTTGTGGCCCTCATCGGGCACAAACAAAGACGCGTTGTTGACGATGCAGCGCAAGTGCTGGCCCGTGGTGGCCACGGTGGTGTCAAACATCTGTTGGCAGCTGGCTTCGTCTTCCAACTCGCCCGCCACGGCCAGGGCTTGCACGCCCAAAGCACGCAGCTCGACACACAGGGCTTGCGCCGCGTCAGCAGAGCGGTTGTAGTGGCAGGCCACGTTCCAGCCCGCGCGTGCAAAGGCCAAGCCGGTTTCACGGCCCAGACGAACGCTGCCGCCCGTGATGAGTGCCCAAGAGGTCATGTGTGTGGTGAGGCGGTAGGATGCGCGCCAAGATTCGGTAGAACCATGGATTCTCACAAATTTTCGCAAGACCCCGCCCAACGTGCCCTCTATGCCCTGATTCAACGTGCCATTGCCAAGGCAGGCGGTTGGTTGGGCTTTGACCGTTTCATGGCGCTGGCGCTGTACGCGCCGGGCTTGGGGTATTACGCCAACGACTTGCGCAAGTTCGGCACCACGCCTGAGAGTGGCAGCGACTTTGTGACCGCCCCCGAAATGTCGCCCTGGTTTGGCCGCACCCTGGCCCACTCGGTGCGCGAGGCGCTGACGGTGACGGGCACCCACGAGGTGTGGGAGTTTGGTGCGGGCTCTGGCGCGCTGGCGCTGCAGCTGCTGGAGAGCTTGGGCGACGCCGTGCAGCGCTACACCATTGTGGATTTGTCAGGCAGCCTGCGCGCCCGCCAGCAAGCTTGCCTGCACGCGCATGCAGCCAAGGTGCGGTGGGTGGACGCCTTGCCCGAGCAATTGAGCGGCGTGGTGGTGGGCAACGAGGTGCTCGACGCCATGCCGGTGCAGTTGTTGGTGCGCACGCAAGGTGTGTGGCACGAACGCGGCGTGGTGTGGACGGGGGACGCGGCCCAACCGCTGCAATGGCAAGACCGTGTGACCGAATTGCGCCCCCCCGTTGAGGTGGAGGGCGCGCATGATTACCTGACCGAGATTCACACCCAGGCCGAAGCCTTTGTGCGCACCCTGGCCGACCGCATGAACGCCAGCGTGGCAGCGGGCGGCAAAGGCGCCGCGGCGTTTTTGATCGACTACGGGTTTCCCGAGCACGAGTACTTTCACCCGCAACGTCACATGGGCACCTTGATGTGCCACCAACTGCACCAGTCCGACACCGATCCGCTGCAAGCTGTGGGGGCCAAAGACATCACCGCCCATGTGAACTTCACCGGTGTGGCCTTGGCCGGGCAAGACGCGGGCTTGCATGTGCTGGGCTACACCAGCCAAGCGCATTTTTTGATCAACAGCGGTCTGTTGCCCCCGCTGGTGGATGCGCCCTTGTCTGAGAAGGCGATGGCGCAAAAGCTGATCACTGAGCATGAAATGGGCGAGTTGTTCAAGGTGATCGCCTTTGGCACGGGCGAGCCTTGGGAGCCCATGGGCTTTGCCCAGGGTGACCGCAGCCACACGTTGTAAGGACTCTGCATGTACCGTTGGCTGTTGGTGGTTTTTTTGGCGCTGTTGTTGATCAACAGCGTGACGCCGTGGTTGCAAAAACTCGGATTTGGCCGCTTGCCGGGGGACATTCGGTTTCGCATTTTTGGGCGTGAGATCTTTATTCCGCTGACGTCGACGATCATTCTCAGCATTGTGTGTGCGTTGATCTCTAAGGTCATTTGATTTTGGCCTCCCCTGCTGTGTCAAACGCCGAGGGCTGTACCTGCTCTGCTCCTACGCCGCTGGCGCGGCTCGATGTCGCTGCCGCAGGCACAACCCTCGGCGTTTGACGCGGTATGTTTTTGCTGGGGTGCTTTGACGCGGTGCGTGATGTTGTGCCTTGAAAACTTCGCGTG
>CANCUP010000026.1 GCA_947381325.1 Comamonadaceae bacterium
CCCACAGCCACAACTCGTGATCAAAACCATGCGGGTTCATGTGACCGTGCGGCGCCTTGAGTCGAACCGCCAAGCGCCAACGGTCACCGGCTCTCACCATGGGTGGAGGTTCACCCACGTCTTGGCTGCCCCACGTCTTGCTGCCATACCAACCGAGCAGCAGGTGTGACGGTATGCCAGGCGGCGCATGTGTCACTTCAAAGCGAAACCGCCAGTTCTCCCCCATGTGTTGTGGCATGGCAGCCACCACGCCCTCCACCACCACGGTGACGCCCTCCCAGCGAGGGTCAATGGGGTTCGCCAGCTGGGCATGCGCGCGCCAGCCAGTCTGGCCAAACGCGATCGCGCAGGCGCCTAGGCCCACCATCCACACAGAGGGGTGCCAAGGTTTCAAGTCGACGCCACGCAGCCCGACCAACGCCACCCCCATCAAACTGGCCCCCAGCGCCATGAGCCCCACGTAGAGCATCGGGGCCATGAGTTCGCGCTCTTGCAGTTGCCAAGCCGTGCCAGCCAGCCAACCAATGCCAAGTGGGGTAAGACGTGAAATCAAGACAAACCTTGCTGAACCAAGGTCTGGCAATCTAGCCAACTTTGAACCGCCGGGAACAAGGCGCGCTCACAAACTCGCGCGTATCCAGCGACTGTGTGGGGGTGTTCAAGCCGCAGGCTTGCTGGCGCAAATTTCTTTTTTCAACGTGGCCAAATACGTGTTGGGGCGGATCGGCACTTCACGCATGCGCAATTCCGGAGCGTCTTCAGCCACCACCTCTTTGCCCTTGCCCATGGGTTTTTCAAAATAGCTGACCGACAAGCGCACCACCATGTCGGTCTTGCAGTACATGCGCCAACGGGTCATGACCGACTTGTAACTCTCTCCGCTGGAGGTTTTTTCACCCTTAGGAAAATCCACCATCGTCCACGCATAGCGCGACACATGAACGGGCATCACCGCATCTTTGTCGAAGTAATAAGCCACATCTTCGTCTTTGGCCAACTCACTCCAATCGGCCGCAGCCATGGGCGTCCACGTCAACAAAGTGGCCCACAAACCCAATAACAACAGACAGCGAGATGAATACATGGCTTTCAACACAGTTCGGTTCCGATCCAACGTGGTTTTGGTATCGGCCCCAGATCCAAAAGCTTGAGCGCACCAGCTTGGCGCACTAAAACATGGCGCATGTTTTGCTTTAATTGAGCCATGTCTATCCATGCCGCACTCCACCACGTCACCCACTACACCTACGACCGGCTGGTCGAGCTCGGCCCACAAGTCATCCGCCTGCGTCCCGCACCACATTGCCGCAGCAAGGTGTTGTCCTATTCGCTCAAGGTAGAACCGGCGCACTTCGTCAATTGGCAACAAGACCCTTTCGCCAACTACCTGGCGCGCTTGGTGTTTCACGAAAAAACCACCGAGTTCAAGGTCACGGTGGACCTGGTGGTCGAAATGGCGGTCTACAACCCATTTGACTTTTTTCTAGAAGCCAACGCCGAAAAATTTCCTTTCCGCTACGACACCGCCACATCACTTGAGTTAGCGCCCTACTTGGCCACGCTGGCGTTAACGCCCAAGTTTGAGGCCTATTGCAAGTCCATCGACATGGACGCCCTCCAACGCGAGCCCATTCGCACCATCGATTTTTTGGTTCAGATCAACCAAAAGCTGCACCAAGACGTCGACTACCTGATCCGCATGGAACCCGGCGTGCAAACGCCTGAAGAAACCCTCACGCTGGGCAGCGGCTCATGCCGTGACAGCGCTTGGCTGATGGTGCAACTGCTGCGCCAGTCCGGCTTGGCCGCGCGCTTTGTCTCGGGCTACTTGATTCAATTGACCCCAGACGTGAAATCGCTCGATGGCCCCAGCGGCACGGAAGTCGACTTCACCGATTTGCATGCATGGTGCGAGGTGTATTTGCCCGGTGCGGGCTGGGTCGGACTCGACCCGACCTCTGGCCTGTTTGCCGGAGAGGGGCATATCCCATTGGCCTGCACACCCCAACCCTCGAGCGCTGCGCCCATCGAAGGTTTGGTGGACGAAGCGGAGGTGGAATTCAGCCACGACATGAAAGTCACCCGGGTGCTGGAGTCACCCCGCGTGACCAAGCCCTACACCGAAGACCAGTGGATGCAGGTGCTGGCTTTGGGCGACGAGGTCGATCGCCGCCTCAACAACGGCGATGTGCGCTTGACCATGGGCGGCGAACCCACTTTTGTGTCGGTGAACGACCGAGACGCGCCTGAATGGAACACCGAAGCCTTGGGCCCGACCAAGCGTGCTTACGCCACCGAGCTGGTTCACAAACTGCGCGACGAATATGGCCAAGGGGGCTTCTTGCACTTTGGCCAAGGCAAGTGGTACCCCGGCGAACAACTCCCACGCTGGGCACTCGGCATTTACTGGCGCACCGACGGCCAGCCTTGCTGGCACAACCCCGACTTGTTTGCCGACGAGCGCTTACCCAGCCACTACACCAGCGAAGACGCTGAACAATTCACGCATACCTTGGCCAAAAAACTGGGCTTGGACGGTCAACACATCACAGCAGGCTTTGAAGACACCTGGTACTACCTGTGGCGCGAACGCCGCTTGCCTGGCAACGTTGACCCCTTTGACTCGCGCTTGGACGACGAGATGGAGCGCGCGCGATTGCACCGCGTCTTCACCCAGGGCCTCAAGCAAGTTGTGGGCTATGTGCTGCCCCTCAAAGCCAACGAACCCGAACTGCCGGGCCCGCGCTGGAGCAGCGGCTCATGGTTTCTACGCGACGAGCGGATGTACTTGGTGCCCGGAGACTCCCCCATGGGCTATCGCCTGCCGCTGGACTCTTTGCCTTGGGTCACCGCAGCCGACTATCCCTATCCCATCACCCAAGACCACTACGCCGAGCGTCAACCGCTGCCGCACGCTGCGGCCTTGAAAGCACAGTACGCGCACCACGCCCGCTTCACCCACTACAACGCCCACGTGACAGGTGGCGGCTTTGCCGAAGGCGGCACCGTGGCATTGGGGGCCCACCACTACGCCGAGGACTTGGTTGCCGTCAAAGGCATGACCCCTGCCGGCAGTGGCAAAGCGCCGCTTGTGCGAGGCACCACCGACCCCAACACCCCGCCCACCAAATTTCAGTCGGCGTCGTGGATCACACGCACCGCCATCTGCGTCGAAGTGCGCGACCCGGCACGGGCCAACGGCCCCAACGTCGAATTGGCGGGCAAGACAGGCAGCGCCGCGCAAAGTTTGATGTATGTCTTCATGCCGCCCTTGACGCGCTTGGAAGATTACTTGGAACTGCTCAGCGCCATCGAAGCCACCGCCCAAGAACTCAATGTGCGCATCGTGCTGGAGGGCTATGGCCCGCCACGCGATCCACGCCTCAAAGTATTGGCCGTCACGCCTGACCCGGGCGTGATCGAAGTCAACATCCACCCGGCCCACAACTGGCAAGAAATCGTAGAGCACACCGAGTTCTTGTACCAAGCCGCGTTCGAGTCGCGCCTGTCGGCCGAAAAATTCATGACCGATGGCCGCCACACCGGCACCGGCGGCGGCAACCACGTGGTCATGGGGGGCGCCACCCCGACTGACAGCCCGTTCTTGCGCAAGCCTGAACTGCTGGCCAGTTTGATTTTGTATTGGCACAACCACCCATCTCTGAGCTACTTGTTCAGCGGCATGTTCATTGGCCCCACCAGCCAAGCCCCCCGCGTGGACGAGGCGCGCAACGATCAAATCTACGAGCTCGAAATTGCCTTGGGCGAAATTCGCAGCAACCGCGCCAAATACGGGGTGGATTTGCCCCAATGGTTGGTCGACCGTAGCCTGCGCAACTTGCTGATTGATGTCACAGGCAATACCCACCGCTCAGAGTTTTGCATTGACAAGCTCTACTCGCCTGACTCGTCCACCGGTCGCTTGGGCTTGCTGGAATTGCGCGCCTTTGAAATGCCCCCGCACGCCCGCATGAGCGTGGTGCAGCAGTTGCTGCTGCGCGCCCTGGTGGCGCGCTTTTGGGAGCAACCCTACGAAGCCCCGGCCACGCGCTGGGGGACCGAGCTGCACGACCGCTTCTTGCTGCCCCACTTTGTCAAAGCCGACTTTGACGATGTGCTCACCGAACTCGGCGACAACGGCTTTCACTTCGACCCCGCCTGGTTTGCGCCACACTTTGAGTTCCGCTTTCCCCGCGTGGGCGAGCTCAACACGCTGGGCATCTCACTGACCCTGCGCAACGCCCTTGAACCCTGGCATGTGATGGGCGAAGAAGGCGCCAGTGGTGGCACCGTGCGCTATGTGGACTCGTCGCTCGAACGCATCGAAGTGCACGTGACAGGCCTGAACCCCAGTCGCCACACCGTCACGGTCAATGGACGCGCCTTGCCCCTGCAACCGACTGGGACTGTGGGCGAGTACGTGGCCGGTGTGCGCTACCGCGCTTGGGCCCCGTCGTCTGCCTTGCACCCCACCATCGGCGTGCACGTGCCACTGACCTTTGACATCGTGGACACATGGATGAAACGGTCGGTGGGGGGGTGCCAATACCATGTGGCCCATGCTGGCGGACTCAGCTATGAAACCCTGCCAGTCAACGCCTATGAGGCGGAGAGCCGGCGTCTGTCGCGCTTTTTCCCGCTGGGCCACACACCCGGCAAGCTCGACATTGGCGCGGCAACCGTGGGCGTGGCAGCGAGCAAGGAATTTCCCTTCACGCTCGACTTGCGACGTTGAACCTGGCTCCGATGAGACAATGCGCCCACTGTGGAGACACCTCAACACCCAACCGATGCCACCTCACCAACGCCCGCATTGGCCGAGTTGGTGAGTGCCTTGGTCCATCCGGCTGACAGCGGGCACTTTGACGAACTGTTGGGTGCCTGCCGTCCTGTCAGTTCTGAACCCGGCCACGCGCCATCAACATCACCATCGCCGAGTCAAGGGCAAAGTCAAACATCGCTGCCATCGCTGAGCAACCTTTCCCCACCAACTCGCCCCCCCTTCAAGCCCTTCGCGCCACTTGCCCCGCTGTCCAACGCCAACCCAGCGGTTGCGGCAAACCCCCTACACGCTCCGACGCCAGTCGCCCATGCGGACCTGGCCACCCGGGAGTTGACGCCCCCTTGGCGCACCTTCTTTGAGCAGTTGGGCCCGCTGGGACTCGACGACCTCGACCGACGTACCCAGGTGCTGGCGCGCCAGGTGCGAGACAACGGCATCACCTACAACGTCTACGCCAGCCAAGGCGGGCCGCAACGCCCTTGGGCGGTCGATTTGTTCCCCCTGATCCTGACCCCACAAAGCTGGCAACAGATAGAGCAAGGCGTGCAGCAGCGCGCACGCCTGTTGGAGCGCGTCATGGCCGACGTCTACGGCCCGCAGCAACTGATTCGGCAAGCCATGATTCCCCCAGCGTTGGTGCAAGGACACCCGGGCTATGTGCGTGCCATGCATGGTGTCTCCCCCGGCGGTGGCACGCACTTGCACATCGCCGCGTTTGACCTGGCGCGCGGCCCCGACGGGCAATGGGCGGTCGTGTCTCAGCGCACCCAGGCCCCCTCCGGCTTGGGTTACCTGCTTGAAAACCGCTTGCTGATTTCGCGCCAGTTTCCACAGGCGTTTGAAACCATGCACATCCAGCGCCTGGCTGCCACCTACCGGGTGTGGGTGGAGTCGCTCAAGCAGCACAGCCCTGCTGGCGCGCAAGCCCATGTGGCATTGCTCACCCCGGGCCCCTACAACGAAACCTATTTTGAGCACGCTTACCTGGCCCGCTACCTCGGCCTGAGCTTGGTCGAAGGCAGCGACCTGACCGTGCGTGACGAGCGCCTGTACCTGCGCACCTTGCGCGGATTGGAGCCCGTGCATGTGTTGCTCAAGCGCTTGGACGACGAGTTTTTAGACCCCCTGGAGTTGCGCGCCGACTCCACCCTGGGCGTTCCCGGCCTGCTGCAGGCAGTGCGCGCGGGCCACTTGGTGGTGGCCAACAGTCCGGGCTCGGCCTTCCTCGAATCCCCGGCCTTGATGGGCTTTTTTCCGGCGTTGAGCGAAACCCTGCTGGGCGAGACCTTGCAGTTGCCTGCGCTGGATACCTGGTGGTGCGGCGAGCGCGCAGCCTTGGCCAGCGTGCTGCCGCAGCTCGACCACATGGTGATCAAACCCACCTACCCGGGCTCTGCCAGCCATGGCAGTTTTGACGCGGCGCTGGGGCGATCCCTGAGCGAATCGCAGCGCGACGAATGGGTGGGGCGCATCACGCGCCAGCCCGATCGCCACACCTTGCAGGCCTACATGCCGTTGTCACAGATGCCAACTTGGAAAAACGCCCAAGAAGGCATCGTGTCGCGCTCGGTCATGTTGCGCGTATTTGCCTTGCGCGATGGCCCCGACTCTTGGCGCGTCCTGCCCGGCGGTTTGGCGCGCATTGCGGCACCGAATGCCGAAATTGCCTCGATGCAACGCGGTGGCAGCAGCGCCGATGTGTGGGTCCAAACCGAAGCCGCCGTAGACCGCAGCACCTTGCTGACCAAGACCGCCAGCTCGGTGAACTTCACCCACCGCCCACGCATGGTGACCAGCAGAGCAGCCGAAAACCTGTATTGGCTAGGACGCTACACCGAGCGCAGCGAGAACATGGTGCGTTTGGTGCGCTTGTGCCTTGAAGCGCTCAATGGGGAAGATCCGGCATCGCGCAGCCTGTGGGCTTGGTTGCAGCAACTCACCCAACGCCAAGGCTTGATTCCCTTGGGTGTGCCCTTCGCCCAAGGGCATGGCACGGAAGAAGCCGGCCCATCCACCCCCAGCATGGGCACCCGCCGCAGGGTGTTCGAGCGGACCTTGATTGCCTGCCTCGACCAAGACGAACACACCACCAGCGTGGGTTACAACTTGCGCGCACTGCGGCAAGCAGCATCTTCGTTGCGCGAGCGTTTGTCGCCAGAGCACTGGAACGCCATCGTCCATTGCGTGGCGCAATTCAGTGCCGACTGCACCCAGACCCTGTCTCGCCCCGAGTTTTCCGCCATTCAGGCTTTGCAGGCCTTGGAGTCAGCCAGCGCGACCTTGGCAGCCATCACAGGGGCACAAACCGACCGCATGACGCGTGACGAGGGTTGGCAATTGCTGAGCATCGGCCGCCATGTCGAACGCTTGGGTTTCTTGGCCGATGCGCTTGACTTGGCGGTTGAGGTTGGCGCGTTTGAAGTCGCTCAAGAGGCTTTACACCATGCTGCGCATCTGACCGAGGAAACCTTGGACAACAGCTCACACTTCAGCGCTTTACTGGCTTTGTTTGACAGCACCATCACCTTTCAGGCCCAACACCAACAAAGCCGTGACTTGGCGCCACTGGTCGAGCTGCTGGTTCAAGACCACGACAACCCCAGGTCTTTGGCTTGGGTCACCCGCTCCTTGCGCGCGCGCCTGTCCAAATTGGCGGCCACGCCCATGGGCGAACCCGATGCGCTGGCCTTGTTGGTGCCCCACGTGCAGCATGCCAAGCTTGAGGAACTCTGTGAGCGCGATAACCAGGGGCAACTGGTCGCGTTGCGCACGTGTTTGTCTGGCTGTGTGCAAGCTGCGTGGCAGGTATCAGATGCGATCTCTGCCCACTATTTCAGCCACACCCAAAACGGCGACAGCGTGGGGGCTTGATCATGTTGCTCCACGTGTTGCACACCACCACCTACCACTATGCATCGCAGGTGGAGACCGCGCAGCACATGGCGCATTTGCTGCCACGCGACCTCTCCTCTCAAACTGTGCGCAATGCCGCACTGCGCATCACGCCGGCCCCAGCCGCACGCAGCGACCATGTGGACGTGTTTGGCAACCTGCGCAGCTTTTTTTCATTGCCTGCGCCTCACAGCAGTTTGCACATCGAAGCCAGCAGCTTGGTGCTGACACATCCCACGACTTTTGAAGCCAGCCAAGCGGCCCAGCTCCCAAACTGGGAAAAAGTGCGTGACCATTTTGTGTACCACGCAGGTGCCGCTTGGGATGCGGCCAATGAGTTTGTCTTTGCCTCACCCTACGTCGTGCCGCACCAAGACTTCGGCGAATTTGCCCGACCCAGCTTCACCCCGCAACGTTCGGTCTTGGCAGCCGCCTGTGATTTGATGACCCGCATCCATCAAGAGTTCAAATACGCCAGCGCCAGCACCGACATCAACACACCCGCTCGTGAGGCCCTGGCGAAACGCCAAGGCGTGTGCCAGGACTTTGCGCACATCTTGTTGTGTTGCTTGCGCACCCAGGGCTTGGCTGCGCGCTATGTGAGCGGCTATTTGCTGACCGAACCCCCAGAAGGCCAAGCGCGATTGATTGGCAGCGATGCCTCACACGCTTGGGTCTCGCTGTATGTGCCGCACACAGAGAACGGCGCACTCACCCCCCATGGGCAATGGTTTGACCTTGACCCGACCAACAACCGCTGGGGCTTGAACTCTCCGGGTCAAGACTACGTCACCCTGGCGCTCGGGCGTGACTTTGGTGATGTGTCACCTGTTCGTGGCGTGATTCACGGCGGGGCCAGTCACACCCTGGAAGTGGGTGTCACCGTGTTCCCCATTGAGGACCCTCCCATTGACCCTGCAAATGCAGCGCCTGAGCTTTCTAAAATTTCAACTTGAAATTCAACAAGGACCACCCCATGAGCATTTATGACCGCCTGCAAGCCCTCCACATCAACCTGCCGCCCGTGGCTGTTCCGGCCGCAGCCTATGTGCCCTTTGTACAAAGCGGCCAACTGGTGTTCTTGAGTGGTCATATCGCCAAGCAAGACGGCAAAGCCTGGGTCGGGCAGCTCGGGCGCACCATGAGCACCGAGCAGGCCAAGGCCGCCGCACGCTCAGTCGCCATCGACTTGCTGGGCACCTTACACGCTGCCGTGGGAGACTTGAACAAGGTGCAACGCATCGTCAAAGTCATGAGCTTGGTCAACTCCACCCCTGACTACACCGAGCAGCACTTGGTGACCAACGGCTGCAGCGAGCTGATCGCCGAAGTCTTTGGTGACAAAGGCGCCCACGCCCGCAGCGCATTTGGCGTGGCCCAACTGCCCATGGGTGCCTGCGTGGAAATTGAATTGATTGCCGAGCTGGCCTGACAAGGCGCGCTTGCCCGAGGGCAGCAACGTCAGCCGGCTTGACCAGCAAGGTGGGTGGGTTCAGTGGACCCAGCTCAACACCCAAGGCACCGTGACCATCGCCAGCAAAGTCGACAAGGCCACGGCTGCAGGCACCGAATCTTCTCCCACCCCATAGCGTTGAGAGAATAAAAACACATTGGCACCAATGGGCATCGAGGCCGCACTCACCATCACGGCCAAGGCCAGCCCCGTCACACCAAAGGCCCATCCCAGCCACAACACCAGCAAGGGGTGGCCCAAATTCTTGAGCAAGGCCAAGCCCGTCGCCACCCACAACGGGCGCAGGGCTTTGGATCGGCTGTGTCCCACCCAAGATTGACGCACATCGTGCAGCACACTCGCCAAGGTGATGCCAACCAGCAACAAGGCCAAAGGCCCAAAGGTGTTGCCCATCCACTGCAGCGGCTTGTCCAGCACCTCAGGCATGACCCAACCCAGTTGTCCAAAACCCAGCCCCAGCAAAATGGGCAACGGCACCGGATGAATGACGGCATTGCGCACCGCCAGCGCAATCGTCCACAGGGGATGGCGGTTGGCCACGTGTGTGTTAGGGTCCGCTGAGACCTCGCGTGCCAACACCAACTCCAGCACCACGGTGGCCAGTGTGAGCATGACCAAGGCATGCAAAGAGATCAAGGTGAAGAGGTAGACCAAGCCAGGCGGGCCGTACATCAAACCAATCAGCGGGATGCCCAACATCACGGTATTGCTGAACGTGGCCGCCAAGGCGAGCACGGTGGCTCTGCGGTTCCAACCCAAGCTTAAAAAGAGCACCAAGAACAAGCCAATCGCGCCCACAAAGTACATGCCCACCGGCTGAATGTCCAATTCATCCATGTGAACTTGGCTCATGGTGCGAAACAACAGGGCTGGGGCCAAAACCGTGAAGGCTAAATTGGCTATTTCTTTGGCGCCGCCTTGGGTCACCCACCCCCGTACACCCACCCAAAATCCAATGGCGATCAACACGACCACCGGCAGCAAAGAACTGAGCACAAACAACATAGGGCTTTCACAGCGCTTTGCGCCCAGAAAAAATTCAATGAATCCAACACAAAGGGCCCACCAATGGGGCCCTTGACTTCAACGCTGATTAGGACAGCGCCCTGAATGACTACTTAAGCTTTCACAGCTCTGAAGCCTGAATAAATCCGTGACACTGGACGGCTTCTTTGTTCGGCTTCTTGCACCAACTGCGCACGCAAACGGTCAAATGTGGCTTTGATGCCAGCCTTCTCAGGCGGGGCACACTTGAAGCGATGCTCCAGTGCCACATCAGGGGGATCCATTTGAAATACTGACTTGTCCATGTAGTTTCCTCAGAACGCGATGAGCAAACAACGCATGACGCGAAGATTTGGTGGACACACATTGCAAAAATAATTCGAAGTTTTCCTAAGTGCTTGATTTTTATAGACACGAGGCGGGTTCAAGCAGGGGATGCTGGCGAAGACTCCTATAATTTTTGGACTCCGAAAGCGTGCCCTGTCCCTGTCTTCCCCTTCCATTTTTTCCGTACCCAACCGCCGCTGGTCGATTGGCATTGGCATGTTGCTGCTGCTACACGTGGTGGCTTGGGTGTTGGCGCATGGCATAGCCGACACCAACCTTGACGGATATGCCGACATGCTGGAGAACTTCGCTTGGGGTCAAAACTGGGCCTGGGGCAGCGCCAAGCACCCACCCCTCTTTGCTTGGGTGACGGGGGCCTGGTTTTCGGTGTTTCCCCACCTCGATGCGTCCTACCACCTGCTGGCCTATCTGAATGTCGCCATCGGCTTGTTGGGCGTGTACCAAGCCGCCCGCGCGATGGGCCGTCCTGATCTGGCTGTGCCGAGCGCGCTGTTGCTGTGCTTGGCATTTCCCTACAGCACCTTGGCTGTCAAGTTCAATGCCAACGCGATTTTGCTGAGTTTGTGGCCCTGGGTGGTGCTGGCTTGGGTGCGTTGCGTGGCCAGTCAAGGACGTGGGGCATTGTTTTGGTCATTGGGCCTGGGCGTGTTGAGTGCATTGGCGATGCTGGGAAAGTATTACAGCGGTGTCTTTTTGCTCGCCATATTTATCAGCTCGCTGGCCAGTCGCAATGGCCGGGCTTGGTTTGGCACTTACAGACCTTGGCTGACTTTGGCCGTGTTTGGTGCGTGCTTGAGCACTCACCTGCTCTGGCTGCAAGACCACGATTGGGTCACCCTGCGCTATGTCGGCGAGCAAGGTGGGAGCGAAGGCGTCAGTTGGCGCATGGTGCTGAAATTTGCTCTCTCGCCCCTGGCCTATTGGTTGCTGCCTTGGGTTTTGTGTGCATGGGTCTATGCACCTGGTTCACCCACGCTGTGGCAACGGCTGCGAGGCTGGCCCCAGCGCTTGCTGCGGGCTTGGTTGCCACAAGGCTGG
The DNA here is from genome assembly GCA_947381325.1 of Comamonadaceae bacterium. Classification (GTDB taxonomy): domain Bacteria; phylum Pseudomonadota; class Gammaproteobacteria; order Burkholderiales; family Burkholderiaceae_C; genus Limnohabitans. The sequence goes on from CANCUP010000026.1 coordinate 11,541, forward strand.
GGTGACACCTTGTTTTGGATCGCCCTGCTCCCCTGGGCCATCACCTTGGCGTTTGGCATCAGCGGCTTTGTAGAGCTGTCCATGCCTTGGGCGATTCCGATTGGCTATGGGTTTTCTTTGCTGTGGTTGCGCAATCTGAGCCGTCATGGACCCGATCTGGCGGCAGCGCAGACCCACCTGATGCGGTACTTTGTGTCATGGTGCGTGCTCATTGTGGCCGTGAGCCCTTGGTACGCTTGGCACCAAGCCCAAGAAGGCACGCCCAACCATTACCTGCCAAGACGCGAGGCAGCGCAAGCCCTGCTGACCAACTGGCATGCGCGCTACCCCGATCAGCCCTTGCGCTGGGTCGGTGGGCAGTGGGCAGAAAATGCCCTGCTGGCTTTTTATGGCGACCCCAGCTTGCGGGTGGTGCCCGGCGTTCCTGATCAGTTTCCTGCCACAGTGAATCCGCTTCACAACTGGCAACAACAAGCCGGTCTCTTGCTGTGCCCTCTGGGGCCCATCGATGCACCAGAGCCCAGCAGCTGCCCTCAAGACATGCAAAACTGGCTGCTGACACAAGGACAAACGACTGAGGCCATCGAGTTGACCGTGGTCAGCAAAGGGATGCGTTTTGTGCTTGACAAACCGTTTGCCTACATCGCCTTCGCCTACCTCCCACCCGCCCCTTGAGCCATTCAGCCACGGCTTGGGCGCGTGGCAACAAAAAACCACCCGAAGGTGGTTTTTTTGTGGGCCAGCAATGCCAGTGAGCTTCAGCGCACCACCGCAATTTGATCGCGCTTGCCCGCCTTGTAGGTGTAGAGCGTGAGCGCACCGTTCTTGATGTCGCCTTTGGCATCGAAAGCAATCACGCCCGTCACGCCCTTGAAGCCCGCAGTCTTGGACAGCTCAGGCAAGTACTTGGTGGGATCGGTGGACTTGGCGCGTTGCATGGCGTCCACCATCACGTTGACCGCGTCATACACATAGGGGGCGTAGAGCTTCACATCGTCGTTGAAGCGTTTCTTGTACTTCACACCAAAGTCATCCATGCCTTTCTTCAAGGCACCGTCCACGCCACCCGCTTCGGCACAAATCACCTGGCCATCGGCCATGGCGTCGCCAGCGAGCTTGACCAACTCGGTGGTGCAAATGCCGTCTCCGCCCATGAACTTGGCCGCAATGCCCAGCGACTTCATTTGCTTGAGCATGGGCCCGCCCACAGCGTCCATGCCACCAAAAAATACGATGTCGGGCTTTTTGCCTTTGAGCGTGGTCAAGATGGGCATGAAGTCGGTGGCTTTGTCGGTGGTGAACTCATGGCCCACCAAATTGCCTCCGGCGGCCTTGACGGCTTTTTCGAACTCTTCGGCCACACCTTGGCCATAGGCCGTGCGGTCATCGATGACAGCAATCGCTTTGCCCTTCAAGTCTTTCACGGCGTAGCGCCCCAAAGTGCCGCCCAGGTGAACGTCATCGGCCACCACACGAAATGCTGTGGCATAACCTTGACGCGTGTACTTGGGGTTGGTGGCTGAAGGCGAGATTTGGGGAATACCGGCATCGCTGTAAATCTTAGAAGCTGGAATCGTGGTGCCTGAGTTCAAATGGCCCACCACCCCAGCCACTTTGGCATCCACCAGCTTTTGTGCCGCTGCTGTGCCTTGCTTGGGGTCGGCCGCATCGTCTTCAGCCAGCAACTCGAATTTGATTTTTTTGCCGCCAATGCTGATGCCCTTGGCGTTGAGTTCTTCCACGGCCAAACGGGCACCGTTCTCGTTGTCTTTGCCCAAGTGCGCAATCGCACCGCTGACAGGTCCCACATGGCCAATCTTGACCACTTGTTCTTGTGCAAAGCTCAGGCCACTGAGTGCGGCCATGCTGGCAACCAGCGTCAATTTGAAATGAATGCGCATTCAACAACTCCTTGGTGGATAAAACGAGGACAAAGCATCATAACTTTTGGGAAAGATCTCAAGATGCAATGCCAAAGGCATCAGGCATTTTCTTTCAGCTTCAAATCGTGTCGGGTGATGGCGTACCCCCGATCGGCGTAATGCTTCCAGCGTTGGCGTGCGAACTGACGGTCTTGCGCATCCAAGCTCACCACCTCGATCGCACGCTCAAAACGCTCAAAGCCCGCCATCACGGCATCGCCGAGATTCAACAACACCTGGTGATGGGGCAAACTTGGGCCATCCATGAGCTGTTGGACCAACACGATGGGAGATGCGATGCGCTGCTCAATGGGACTGTCAGCGTGACAGTGCGGCACAAACTCCAAGGGCGCAAACGTCCACAACAAGGTGTCCAAGGCCTGCAAACTGGCCTCATCCCCCGTCACCACCACCTTGGCACCACTGGCCACAGCCTTGCGCAATAAACGGCAGGCATAGGCCCGCTTGTCGGGCGCGTTGAAGTGAAAGGCGATTTCGGTCATGCCAAACGGGTTGGCGCACGGCGGCGGTTGGCCGTTTGAGTCTGCACCGCTGCGGTTTTAGCCTGGCGTGCGGGCACAGTGCCCAACAGGTAGTGCAGCAACAAGCCCACAGGACGGCCCGTGGCACCTTTGGCCGCACCGCTTTTCCAGGCCGAGCCCGCAATGTCCAAGTGCGCCCAGGGGTAGTCTTTGGCAAAGCGCTGCAAGAACTTGGCCGCTGTGATGGCTCCGCCATCGCGACCGCCCACATTGGCCACATCGGCAAAGTTGGACTTCAGGCCCTCGGCATATTCGTCGTCCAAAGGCAAACGCCAACACGGGTCTAGCGCGGCTTCACCCGCAGCCTCCAGCGCATGCGCCAACTCGTCCGAAGCACTGAACAAGCCGCTGCGCACATGGCCCAGCGACACCACGCAGGCACCGGTCAAAGTGGCAATGTCGATCACCGCCCGCGGTTTGAAGCGCTTGGCATAGGTCAGGGCATCGCACAAAATCAAACGACCTTCGGCATCGGTGTTGAGCACCTCAATGGTCTGCCCGCTCATGCTGGTCACGACATCCCCGGGCTTCAACGCCAAGCCACCCGGCATGTTCTCGCAAGTGGGAATCAAGCCCACCACGTTGATGGCGGGTTGTAACTGCGCCAAGGCTTCAAAGGTGCCCAACACACTGGCGGCACCACACATGTCAAACTTCATCTCGTCCATGGCGGCTGCAGGTTTGATCGAGATACCTCCCGTGTCAAAGGTGATGCCCTTGCCCACCAAGACCGTGGGCGCCTCGGTTTTGGCCGCACCGTTGTAATGCAACACAATGAAGCGCATGGGCTCGCGTGAACCCTGTGCCACCGCCGCAAAAGACCCCATGCCCAGCTTGATGATCTGGGCCGGGCCCAGCACCTCACAGCGGACTCGGGGCTTTTTGGCCAACGTTTGAGCCACCTTGGCCAACATGCTGGGTGTGGCATGGTTGGCCGGACGGTTGCCCCACTCTTTGGCCAATCCCACGCCGGCCGCTTGGGCGCATGCATGGTCAAAGTCGGACTTGGCTGCCTTGGTTTGTTCAGCCGTGGGCAACCCCAAGACCACACGCTTGAGCACGCTTGCTTTGGCTGTGGGTTTGGTGGCGGTGTAGACATAACTGGTGTCGGCCACCGCTTGGGTGATGGCATGCAAGCGTTGCTGGCTGGCGTCTTCCAAGCAAATGGCCAAACTCTTGGGCGCCACCGATTTGAGCGAAGCCACCGCCGCTGTCACGGCTTGTCGCACCTGTCGGGCATGGCCATCGCCGGTTGAGACCAACAACACCCTCTCAGCGCTGACGCCCTCAGGACGCCAGACACTCAGCAGCTTGGCCGGGGTGGCGTCCAGGTCTGCGCTTTGGCGTGCCCGCAAAATCAGCTCAGCCAAGCTGCCTCGTGAAGGCTTGAAGGCCGCAGACACCAGCACAATCAGCACATCGGTTTTCAGGCGCGCTGCGGCTGCCAAATCCAAGGTCTTGAGTTCGAAGTTCATAATTGCGTCTTTCTTTCGCGCTGATGTTATTCCATTCCTCCCTCCGCAAAGAGCTGGCCCGCAGCTTTGGCGCCACCTTGGTGGTGCTGGTGACGATCGTCATGACCATGATGCTGATTCGCACCTTGGGCCAGGCTTCGCAAGGCAGCGTCAACCCCTCCGAAGTGAGTTTGGTCATGGGCTACACCATGCTGGGCCACTTGCCCACGGTGTTGACCATGAGCTTGTTCATTGCCACGGTCGGCACCCTCTCACGTCTGTACCTCGACAGCGAAATGGTGATTTGGCTCTCGAGTGGCAAAGGTCTGCGTGCTTTTCTCTCACCGGTGCTGCGTTTTGCGTGGCCCATGTTGTTGACAGTGGCCTTGCTGGTGCTCTTGGTGTGGCCATGGTCAAACAGTCAAATCAGTGAATTGCGCGAGCGCTTTGAACGCCGTGGGGACTTAGAGCGGGTCTCCCCAGGCTTGTTTCAAGAGTCCTCCAGCGGCCAACGTGTGTTCTTCATCGACAAAGACAGCGTGGAAAACAAGCAAGGCAAAAACGTTTTCATCTCCTCCACAGACCATGGCAGACAAGCCATGACATCGGCCAAAGCCGCGCGCATTGAGACGGTCAATGACGAACGTTTTTTAATGCTTGAGCGGGGTCAATTGGTCGAGCAAACTGTGGGCGAGGCGGATTTCAAAGTCAGCGAATTCAAAGTCTATGGCACCCGCATTGGCCAAGACGTCAAAGTGTCAGCCAATGCGCCGCCCAAAGCCGTGGACACCTTGCGGTTGATCCAATACCCCAGCTTGGCCCACCAAGGTGAATTGGCTTGGCGCTTGGGCATGGTCTTGGCAGCATTCAATCTGCTGGTGGCTGGCCTTGCCGTGACCAGCGCCAATCCACGTGTTGGACGGGGTGGGAACTTGGCGCTGGCCTTGTTCATCTTCATCATCTATTACAACTTCATCAATTTGGGGCAAAGTTGGATCAGTGCTGGCCAAGTCCAGCTCACCCACTACCTACTTCTCTTGCACGGCGGCATGTTGGGCATGAGTGTGTTGTGGCTCACCGCACGCCATAACAACTGGCATTGGCGACAGATCTTGGGGCTGGCGCGCAAGCCCCAGAGACGCGCATGAAAACCCTGCGTCGTCTCATCTATGGTGAAGTCTTTGGCGCCGTGACCTTTGTCACGCTGAGCTTCCTGGCTCTGTTTTTTTTCTTCGACTTTGTAGATGAAATCCAAGGCGTCGGCAAAAACAACGGCGCCTACCAGCTCAAACACGCCTTCATCTATGTGCTGCTGTTGGTGCCCAGTCATTTGTACGAATTGCTGCCCATCTCGGTCTTGATTGGCACCATCTTTGTCATGGCACGCTTGGCCCAAAGCTCTGAGTTCACCATTTTGCGCACCAGTGGGCTGGGCCCAAGCATGGCCTTGCGCAACCTGATGGGCTTGGGCTTGGCGTTCGTTGCCATCACCTTTGTGATTGGCGACTATGTGTCGCCCTTGTGTGACCGCTACGGCCAATTGCTCAAGAGCCGCTACATGGGGCAAATCAGCGTGGGCCAAACCGGCGCCTGGTTGCGCGAGCGGCAATCCGATCGCAGCTATGCGGTCAATGTGCAAACCCTCACCCCCGAGGGCCATCCCAGCGGCATACGTATTTTTGAGTTCGATTCCGAAGGACAGTGGCTGGGCTTGATGCGCGCCAAATTGGGCATGCTCAACCAAGATGACGCCTGGGACTTGCAACAGGTCGAGCGCGACAGCCTCAACCGCAACAATGACCATGCCACCATGCTGCGCAAGCGCACTCCGCAATACGTGTGGTCCACCAGCATCACCTCCGAAATGCTCTCGGTGGCCCTGCTCAAACCCGACCGCATGGGCACCATCGATCTGTTCCAGTACATCCGCCACCTCAGCGCCAACGGCCAAGCCACCCAGCGCTTTGAAATCGAGTTCTGGAAAAAAGTGTTCTACCCCTTGAGCTGTTTGGTGATGGTGGTGCTGGCCCTCCCCTTTGCTTACCTGCATTTCCGCAGCGGCAACATCACCAGCCATGTGTTTGGCGGTGTGTTGGCAGGCATCAGCTTTTTCTTGCTCAACAGCGTGTTCAGTTACATCGGCAACCTCAACAGCTGGGCCCCTTGGTTCGCTGCGGCTGCACCCGGCATGCTCTACTCCATCGCTTCACTCGCCGCCTTTGGGTGGTTGGTGTTGCGCCAATGAACCTCTGATCACCATGCACGCCATCCTTCTTTTTGCCCACGGCTCACGCGACCCCTTGTGGCACCAACCCATCCAAGCCGTGGCCGCACGCATTGCGCAACGCGCACCGCACATCGCCGTGCGCTGCGCTTACCTGGAACTCACCGAACCCAGCTTGGCCCAAGCCGCCACCGACGTGGTGGCGCAGGGTGCCACCAGCCTGAGCGTGTTGCCCCTCTTTTTAGGTGTGGGCAAACACGCCCGCGAAGACTTGCCCGTGCTCATGCAAGCGCTGCGTCAAGCCCATCCTGACCTACAGATCGACTGCCAGCCCGCTGTGGGCGAACAGGGTGCGCTGCTTGATTTGTTGGCCGACATTGCGCTGCGATCAGCCAATAGCCACGAATAAAGAACGCCTCAGTTAGATGCCCAAGGCATAATGACGCGGCAAATTCAACGCCCAGTCATGAATCTTCACCAATTTCGCTTCGTCCAAGAGGCCGCACGTCGCAACCTCAACCTGACCGAGGTGGCCAAGGCGCTGCACACCTCACAGCCCGGCGTCTCCAAAGCCATCATCGAACTCGAAGAAGAACTGGGCATTGACATCTTCACCCGCCACGGCAAGCGCCTCAAGCGCATCACCGAGCCCGGGCAACACGTGCTGCGCAGCATCGAAGTGATCTTGCGGGAAGTGGGCAACCTCAAGCGCATTGGCGAGCAATACAGCGCCGAAGACAGCGGCACCCTCTCCATCGCCACCACCCACACCCAGGCACGTTATGTGTTGCCGGTGCCCGTGGCCAAGTTGCGGGCGACCTACCCCAAAGTCAACATCAGCTTGCACCAAGGCGCGCCCGCGCAAGTGGCGCAAATGGTGCTGGACGAAGTGGCCGAGATTGGCATTGCCACCGAGTCGCTGTCGGACTACCCCGACCTGGTCACCCTGCCTTGCTACGAGTGGGAACACGTGTTGGTGATCCCCAAGACGCACCCACTCGCCGCCAAAAGCCGCATCACCCTGGAAGACTTGGCCGCCGAGCCCATCATCACCTACCACCCCTCGTTCACGGGCCGCACCCGCATTGACAAAGCCTTTGCCGCCAAACACCTCACCCCGCGCATTGCCCTCGAAGCGATTGATTCAGACGTGATCAAAACCTATGTGCGCTTAGGCATGGGCGTGGGCATCGTGGCCGAAATGGCGGTGCGCGACAGCACCGACGACGACCTGGTGGTACGCCCTGGCGCCCAGCTGTTTGGCAAAAACACCGCGCGCATTGCCTTCAAGCGCAGCGCCTATTTGCGCAACTTCGTCTACGACTTCGCCACCTTGCTGAGCGACCGCTTAGACCGCAACCTGATTCTCAAAGCCCTTGAGGGCCACGCCAACGACTACGACCTGTGAACCCTGACCCATGACCACACCTGTTCTTGACACCAAATTTCCCAAAGTCGGCACCACCATCTTCACCGTCATGTCAGCCCTGGCCGCTGAAAAAAATGCGGTCAACCTTGGCCAAGGCTTTCCAGACTTTGCCTGCGACCCCCAGCTGGTGAGCTGCGTCACCAGCGCCATGACCCAAGGCCTCAACCAGTACCCGCCCATGACCGGGGTGCCTGTGCTGCGCGAAGCGATTGCCCAAAAGATTGAATCGCTCTACCACTGCCGTTACGACCCGGTGAGCGACATCACCATCACCGCAGGCGCCACCCAAGCCATCTTGAGCGCCATCCTGGCCGTGGTGCGCACGGGCGACGAAGTGATCGTGCTCGAACCTTGCTACGACAGCTACATCCCCAACATCGAGTTGGCCGGTGGCGTGGCCGTGCGCGTGCCACTGACACCCGGCACCTTCCGCCCCGACTTTGACAAGATCGCCGCCGCCATCGGCCCCAAGACGCGCGCGATCATCGTCAACAGCCCGCACAACCCCAGCGCCACCGTGTGGACCCGCGAGGAAATGCTGCAACTCGAAGCCCTGCTCTCAGGCACAGACATCTTGCTCATCAGCGACGAGGTCTACGAGCACATGGTCTACGCACCACGCCAACACCTGAGCGCTTCGAGTTTTCCGGGCTTGGCCGAGCGCGCCTTCATCGTGTCGAGCTTTGGCAAAACCTTCCACGTCACCGGCTGGAAAGTCGGTTACGTGGCCGCCCCAGCCAGCCTGAGCGCCGAGTTCCGCAAGGTGCACCAGTTCAATGTGTTCTCCGTCAACACACCCGTGCAGCATGGCTTGGCCGCCTACATGGCCAACCCCAAGCCCTACTTGGAGCTGCCTGCTTTTTATGCCGCCAAGCGCGACCTGTTTCGCGCTGGGTTGGCCAGCACCAAGTTTGGGCTGCTGCCCAGCGAGGGCAGCTACTTTCAATGCGTGCGCATTGACCAACTCGGCGTGCCCGAGAAAAACCTCAGCGAGGCCGACTTTTGCCAATGGCTGACACGAGAGATCGGCGTGGCGGCCATTCCGCTGTCTGCCTTTTACGCCGATGGCTTTGACCAACGGGTGGTGCGCTTTTGCTTTGCCAAGCAAGACGAGACCCTCAAATTGGCTTTGTCGCGCTTGGCGCGCCTGTGACAGTCCGATGAACAGTCACCCTGCGCGAGCTGAATCGCCCGCATGAACCCTCACAACCGCCGCGGCATCGTCACCATGATGGCGGCCATGCTCTTTTTTGTCACCAACGACGCCTTGGTCAAACTCGTCAGCAGCCACCTGCCGACCCCGCAACTGATCTTTGTGCGCGGCGCGCTCACCACCCTGCTGCTGCTGCTCATGGTCACGCTCACCGGCAGCTGGGCCCAATGGCGCAGCGTGCGCACGCGCTCGGTGCCCCTGCGCGCGCTGCTCGACAGTGCGGCCACCTTCACCTACTTGACCGCTTTGTTCCACTTGCCCTTGGGCAACGCCACCGCCATCAACCTGGCGGCCCCCTTGTTTCTCACGCTGCTGGCGGTGGTCTTTTTGCGCGAGCGTGTCGGCGTCATGCGCTGGGGCTTCATTGTGTTGGGCTTTTCCGGCGTGTTGCTGGTGGTGCAACCTGATGCCAGCGGCTTGAACGCCTATGCCTTGCTGTGCGTGGTGGGTACCCTGCTCCATGCGGGGCGTGACTTCATGACCCGCATGGTGCCCGCGCGCGTGCCCTCGCTGCTCATCACCCTCTCCACCTCGGCCATGGTCACCCTGCTCTCTGGTCTATGGACCTTGACGGCAGCTTGGCAACCGATCTCGTTGGCACAAATGATGCAGCTCGGCGGCGCAGCCTTTTGCCTGGCCATCGCCTACCACTTGCTCACCCTGAGCATGCGCGCGGGCGACATGAGCGTGATTGGCCCCTTCCGCTACAGCGGGCTGCTGGTGGCGCTGGTGCTGGGCTACCTGCTGTGGGGCGAAGTGCCCAACCTGTTGGCCTGGGGTGGCATTGCCTTGCTGGTGATGGCGGGTTTGGGGCTGCTGCACAGCCAACGCGCGCCCAGCCGAGCGGCGCTGGATGCAGCCACCGACTGATGGACTGAAGCGACTCACGCGCCGCAGCGTTGCGTCCATGAACAACTTGCGGTATTCATTGGCCCTCACGCGCAGGCCAAGCCCTCAATAACTCAGCTGCTGCCAAGCCTTGTCCAGCCGCTTCACGCTCACCGGTTGTGGCGTGCGCAGCTCTTGCGCGAAGAAGCTCACGCGCAGTTCTTCGAGTAGCCAGCGGAACTCTTGCATGCGTGCATCGCTCACGCCTTTGCGCTCGGCCACCAAGCGCCAATACTTTTGCTCCAGCGGTTTGAGTTCGGCCAGTTTCGCCGCGTCGCGTGCGGGATCGGCACGCAGTTTGTCCAGCCGCAGCACCACGGCTTTGAGGTAGCGCGCAAAGTGCTGCAACTGGCTGTAGGGCGTCTCGGTGATGAAGCGTTTGCCCACCAAGCGTTGCAGTTGCTGCGCGGCGTCGGCCAGGGCGTCGTGTTGAATTTTGGTGTCTTTGACTTTGCGGCTGGCCGCTGCAAACTCGGTCAGCACCGTGCCTGCCAACCGCGCCACTTCGTTGGCAATCAGCGTCAGTCGGCCACGGCCCTCGTCGAGGCGACGTTTGAAGTCGGCCTCGGTGGTCGGCAGCGGGTCGAGCAAGAAGGCGCGGTCTAAGGCCACGTCCAAAATTTGTTGCTTGAGTTCGTCACCCGTGCCACCGCCTGAGCCATCGGGCGACTTGCCCACCATCATGAAAACCACCGACATTTTTTGCAGCTCAGGCAGGTTTTTCTCCAGGTACTTGAGCGCGTCTTTGATTTGCAAACCAAACAAGCGGCGCAAGCCTGCGCGGTGCTTGGTGGCGGCCACCTCGGGCTCGTCAAACACCTCGATGCACACGGCGTCGCCCATGTCCACCAAGGCGGGGAAACCAATCAGGGTTTGTTGACCTCTCGCGATTTCCATCAGCTCGGGGAGCTCGCCAAAGGTCCAGCTGGTGTAGCGTTGGTCGGCTTTTGCAGGGCTCGTCTGTTGCTGCCCTGGCTTGGACGCTATGGGAGGCAGCGCCCGATTTCCCTGGCCGTCGCCCGAATTTCGTTGCCCGACATCGGGATCCGACCCAAATTTGCTCGCCCCCAATTTGCTCTGAGGAGCCCGCTGCCCCTCGTCAGCTAACGCCGCCGCAACGCCAGAGCCAGCCCCCAAAGACCCCACCCCCTTCAACGCGGCCAAGGCCTGAAACGCGCCACGCGCTTGGCTGCCCAGCTCAGCTTTCAAGGCGCCCAGGTTGCGGCCATGCCCCAGCTGTCGGCCATGTTCGTCCACCACCCGAAAGTTCATGAACAGGTGCGGCGCCAGCATGTCGAGTTTGAAGTCGGCCCGTTTGACATCCAGCTGGGTCTCAGCCCGCACCAGCTTGAGCACGGCATCGGTCAACGAGCCCGCGCCAAACACCTCAGGCGCACACAAGGCCGCCGTCAGACGGGCTGCGCTGTCGGGCAGTGGCACCAGGCGCGAACGTGGTTTTTGGTGCAGGGTTTTCAAGAGCGCGTGGACCTTCTGGTTGAGCATGCCAGGCACCAGCCATTCGGCGCGTTCATCGCTGACTTGGTTCAACACAAACAGCGGCACGGTCACGGTCAGGCCGTCTTTGGTGTCGCCCGGTTCGTGCAGGTAATCGGCGTGGCAATCCACACCGCCCATGCGCAGTGTTTTGGGAAACGCCTGCGTGGTGATGCCCGCCGCTTGGTGGCGCATCAGCTCCTCGCGGCTCAGGTACAGCAGTTTGGGTTGGCGCTTGACCTCTTCGCGATACCAGTGTTCCAGCGTGACCAAGCCGCACACCTCGGCGGGCAACTGCTGGTCGTAGAAGGCGTAGATCAAGGCGTCGTCCACCAGCACGTCTTGGCGACGCGACTTGTGTTCCAACTCTTCCACTTGCGCAATCAGTTTTTGGTTGGCGGCCAAAAACGGCAGCTTGGTGTCGAGCTCGCCCTCGACCAGCGCTTCGCGGATGAAAATTTCACGCGCCCCCGCCATGTCCACTTTGCTGTAGCTCACCCGTCGTCCGTTGTAGACCACCAAGCCATACAAGGTGGCGCGCTCCAGGGCTTTGACTTCACCCGCCTTCTTTTCCCAATGCGGATCGAGCAATTGTTTTCGCAACACATGGCCGCCGACTTGCTCTAACCATTGCGGCTCGATGCCTGCCAAGCCACGGCCAAACAAGCGCGTGGTTTCCACCAACTCAGCCGCCACCAGCCAGCGTCCAGGTTTTTTGCGCAGGTGCGCGCCAGGGTGACGGTAAAACTTGATGCCACGCGCGCCCAAGTAAGCCTCGTCGTCGTCGAGCTTGCAACCCACGTTGCCCAGCAAGCCCGCCAACATCGACAGGTGCAGTTGCTCGTAACTCGCGGGCAAAGTGTTCAGCCGCCACTTGTGTTCGGTCACCACCGTCAGCAACTGGGTGTGCGTGTCGCGCCACTCACGCACACGGCGCACGTTGATGAAGTTTTGCCGCAGCAGCGCTTCGTATTGGCGGTTGCTCAGCTTGTGTTCGGTAGGAACGCCCGTAGCGCCCACTTTGATGGCCCCTTGCTGACCTGAATTTAATTGGGTTCTGACCCCAATTGATGATGCTTGTTTGGCAGCCATGGGCTGCTTCATGCTGGCGGGCACATGGGGCTTGCCGCCACGTGAGTTTTCCAGCCATTTCCACAGGTTCAAGTAGCCGCTGAATTCGCTGCGGTCGTCGTCGAATTTGGCGTGGGCTTGGTCGGCGGCAGCTTGGGCTTCCATCGGGCGGTCGCGCACGTCTTGCACGCTCAGGGCCGAGGCGATGATGAGCACTTCGTCCAAGGCATGGCGCTCACGCGCTTCCAAAATCATGCGCCCCACACGTGGGTCGAGTGGCAGCTTGGCCAGCTCGCGCCCAGTGGGCGTCAGCTCATTGGCGTCGTCCACCGCACCGAGTTCGTTGAGCAACTGGTAGCCGTCGGCGATGGCCTTGGGCCGGGGGGCTTCGAGGAAAGGAAACCGCTCCACATCGCCCAGGTGCAGCGACTTCATGCGCAGAATCACACCCGCCAGTGAGGAACGCAAAATTTCGGGGTCGGTGAACGGTGTGCGGCCTTTGAAGTCTTGCTCGTCGTACAAGCGAATGCAAATGCCGTTGGCCACACGGCCACAGCGACCCGCACGCTGGTTGGCGGCCGCTTGGCTGATGGGCTCGACCATGAGCTGTTCCACCTTGCTGCGCCAGCTGTAGCGCTTGACGCGCGCCATGCCTGCGTCAATCACATAACGGATGCCTGGCACCGTGAGCGAAGTTTCGGCCACGTTGGTGGCCAGCACAATGCGCCGCCCACTGTGGTTGTCAAACACACGGTCTTGCTCGGCTTGCGACAGACGGGCAAACAGCGGCAGCACCTCGGCGTTGCGCAAGACAGGCGAGTGGCTCAGGTGTACCCGCAGGTGATCGGCGGCTTCACGAATTTCGCGCTCGCCAGGCAAGAACACCAAGATATCCCCCTGAACATCAGGCCCCCATCCAACGCGCTGCGCGTCGTCGCTGCCCCCCGAGGGGGCGTCGTCTGGCTTGGGGCGGCCCAGCGCCAGCCGAGTCGGCCCACTCCAAAGCTCATCCACCGCATCGGCAATGGCGTTGTTGAGGTCGTAGTCGCGTTTTTCTTCGAAGGGGCGGTAGCGCATTTCCACCGGAAAGGTGCGCCCCGACACCATCAGCACAGGTGCTGGACCATGGCGGCTGGCGAAATGCTGGGCAAAGCGGTCGGCGTCGATGGTGGCCGAGGTGATGATGATCTTCAGGTCGGGGCGACGCGGCAAGATTTGCTTCAAATAGCCCAGCAAGAAGTCAATGTTCAGGCTGCGTTCGTGGGCCTCGTCGATGATGAGGGTGTCGTAGGCCTTGAGCAAGGGGTCGGTTTGCGTCTCGGCCAACAAAATACCGTCGGTCATCAACTTGACCGAGGCGTCTTTGCTCAAGCGGTCTTGGAAGCGCACCTTGTAGCCCACCACCTCGCCCAAGGGG
>CANCUP010000027.1 GCA_947381325.1 Comamonadaceae bacterium
CGGCTTCAATGTGCACTACACCGCCTGGGGCCCAGAAGACGGGCCCGTGGTGATCGCCTGGCACGGATTGGCGCGCACTGGGCGCGATTTTGACGCCTTGGCGCAGCACCTGGCAGCCGACTACCGTGTGATTTGCCCCGACACCATTGGCCGAGGATTGAGCCAATGGAGCCAGGACCCCGCCAACGACTATTGCTTGGCCCGCTACGCGCGCTTGGCACTGAGCTTGATGGATGGCTTGCAAATTGATCACGCCCACTGGGTCGGCACCTCCATGGGAGGAGCCATCGGCATGGTGTGCGCGGCGGCGCTGGATCTGCCGCAATTCAAAGGCCGGATTCAAAGCCTGCTGCTCAACGACATGGCGCCAGAGTTGGCACAGGCCGCCATCGAACGCATCAAAGCCTATGCCGGCTCGCCCCTGGCCTTTGACACCGTGCCAGAGCTGGAAGCCTTTTTCCGACAAGCCTATGCACCCTTTGGTTTTCACACCGATGCCCAATGGCGACACTTGACCGAAACATCCACCCGGCGGTTGCCCGATGGGCGTGTGACGCCCCATTACGACCCCGCCATCGTGCAACAGTTTTTTCGCCCCGAACCTGAATACGACATGTGGGCGCAATACGACGCGCTGAGCATGCCAGTGATGGTCCTGCGCGGCGCCGACTCTGACCTGGTGTCAGCGCCCACCGTAGAGGCCATGCGCCATCGCGGCCCGGGCGCCCAAAGACGCTTGCAAGTGCAAGAGATTACCGGCTGCGGTCACGCCCCTGCGCTGAATGTGCCTGCGCAGTGGCACTTGGTGCGTGAGTTTTTGAAATCAGCCGCCTGAAGATGGCGGCCCCAAGGGCACAAACGCGGCACGCGCTTGCTCGCCCAAACCGTCGGTGATTTGCTGCAGCAACGCAATGAATTGCTCACGTTGCCCAGGCGCCAGCGGCGCCATGAGTTGTTCATAGGCCTGCTGCACAGGCGCTGCGCTTTGAATGAGCAGTTGCTTGCCCTCGGCTGTCAAGCGCAAGCTCATTTGCCGTCGATTGCTTTGAGACAGTTCACGCACCACCAACCCACGCTGTGCAAGTCCGCGCAAGACGCGCAACACGGTCACCTTGTCAAACGCCAGAGCACGCGCCAAACGGGTTTGGTCAATGCCTGGCTCTTCTTGCAGCACCATCAACGCGCCATATTGGGCCTGTGTCAAACCCTTCTCAGCACAATTGGCTTCAAAAATAGCCGCTGAAATTTGATGCGCTCGACGCAACAAAAAACCGGGGCGCTGGTACATGTCAATCAACGGCATGGGTACGGGTTTCTATCTAGAAGCAAGCAATGACGAACAAGACACAATAATCGTTTGCATGCTAACGAAAAAACATTCTCAAACGTATCGGGGTAAACGATGAAGGTAGCGATCTTAGGTGGCGGCATTGTGGGTTTGGGCTTTGCACTCGGCTTACACGCACGCGGCATTGACTGCGAAGTGTTTGAAGCTGTGGCGGACATCAAAGAAATCGGCGTGGGCATCACCCTGCTGCCGCACACCAACAAAGAGCTCGCTGCCTTGGGCCTGCTGCCACAGCTGGAAGAGGTAGGCATTGAAAACCTCGAGAGCGTGTTCTACAACCGCTTTGGCCAATACATCTACAAAGAACTGCGTGGCCGCCACGCGGGCTACGCCACCCCAGAGCTTGGCATTCACCGCGGCAAGTTGCACCGCATCATGTTTGATGCCGCCATGGCGCGCCTGGGCGCAGACCGCATCCACACCGGCTACCGCTGCATCCGTGTGGACCAGACTGAGCAACACGCCATCGCCACCTTCCAATTGGCCAACGGCGAGACACGCCAAGTGCAAGCCGACATTGCCGTGGCCTGCGACGGCGTCAACTCGGCGGTGCGCAAACAACTCTTTCCCGACGACAAGGTGTGCTTCGCTGGCATCAACACCTGGCGTGGTGTGACGGTGCACAAGCCCATCTTGTCGGGCAAAAGCTACATGCGCATCGGCTCGATTGACACCGGCAAGATGGTGATCTACCCCATCGTCGACAACGTGGATGGCCAAGGTAACCAGCTCATCAACTGGACCTCTGAGATCCGCCTCGATGGCGCACGCATGAACGACTGGAACAAACCCGGTAACCCAGCTGACACCTTGGAGTACTTCAAAGACTGGAAGTTCCCTTGGTTGGATGTGCCCAACCTGATCATGTCGTCCGAGCGCGTGTTCGAGTACCCCATGGTTGACAAAGATGCCCTCCCCCAGTGGAGCTTTGGCCGTGTCACCCTGATGGGAGACGCCGCGCACCCCATGTACCCGCGTGGGTCCAATGGCTCAGCACAAGGGCTGATCGATGCCCGCACCTTGGCCGACCTGCTGGCACAAAGCACCGACCCCGTCGCCACCTTGAAAGCCTACCAAGACCTGCGCCTGCCAGCCACGGCCAAAGTGGTGGAGACCAACCGCACGCAGCCACCCGACTTCATCATCATGAAAGCCGATGAGCTCAGTGGGGACAAACCCTTCAACAACATTGATGACTTGATCAGCCAAGACGAGTTGCGCAAAATCTCGGACCACTACAAAGAGATCGCAGGCTTCGCCCTGAAGTCTTGAAGCTTTTCACACCCAGGAGACTCGCATGGACCGTCGTCACTTCTTCCAGAACTCAGCCTTGGTCACCACCGGTGCCTTGGTCGGGTGTGCCACACCCGGCATGGCGCAACAGCAACCCAAAACACCGTTTGCCGTGCCTGCGGTGTACATCCCCATCGTCGGCTCCGACGAGATGTTCCCGGTGCGTCGCATCTATTGCATTGGCCGCAACTACGCCGCCCATGCCCGTGAAATGGGCTCAGACCCGACGCGTGAACCCCCCTTCTTCTTTCAAAAACCCACCGATGCCATTCAGTACGTGGCCGCAGGCACCGTGGGCCAACACCCCTATCCGCCTCTGACCAAAAACTACCACTACGAAGCAGAGCTGGTGGCGGTGCTGGGCCAAGGCGGGCGCAACATTCCCGTCAACAAGGCCCTGGATTTGGTCTACGGCTACACCCTGGGTCTGGACATGACGCGACGCGACTTGCAACGCTTCATGGGCGACCAGAAAAAGCCCTGGGAAATCGGCAAGAGCTTTGACAAATCAGCCCCCATTGGTGCGGTGCACAAAGTGGCACAGACCGGGCACTTCACCCAAGGCGAGATTTGGCTCAAAGTCAACGGTCAAACCAAACAAAAAGCCAACCTGAACCAAATGATTTGGTCGGTGGCAGAACAAATCGCCCAGTTGTCGGAAGCGTTTGAGCTTTTCCCGGGCGACATCATTTACTCAGGCACCCCCGAAAACGTCGGACCGGTGGTGCGTGGCGATGTGATTGAGATGCACATCGACGGCTTACCCAACCTCAGCGTCAACATTGTTTAAACCATGACACAAAAAAATCTGCAAAAACCTGGCAAAGCGCCTTACTTGCGCATCGCGACTGAAGAGGCGTTTTGCCCTTCTGAGATGCTCGACATCTACCGCAACATCCTGAAGCAACCGCATGTCGACCCCGGCTTCCAAAGCCTGATGGGCTTTTACATGAGCAGTCCCAGCGAACGTGCCCAGCACATCATGCGCTGCTTGGTGGACTTGGACCAAGTGCGCATCGGTCACATGGACGATGCCGGCATTGACATGCAGGTGATCGCCCTCACGTCGCCCGGCGTGCAAGCCATGGACCGTGATTTGGCCGTGTCGTTTGCCAAAGTGGCCAACGACGAATTGGCCGAGGGCGTGCGTCGCCACCCGGACCGTTTGGTCGGCATGATTTCTGTGGCCCCGCAAGACCCTGCCGAAGCCGCCAAAGAGATCCAACGTGGCGTGAACCAACTGGGCATGAACTCGGTGGTGATCAACTCACACACCCACGGTGAATACCTGTCAGACCAGAAGTTCTGGGAAATTTTTGAGGCAGCCCAAGCCCACGACACGCCGATTTATCTGCACCCCAACACCCCACCAGCCAACATGATTGGGCCTTTTCTTGAGGCTGGCTTGGACGGCGCGGTGTATGGATTTGGCGTGGAGACCGGGCTGCACGCTTTGCGTTTGATCACCTCAGGCGTGTTTGACCGTTTCCCCAAGCTGCAAATCATCTTGGGCCACATGGGCGAAGCGCTGCCATTTTGGGCTTACCGCCTCGACTACATGCACGCCGCCACGGTGCGTTCCAACCGCTACGCCGCCGTGCAACCCTTGAAGCGCAAGCCCAGCGACTACCTGCGTGACAACTTCCACATCACCAACAGCGGTGTGGCATGGCCCAAGGCGATTGAGTTCACCCAAAGCGTGGTCAGCGAAGACCGTGTGCTGTACGCCATGGACTACCCTTACCAGTACGCGATCGACGAAGTGCATGCGCTCGACGGCATGGACATGAACCCTGCTGCAAAGAAGAAGTTTTTCCAGACCAACGCGCAAGCCTTGTTCAAAATTCCAACGCCAAAAACTGGCGCTTGATCCTAGGAGACTGCATGACACGTTTTCTGTTGGCTTGTGTGGCGAGTTTGTTGGCCCTTCACGTATGGGCTCAGGGCAGCAACACCACAGTCAAAATCATCGTGCCGTTCACGCCGGGTACCGGCATGGACACCATTGCCCGTACGGTACAACCCCGCCTGGCCGAAAAGCTGGGCATGCCTGTGGTGGTGCAAAACATGCCTGGGGCCAGCGGCAACATTGGCGCCGAGTTTGTGGCCAAGTCTGCGGCTGACGGCAACACCATCCTGATGGGTGCCAACACCATGCTGATGGCGTCGCAGCTTTACAAAACCACCAGCTACAACCCGGTGAAAGACTTTGCGCCAGTGTCCATGGGTGCCTATGGCACCTTGATGCTGGTGGCACACCCGAGCACTGGCATCAAAACGGTCAAAGACCTGGTGGCCATTTCACGCGCCAAACCCGGCTTCATCACCTTTGGTTCACCCGGCGTGGGCACACCCCACCACATGGCCATGGAGTTGTTCAAGCTGGAGACAAAAGGCTTCATGTTGCACGTGCCTTACCGTGGTACGGCGGGCTACACCCAAGACCTGCTGGCTGGCGAGTTGATGGTGGGCTTTTTGCCCGTCCACGTGGCCCAGGGCTTTGTGAAGTCCGGCAAGCTCAACGCCTTGGCCGTGGGAAGTCCCAAACGCCACCCTGTGGCGGCCGACGTGCCCACTTTCTTAGAGCTGGGTTACAAAGAAATTGACGTCGATCTTTGGTACGCCTTTTTTGTGCCTGTCAAAACACCTGCTGCCACGGTCAAAACCCTCAGCGCGGACTTTGCCAGCATCTTGCAACAGCAAGCGGTGAAAGACATCTTCAGCCGAGCCGGCTTGGATGCCAGCCATTCCACCCCCGAGGAACTCAGTGCCATCGTGGCCAAAGACTACCCCCGTTGGGGCCGTGTGATTCAGCTCAAGGGCATCGTGGCCGAATAAGCCCGACCCATCCTGTGGTGACGAGAGCCGATATTCAGTTCTCGTCGCCCACTTTCCATTTGGGCAACTGCCAGCCCCAATGCAAAGCGGCCAAACGCGTGAGGGTGGCCACGCCCGCCCCACAGGCCAAGCTCAAGTTCGCATCCAACGACAACGCTTGCAAGCCCACCACCAACCAACCGCCGGCAAAAGCACATACCGCATATGGGTGGTGGTCGCTGAAGGCGGTGGGAATTTCATTGCACACCATGTCACGCAGCACGCCACCGAAGGTGGCTGTGATCACACCCATCAACACGGCAATTAATGCAGGCATGTTCAGGCCCAAGGCGATTTGTGTGCCACTGGCCGCAAACAGGCCCAAGCCCAGCGCGTCGGGCCACTGAATCGATTGCGAGGTGGGGCGAAAGTGCTTGGCACGCATCAGCCACATGGCGCAGACGCACAAAACCAGCACCAACCAGACGTACCACGAATGTTCAATCCAAAACAGCGGGCGACGATCGAGCAGCACGTCGCGCAAGGTGCCACCACCAAACGCGGCCACGCTGGCCACCACGGTCACCCCGACAGCGTCGAGCTTTTTGCGCGCGGCCTCCATCACACCCGACAACGCAAAGGCCAAGGTAGCTGCCACCTCAATGCCGGTTTGCACATTGGAAAAAGTTTGTGTGATCAATCGCTCCATCGCCCCATCTCCTGCTCGCGGGTGGTGTTAAGCCACCGCCATCTCGCCACCTAAGGCTTCCAACAAATCTGGCAAGAGCTTACACAGCTCACCGGTGGCGATCGCCACATCAGCGTCAAAGCCTTCGTCTTTTTCAGCGGAGGTGGCTTCAAACACCCCATCCAAAAAAGCCACCTTCTTCAATTGCAAGGCCTCGGTCAACACAAAAGACACGCGGCTGTTCCACGTCAGGGCCAAGCGTGTGGGCAACTTGCCACCCTCCACGTAGTGCTTGACCTCTTGCGTGTCCAGCGGATGGCGCACATAACGCACCACCGACTTGGACTCGTCAGCGGCTTTGAGCTCGCACTCGCGATCCACACTGAAGCCGGGCGGTGGCTCTTGCGAAATCAACCAGGCCGTCATCGCAGCTTGGGGAGACATCTGCGTATTGAGCAATGTCAAGTTCAAGCCTGACAAGGCGGTGACCAGTCGCGTCACCACCTCGTCGGCTTTGGCCTGACTGCCTGCATCGATGACCAGCAGTTGCGCCATGGGATTGATCCACACCAACACCGACGACTCTTTGGTGAAGGCCAAAGGCATGAGCGACATGCGCACGTCGTCTTTGATCTCGCGCAGCTCTTTTTTGCCCGGCTTGCGTCCTGTGGTGGTCTCGATGTGGGCGCTGCGCTCTTTGGCTTGGCGCATGACCACCGAACTTGGCACGGATTTGGTTTCAATTTTGAGCTTCAATATCAACTGACCTGCGACCGACTCCACCAAGGGGCCGTGCGCCTCGCCACGTGGCTCGACCCAGCCCACTGATTTTTCTTGGCTGGCACCGCAGGGCACAAAACGCTCGGCGTCCAGGCTGTCTTCGATTTGCGCCAAGGTGGGCGCCCAGCCCTCCCCTATTCGATACACGGTCACATTCTTGAACACTTTTCGGCCTTGTCTGTACAAAAAGAAAATCCCCTGCGCCATGGATGCACGGGGGACTTCGTGAAATTAAGCGTCCAGTTTAACTGGACCAACACAACGCACATGAGGACCTTGGGGCATTGGGGACGACAAGACATGGCTGAGCCATTCCAACACTCACATCAGCGGGTTTCACCACTTGCAGTGGCCAGAACATATGATGTAGTATTCACTACATGGAAATAAGCGGGGTCTTTTTCCACCGTCCAATCGTCCCATCCCTCTACAAGGAAGCTTCATGTACGACGTATTTCAAATTGAAAAACTGATTGACCTCTGGCTGACAGAAGACATCGGTTATTGCGACCTCACGGCGCAACTCATGATTGCAGAGGATGCCGTGGGCACCTTTCACATGAACGCGCGCGAGCCCATGCATGTGGCGGGCATTGCGGTGGCCGCCAGAGTGTTCACCAAATACGACCACCGTCTGAATGTGACCTGCCATGTGAAAGAAGGCGACAAGGTCAGCAAAGGCACCAAATTGTTGACCGTCACGGGCCCCGCACGCAGCATCCTGACGGCGGAGCGTCCAGCCCTCAATATTGCCCAGCGCCTGTGTGGCATTGCCACAGAGACCGCACGCTACAACGCCGAAATTGTTGGCACCAAAGCACGACTGATTGACACACGCAAAACAACGCCGGGTCTGCGCATGCTTGAAAAGCATGCCGTGGTTTGCGGCGGTGGACTCAACCACCGCTTGGGATTGGACAACGGCGTGATGCTCAAAGACAACCACATCGTGGTGGCTGGCAGCATCTCCCAAGCCGTGGCCAATGCGCGCAAGCTGCTGCCGGTGTTGACCAAAATTGAAGTCGAGTGCGACCGCGTGTCTCAAGTCAAAGAAGCACTGAAAGCCGGAGCCGATGTGATCATGCTCGACAACATGGCACTGGAAGACATCAAAACCTCTGTGGCCATCGTGGCAGGCAAAGCCCAAATTGAAGCCTCTGGGGGCATCAACATCCAGACCATCAAAGGCATTGCACAAACGGGGGTTGACTTTATTTCGACCAGCAAAATTACCCAAGCAGCCCCCCCTGTGGACATTGGCTTAGACGACTGATTTGTTGTCAGACCAAGACATGCCATGGCAGGTCACTTCTTTTTCATCGTAGGACCAAGCGGCGCTGGCAAAGACAGTTTGATTTCTGGCGTGCAGCCGTGGCTCACGCCTAGCCGCTTTGTTTTTGCGCGGCGAGTCATCACCCGAGAGGCCATGGCCGATGCCGAAGACCACGACAGCTGCAGTGAAAGCCACTTTCTAGAACGCCAAAAAAACGGTGAGTTCTTAATCACTTGGCAGGCCCATGGTTTGTTCTATGGCTTGCCCGCCTCTTTGCTCGATGACATCGAACGCGGCGTGAACGTGATTGCCAACGGCTCACGCAACATGATCGAGGCGCTCCAACGCACAGTGCCTTCGCTGCGCGTGATTGAAGTCACGGCGCCCACCCATGTCTTGCGCGCACGCTTGAAGGCGCGCAATCGCGAGTCTGACCAAGACATCGACCAACGGTTACAACGCGCCAGTTTGGCCATGCCGCCGGGCATCACATGCCAACGGGTCATGAATGACCTCAGCTTGGAGATTGGCATCAGTCGCTTGAAAGCAGCATTGCTACGTGAACTGCCAGAAACCCAAGAATCTGAGCGGCTGTTGTTTCGAAAAATATGTGGTGAGACCCTAGCGCAAAGCGCTTACAAATCGCTCTTGCCCCAAATCATGCACGGTGATTTCAGCCTCCACGATGTGCAGGCCTTTTTGGTGGCATGCACGCAAAACTTGCAAGAAGAAGAAATCATTGCGATTGCTCAAGCTCGCACAGCGCTCTACCCAAGAATTCAATGGGCACATCCCATGGTGGTCGACAAGCACTCAATGGGAGGTCTACCGGGAAGTCGCGTGACCATGGTGGTCGTGCCCATCGTCGCAGCGTATGGCCTGTTGATTCCTAAAACTTCCTCCCGGGCTATCACATCGGCTGCGGGCACGGCCGATGCGATGGAAGTGTTGGCCAGAGTTGACCTTGATTTTGAAGAAGTCAAACAATGCGTCCAAGCCACAAACGGCTGCATTGCTTGGAATGGAAAACTCAACCACTCGATACTGGACGATGCACTCAATCCCCTTGTCAGGCCACTGGGGTTGGACACGCGGAGTTGGTCAGTTGCATCCATCTTGTCCAAAAAATTCACGGCAGGTGCAACCCATGTGGTGATCGATATTCCTCACTGCGACAACGGCAAAGTCAAGACGGCGCAAGAGGCGACCGAACTTGGCTTGCTGTTTGAACGCGTGGGTACCGCCTTGGGACTGGTGGTCAAAGCATTTGCCACCGATGGCAATGCGCCCATTGGACGTGGCATTGGCCCTGCCTTAGAAGCTAGAGACGTGCTGCAGGTGCTTGATAACCATCCGGATGCACCCACGGATCTGTTGAACAAAGCCTTGTTCTTTGCGGGTCACATCTTGGCACTGGATGACGAAGTCGGCAACCTTGACGAAGGCCTGCGCTTGGCCCATGAGCTGGTGCAATCGGGCGCTGCAAGACAACGCCTCGATGCCATCATTGCGGCCCAGGGTGCCATGGCGGAGTCAAAAGAGACGGTGCATCAACTCGCTGTTCGCTCAACGCGGACAGGCACCATTCGTGGCATTCAAGGCAGCCATATTTCAAGCATTGCTCGCGCGGCGGGTGCACCGGGTATTCCACAAGCCGGCATAGATTTGAAGAAGCTTGTAGGGGAAACTGTCACCGAAGGCGAGGTGTTGTACCTGATTCAAAGTACCCAGTCCGAATCGTTGGGCTTGGCGCATGAACAAGCCAGCAAGCATCATGGCTACGACATTGCAGCCGAAGGCTTGACATGACGTCAAAGGAACTCATCCACCAAGGGTTGCCAAATGATCTCAAGCTCTTGGTTCATCGACCGAGACAATCCATCGATGTCTGGCCACAAGGACGCATAGGTGATGTTCATGCGGTACAACTCTTTCATGGCCTCCTCGCGCACCTCTTTGTTGATCACCAACTGCACCAGCAATGACTCACCCTCTTCACTGTAACTGTCAAGCAGTTCGTCGAGTGTTTTCTCCAACTGCCCTGGCACCACGAACAAGCCGGATTGTGCAATCAGGCGTTGGTCCATGTCAGAAGGCTCACCGAACCAAATCAATGGATACTGGTTATCAAAGAAATACTTTTCAAAGTTATTTGGTATGCGTGGGTCGATGGTGTCACGCGTCAACTTGGGATCAAATCGGGGCACCCTATGCCACAGCAGCGGTGTGTTGAGCGCGTAGACGACGCAGTCGTTGTAGGCAGACTCCAAGGCAAAGAAGGCCGCGACAAAGGGCGACTTGGTGAAGTCCAACAAACGCGTGGCCCCACCGTGGTGCTGCATCATGGCGATGCAGCGCAAATCATTTTGCAAGAGGTTGTGGTCCGACAAATGGACGTGTGCTTTCCTGCGAAACACCCGCAATGTACGACGCTCGAGCAAGGGCCACAGTCTTTTGTCTTTGGAAAAACGCATCAAACGCCGCGACAAAGAACTCAACAAAGGCAAGTCAGCACGCGGTTGGCCTCGAAAGGCCCACTGATTGAGTTGTGTGGTGTGATCTAGAAACTCAGCCCAACTTCGAATGTGAATAACTTTCATCGACGCAATACCTTATGACGAAATTCATCTTAACAGCCCAATTTTTAATGTCTGTTGCGCATGAATGCTTTCATTCGAATTGACGCTCAGCCGCTACGGTGATACAACTTTGCAACCAAGGAAACTCTATGCCCATCACTCAGACACGTCACAAGCATTTGTTCGTTGGCATCATTTGCTTGCTGCTAAATATCGGTTCATCTTGGAGTCAATCCCAAGAGCCGATTGCTCAGTTTCCAAGCAAACCGATCACCATCGTGGTGAACTTTCCAACAGGCGGTGGAACCGACATTCTGGCGCGCATGCTGGGGAACTATTTCAGCGACGCATTCGGCCAACCCGCAGTGATTGAAAACAGACCCGGTGCAAGTGGCAACTTAGGCGCCAAACATGTGGCGGACAAAGCAGCTGATGGTTATTCGCTGCTGATGGTCAACAGCTCTTTTGCGATCAATCCTGGCGTATTCACCAACATGCCGTTCGATCCAAAGAAAGATTTCGTACCCCTCATCAACGTGGCGTTTGTGCCCTCTGTCTTGGTGGTGCCAGCTGACTCGCCCTACAAAAAATTGTCCGATCTCATTGCCGAAGCCAAACCGGTCAAAAATACCGTGTCTTTTGGCTCATGCGGCAACGGTACACCTCAGCACTTGGCGGGTGCTGTGCTCAACATCAGCGCCAACACACACATCACCCATGTGCCCTACACGGGATGCGGTCCAGCACTGCGCGATGTTTTAGGTGGGCAAGTGCCCTCGGCCATCATCACCGCCTCAAGTGCCGCACCGCATATCAAGTCAGGCAAGCTGATTGCGCTGGCCATCACTTCGGCGGAGCGCACGGCGCAACTGCCCAATGTCGCGACTGTGGCCGAGCAAGGTTACCCAGGCTATCAAATCAACCAGTGGCATGGCCTGCTAGCCCCCGCCAATATGCCAGTGGCCTTACAAGCCAAGCTCTTTGATCGCTTATTGAAAATTGTGCAAAACCCAGAAGTCAAAGAAAAGCTGCTGTCCATGGGCTACACACCTGCCTACGATGACCCCGCCACATTCAAAAGAATTGTTCACGAGGACATTGACCGTTTTTCCAAAGTCACCAAAACCATGGGGCTGAAGTCTGATTGATGGGCCATCCATCCAGGCCTTCCCAGGCCTGTGATGGCTCCGCTTCTTAGCGCAAAGCTGCCAAGGTCGCTTTAACTTTTGACATCGCCCCAAACGCGGCGCGCCACGTCCACCACACGTTCAAGTTTTCGCCATTGGTCATCGTGGGTGATGATGTTGCCGTCCACCGTGCTGGCAAAGCCACACTGCGGGCTCAGGCCCAAGTCCTCCAGGGGCACCAGACGGCTGGCGTCGTCGATGCGGCGCACCAAGTCGTCGGCATTTTCAAGGCGCCCAAACTTGGTGGTCACCAAGCCCAACACCACCTTCACGCCGCGCGGTATGTGGCGCAGCGGCGCAAAGTCGCCCGAGCGCTCGTCGTCGTACTCCAACAAAAAGTGGTCCACCTTCAGACCACCCAACACGGTGTCGGCGATGCGCTCATAACCGCCTTCAGAAATCCAGCCACTGCGTGAGTTGCCACGGCACACATGAATGCCAATGGCCGTGTCAGGATGGCGGTTGGCAATGCAGGCATTGGTCAAGTCGACATAGCGCTGCAAGCGCGCTTGCGGGTCGTCCCCTGAAGCCACCACCTCGGCACGCATACGGTCGCTGATGAAGTAGGTCATCAAAGGATCATCGATCTGGATGTAGCGACAGCCTGCGGCTTCGAGTGCTGCAATTTCAGCGCGGTAGACCTTGACCACATCGGCAAAAAACTCTTCCATATCGGGGTACGCGGTGGATGACACCGCCGCACGCCCGCCATGGAAATGCAAACGCGTGGGTGACGGCAAGGTGATCTTGGCCGTGCGTTGGGTCACGCCCTGCAAGTAGCTGAAGTCGGGCGCCGTGATGGGCGCATTGGCCCCCAGACGACCGGTGGTGACCACGTTTTTGGGCACGTACTTCCAACCATGGTCGTGGTCGTGGTCGTGGTCGTGGTCGTGGTCGTGGTCGTGGTCGTCGTGGTCTGTGTGCGAGGCCACGAAGGCCTGGGCCGGGTTGCCGTCTTGAATCTCGACACCGGAGAGGCCTTGCACAAAGTCAATCCACCAGTTCTCACGGCGGTACTCGCCATCGACCACCACGCCAAAGCCACAGGCCTCTTGGCGCTTGACCACCGCGGCAATGGCCGCGTCTTCGGCATGACGCAAGGCGGCTGGGTCGATCTGGCCGTTCTGGAACTGATCGCGCGCGGCGATGAGTTCAGGTGGACGCAACAAACTGCCGACCTGGTCGGCGCGGAAAAAAGGTTTGCTCATGGTGATGTCCTGGATCAACGGGCGCGCGGAGGATCACGCACGTCTTTTTGTTCTTGAAACTCCACGTTGTAGAGCTCGCCATTGACCTTTTCAACCTTGCGCACGTACACGCTTTGCACAATGTCGCGGGTGTTGGCGTCGATGTAAATCTGGCCACGTGGGCTCTCAAAAATTTGCCCCTTCATGGCGGCCAACAAGGCGTCGCCACCGCCCTTGCCTGCCGTCTTTTTGAGGGCCTCATAAATCAAGCGTGTGCCATCGTAGCCAAACACAGCCACCGCGTTGGGACGCATGTTTTGGTTGGCCTTCTTGAACTCAGCCACAAATTTCTTGTTCAGCGCCGAAGGGTGGTCGGTCGAATAGGGGTAAGACGTGACGATCCCCAAGGTGGCATCGCCCATGCTGTTGAGGATGTCGTCGTCGACCACGTCGCCGGTGCCAATCAAGCGGATGCCGGCACGGGCCAAGCCGCGCTCGTTGAACTGTTTCATCACTTGGGTGCCAATGCCGGAAGGCACAAACACAAACACGGCGTCGGGCGAAAGGTCACGCACTTTTTGCAGGAACGGCGAGAAGTCGGGGCTGCGCATGGGCACACGCAAAGACTCCATGATTTGCCCTCCATTGAGCAAAAAGCGGTCGACAAAGGTGCGCTCGGCATCGATGCCTGGGCCGTAGTCGGACACCAAGGTGACCACCTTGCGGATGTTGTTTTTAGAAGCCCATTCGGCCACAGCCACTGTGATTTGCGGCAGGGTCATGGACACGCGCACCATGTAAGGCGAGGCATCGATCACCGACGAGGTTGCGGCCAGCATGTTGACCATGGGGGTTTTGGATTGGGTGGCAATGGGACCCGTGGCCAGCGCCAGCGGGGTCAAGCCAAAACCGGCCAACACATCGACTTTGTCGTTGACCACCAGTTCTTGTGCCAGGCGCTTGGTGACGTCGGGCATGCCGGTGTCGTCTTTCACTATCAGCTCAACCTGACGGCCCGCAATGTTGACGCCTTGCTGCGCCATGTAGAGCTTCACCCCCGCCAGCATTTGCTTGCCGGTGGAGGCAAAGGGGCCGGTCATGGGCGTGAGCAAGCCTATTTTGAATGGCTTGTTTTGCGCACTCGCGGGGGTAAGTCCCATCACAATAGGCGCGGCCACCATGGCCTTGATCAGACGGCGTTTGTCCATGCTTGTCTCCTTTTATGGTTGTAAAAAATAATTCATCAAAGTAAGAATCGTATCTAACACAGTTAGAAATACAGATTGATGAGAGGCACACCGACTCTAAGAAATTTAGACACAACGCTCATTGAGTGATTTTTAGGTTTTTTATCCACTGTGCTATTTGCTGAGTTACCTGCCCCTCAATTCCAAGGAATTGATGATGACCTCGGTTACATGCGTCCGAATGGTCCTGCCCCCCTTCGACTGCGATGAAATCGACTCTGGGTGAATTCTTGAAGGCACTCACAAATCCGGCCATCGGCTCAAACGGCGTATGTTTGCATTTATCGTCTCTGTGATGAACTATCAGCACTGGAACTTTGATTTTGGTGAGATCTGCGTCAGCGAAAAAATGAGCATACTTTTGATGAAAGTACCCCGTCGGTTGGACACTCACCGATGATGTAAGAACAATACAGTCTGGTCCCTGATCGCCTAACAATGCAGCAGCCGATGTTGCAGACAGTGAGCCATTGCTGGTGCCCACCAAACAAACAGGTTTCCCAGGAGACTGCTGTCTTAGAAACGACATCACTGCATAAACATCGCGACCATGTTCGGCGGTTGATCTAAATCCACTGTTGAGATCGCTGCGATCGCTGGGTGAATCCATGGCGGCTGCACCGATTCCGTTCATCGAGAATCGAGCCGTACCACCAGCCAGAAATCCTTCATTCCTAGACCAGCCTTTATCCTTTGTGCCAACTGCACCAATTGATCCAGAGCCACCTTGGAAAAGAACCGCCGAGGCAAAGGTTTGAGTTGGCGCTGAGTAAAGAAAACCCTGGGTCACGCCTTCACGGGTGGGGATTTTTTGGAATGAAACATCTTGAGCCAATGCGCACGATGAAATAAGAAAGCAAGCCATCATCAGGATTCTTTTCATCACTTCACCTCAGAAGAATTGAATCTGACATACATAGGATGTGCTTGGAAAAATTACTGAACGACTGGCTGACTGACGCCCCCACTGGGAACCGCCTCAAGTATTTCAATGGTTTCTAAAAGTACGCCGTTTTCTTTCAAAC
Organism: Comamonadaceae bacterium; assembly: GCA_947381325.1. GTDB lineage: Bacteria > Pseudomonadota > Gammaproteobacteria > Burkholderiales > Burkholderiaceae_C > Limnohabitans. The sequence continues at coordinate 15,425 of CANCUP010000027.1, forward strand.
GTGTGGATACGGTTGTTGTGTTCAACAAAATATCTCTCATCGCATCTTCGTTGGGTATGTGGGCAATGTATCCAACAAGTTGGCTATGACGCTTCCTGAAAAATTCAAACCGGATGCCCAAGTGTCCAACGGTCTGTTCCAGTTTATTGTTCAAAAGCCACCAATCAGCGTCTTTGACTTGGTAAGTCACCAACAGTTTTTTCATAATGGATCCAAAGAAGAGCTTGAGTGCTTGTAGCCAATAATTTGATAAATGTATCCGAGAGGCCAAGGTGTCACTCGTTTTGCTGATCTTGATGTCAGCCTCTTCAAGGGGACATACGAGAAGGCCCAACCAGGTGGCGGTTGAAAGTCATCACAAAAAATGACACCCAAGCCCCCTGAGAAGGGTCTCATGACCCGAGAAACGCCGGGCAAGACAGCAAAACAAAAAGCCCCTCACGGGGCTTACTTGTTGATTTCACAGAAGAAATCTGGAGGCGCGACCCAGAGTCGAACTGGGCTAAACGGATTTGCAATCCGGTGCATAACCGCTTTGCTATCGCGCCATGTCTTTGACGAAAAAGGGAAGCGCTTGCTTCCCTTGTCGAATTGGAGCGGGAAACGAGGCTCGAACTCGCGACCTCAACCTTGGCAAGGTTGCGCTCTACCAACTGAGCTATTCCCGCAGAACCGCTATTGTAGCGCGTTTTTTCGCCCAACAAACAGCGTTGCAACTTTTCAATGCTTGACAGCCTCACTTTTGGGTTCATCGACACTGGCAGTGGCTGGCAAAGCGGGGGCTTCATCAGGCAACGGCGTTGGCATTTTTTCAAGCGCAATCTCCAGCACCTTGTCGATCCATTTCACAGGAACGATTTCGAGACCATTCTTCACGTTCTCAGGGATTTCTTGCAAGTCTTTGAGGTTTTCTTCTGGAATCAACACCGTCTTGATGCCGCCACGCAATGCCGCCAAGAGTTTCTCTTTCAGTCCGCCAATCGCCGTGACCTCGCCTCTGAGGGTGATCTCACCCGTCATGGCCACATCTGCACGCACAGCAATCCCAGTCAGCGCAGAGACCAACGCGGTTGTCATGGCCGCACCAGCGCTCGGACCATCTTTGGGCGTCGCGCCATCTGGCACGTGGATATGAATGTCACGTTTTTCAAGCAGGTCATCTGAGATACCCAAGCGTCGCGCGCGGCTTCGAACCACGGTACGCGCCGCTTCGACCGACTCTTTCATCACGTCGCCCAGTGAGCCAGTTCTCGTGATGGTGCCCTTGCCGGTCATGACGGCCGCTTCAATGGTGAGCAAATCGCCACCCACCTCTGTCCATGCAAGGCCGACAACTTGACCCACTTGGTTGAGTTGTTCTGCGCGACCATAGGTGTATTTGCGCACACCCAAAAAGTCATGCAAGTTACCGGCATCCACTTTTACTTGGGGCTTCATTTGTTTGAGCAACAACGCCTTAACCACTTTGCGACAAATCTTGGAGAGCTCGCGCTCTAAAGACCTCACACCAGCTTCACGCGTGTAGTAACGAACGATGTCACGCACAGCAGACTCGTCCACCATCAGCTCTTCGTCTTTGACGCCATTGTTTTTCATTTGCTTGGGAAGCAAATAACGCATGGCGATGTGTGTTTTTTCATCCTCGGTGTAGCCCGACAAACGAATCACTTCCATGCGATCGAGCAAGGCAGGCGGTATGTTCATTGAGTTAGAGGTCGCCACAAACATGACGTCGCTCAAGTCGTAATCGACCTCAACGTAGTGATCCCCGAACTTGTTGTTTTGCTCCGGATCTAACACCTCCAACAAGGCACTCGATGGGTCACCACGGAAGTCAGTACCGAGTTTGTCCACCTCATCGAGCAAGAAAAGTGGGTTGCGTGTCCCGACTTTGGTCAAGCTCTGGAGCACCTTACCGGGCATCGCGCCAATGTAGGTGCGGCGATGCCCGCGAATCTCCGCTTCATCACGCATGCCCCCCAAGGCCATGCGCACGTACTTGCGCCCTGTCGCTTTCGCGATGGATTGACCCAAGGACGTTTTACCGACACCAGGAGGGCCCACCAAACACAGGATAGGCGCTTTGACTTTGTCAACACGTTGCTGCACAGCAAGGTATTCCAAGATGCGGTCTTTGACCTTGTCAAGGCCGTAATGGTCTTCGTTGAGCACGCCTTCGGCGTTGCCCAAGTCGTGTTTGATTTTGGTTTTCTTGCTCCACGGCAAACCCACCAGCACATCGATGTAGTTACGCACCACACTGGCTTCGGCCGACATCGGCGACATGAGTTTGAGCTTCTTGAGCTCAGCCTCTGCTTTTTTACGTGCCTCAACAGGCATGCGGGCAGCCTTGATCTTCTTTTCGATCTCTTCGATGTCAGCGCCCTCTTCACCCTCGCCCAGCTCCTTTTGGATGGCTTTGACTTGCTCATTGAGGTAAAAGTCGCGTTGATTCTTTTCCATCTGGCGTTTGACACGACCACGGATTTTTTTGTCGACATTGAGGATATCGACTTCACGCTCGAGCTGTTCGAACAAGTTTTGCAAGCGGTCACGCACAGATGCCAAGTCCAACACCAGCTGCTTGTTTTCTAGCTTCAATGGCAGATGGGCAGCAATGGTGTCGGCCAAACGGCCTGGGTCGTCAATGCTGGCAATGGATGTCAATATTTCAGGAGGGATCTTTTTGTTCAGTTTGACGTACTGGTCAAACTGCTGCATCACGGCTCGGCGCAGTGCTTCGACCTCGCTGTCGGATTCAACAGGCAGGACTTCGACCGGCGTGAGGTTGGCCGTGAAATGCGATTCGCCGTCTTCAATGCCATTGACTCGGGCACGTTGCTGCCCTTCGACCAACACCTTGACGGTGCCATCGGGCAGTTTGAGCATTTGCAAGATGGTGGAGACACAGCCCACCTCGAACATATCAGCCACCGAAGGCTCGTCTTTGGCTGCGGCCTTTTGCGCGACCAACATGATGCGGCGCTCAGCAGCCATGGCCGATTCAAGCGCTTTGATGCTTTTGGGACGCCCCACAAACAGGGGGATCACCATGTGAGGAAAGACCACCACATCACGCAAAGGCAACAAGGGCAGGTCAATGGGGGTAGCAGGCAGCGGGGGGTGTCCAGACATGGTCAACCTTCCAGTAAAAAGGGGACAGGCACTGAGCCTGTCCCCGGGATGAACGATTAGGCCTTTTTAGCGGCCTCTCGGTAAACCAACAGCGGGGGTTTGTTTTCGTCAATGGTGGCTTCTTCCACCACCACTTTTTCGACATTGCTGGTGTTGGGTAACTCGAACATGGTGTCGATCAGCGATTGTTCAAGGATCGATCGCAATCCACGCGCACCGGTTTTGCGCGCCAAGGCTTTCTTGGCAATAGCGCGCAAAGCGTTGGGCCGAATTTCAAGCTCAGCACCTTCCATGGCAAACAACTTGCCATACTGCTTGACCAAGGCATTTTTGGGCTCGGTCAATATTTGTACCAGTGCATCCTCGGTCAATTCGGCCAGTGCAGCAACAACCGGCATACGACCCACCAACTCTGGGATCAGACCAAATTTGATGATGTCTTGTGGCTCCACCTCACCAAACACCTCGGTGAGGCTGCGACTTTCTTTGCTTTTGACAGTAGCGCCAAAGCCAATGCCTGAAGCCTCGGTGCGGTTTTCAATGACTTTCTCAAGTCCAGCAAAAGCACCGCCACAAATGAACAAAATATTGGTGGTGTCGATCTGCAAAAAGTCTTGGTTAGGATGTTTGCGTCCACCTTGGGGTGGAATGCTGGCCATGGTGCCTTCAATCAGCTTGAGCAAGGCCTGTTGCACACCTTCGCCCGACACGTCGCGGGTGATGGAGGGGTTGTCTGACTTGCGTGAGATTTTGTCGATCTCATCGATGTAAACAATGCCACGCTGGGCACGCTCGACATCGTAATTACAGCTTTGCAATAGCTTTTGAATGATGTTTTCAACGTCCTCACCCACATAACCTGCCTCGGTGAGGGTGGTGGCATCTGCCATCACAAAAGGCACATCCAACATGCGCGCCATGGTTTGTGCGAGCAATGTTTTGCCGGAACCAGTTGGGCCAATCAGCAAGATGTTGCTTTTTGAGAGCTCCACATCTTCTTTCTTGGCACCTTCTTTGTGCTTCAAACGCTTGTAGTGGTTGTAAACCGCTACCGCCAAGGTTCGTTTGGCAGGTTCTTGCCCAATCACGTAGTTGTCGAGATTGGCCTTGATTTCTGCAGGTGTTGGCAAGTCACCGCGCGTCTCAGTGGCCACATCCCCAGAGGGCAACTCGTCACGGATGATCTCGTTGCATAAATCAATGCACTCATCACAAATAAAGACCGATGGTCCCGCGATGAGCTTTTTGACCTCGTGCTGGCTCTTACCGCAGAAAGAACAGTAGAGATTTTTTTCGCCAGAAGCGCCTTTTTTGTCGGCCATGAGGTTGTGTACTTACGTGCTGGAAAAAGTTGTACTCAGATGATAACCAAATCAAGCGCGCTGGCTGATCACCTGATCGACCAAGCCGTAGTCTTTGGCTTCGTCGGCACTGAGGTAGTAGTCGCGCTCGGTATCGCGTTCGATTTTTTCCAAAGGCTGGCCCGTACGTTCTGCCAAGATGCGATTCAACTGTTCACGGGTTTTCAGAATTTCACGGGCGTGAATTTCGATTTCAGTGGCTTGGCCTTGCGTGCCACCCAAAGGCTGATGGATCATGACCTTCGAGTTGGGCAACGAAAAACGCTTACCTTTTTCACCAGCTGCCAACAAAAACGCGCCCATGCTAGCCGCCATGCCGATGCAAAGTGTCGAGATTTTGGGCTTAACAAAGTTCATGGTGTCAAAAATGGCCATGCCAGCGCTGACCGAACCACCAGGAGAGTTGATGTACAGGGAAATGTCTTTGTCTGGGTTTTCGCTCTCTAAAAACAACAACTGGGCCACCACCAAATTGGCGGATTGGTCATTCACGGGGCCAACCAGAAAAATGACGCGCTCTTTGAGCAGACGTGAATAAATGTCGTAGGACCGCTCGCCACGGCCCGACTGCTCGATCACCATAGGGATCAACCCCAGGGCTTGTGTGTCCAGTGCGCTCATAGTGTTTCCTTGTAAACGGTGAAAGTTCAAGATTGCCCCATCAACTCGTCAAACGATACCGCTTTGTCAGTGACCTTGGCCTTGGAGAGGATGAAGTCGGTCACGTTGTTCTCGATCACGATGGCCTCGACTTCGCCCAAGCGGCTCATGTCGCTGTAGTACCACTTGACCACGTCAGCTGGCTTTTCATAACTGGAGGCCAACTCTTCGATGTGGGCCTTGATCTGCTCTGCAGTGGCATGGAGTTCATGACTGCGGACCAACTCTGCCACCACCAAACCCATGCGCACGCGCTTTTCAGCTTGCGGACGGAAGACATCATCTGGGATAGGCGCTTTGTCAGCGTCCTTGATGCCACGGGATTTCAAATCAGCGCGCGCGCCTTCGATCATGCGATTCAATTCGGCTTGCACACTGGCATTGGGAAGATCAAGCTCAGCGACATTGACCAACGCATCCAAGGCCGCTTGCTTGTTGCGACCCAACAAGCGGAATTTAACCTCGCGTTGCAGATTGTTTTTGATGTCGGCGCGCAAACCAGACACGCTCGCATCAGCCACACCCAAAGACTTGGCCAACTCATCGGTTACTTCAGGCAAGTGAGCAGCTTCCACTTTTTTCAAAGTCACCAAGAAATCGGCTTGTTTGCCAGCAACGTCTTTCCCGTGGTAATCGGCTGGAAAATTCAGCGGAAAGGTTTTGCTCTCACCCGACTTCATACCGCGCACTGCATCTTCAAACTCTTTGAGCATTTGGCCTTCGCCCAAAAGAAACTGAAAGTCTTCTGCTTTGCCGCCTTGGAAGGGCTCGCCGTCAATCTTTCCCTCAAAGTCAATCGTCACGCGGTCGTTGTCCTCAGCAGCACCAGCCAAGCCACGCTGGGCAAAGGTACGCCGCTGCTTGCGCAAAATTTCAATGGTTTTGTCAATGGCAGCGTCGGTCACTTCAGCAGAAGCTTTTTCCACTTCAATGCTGGACAAATCGCCCATCTTGACTTCGGGGTAAACCTCAAACACAGCCTCAAACGCCATTTGGCCTTCAGGAGCGCCCTCTGTTTCTGAAATACGGGGTTGCCCTGCGACACGCAATTTGGCTTCGTTGGTGGCGGCAGCAAAAGCCTCGCCCACCTTGTCGTTCATGACTTCGTAGTGAGTGGAATAGCCATAACGTTGGGCCACGATGTTCATCGGGACCTTACCCGGGCGGAAGCCGTCAATTTTCACTTGACGCGCCACACGTTTGAGGCGAGCGTCCACTTCCTTGGCAATGACATCGACTGGCAACGTCAGGGTGATCTTGCGTTCCAGTTTTTCCAAAGTTTCAACGGTCACAGCCATGCGGTTTCTCCTAAATTGGCATTGTTGGCAATCGCCTTGAATGGGCGAATTACCATGAATCATGTGGTGCGCGGGGCGGGACTCGAACCCGCACAGTATTGCTACCGTCAGGACCTAAACCTGGTGCGTCTACCAATTTCGCCACCCGCGCGGGTTTACTCAAAGAACAACGGGCGGTCTTTGTCAAGACCACCCGTTTGAAATCGGTCAACCCGTTATTTTATCCGTTTACGCCGGGTTTTTTGGACGTTCAATACGGAACCAAGCTGCATACATGGCCGGTAAGGCCAACAAGGTCAGCACCGTTGCCAACGCCAACCCCCCCATGATGGCCACAGCCATCGGGCCCCAAAACACACTTCGGGTCAGTGGAATCATGGCAAGCACGGCCGCGGCAGCGGTTAAGACAATAGGGCGCAAACGCCGAACCGCTGATTCCACGATGGCTTCCCATGCAGGTATGCCACTGGCGCGGTCTTGTTCAATTTGGTCAATCAGAATCACAGAGTTACGCTGAATCATGCCCATCAGCGCAATCACCCCCAACAAAGCCACAAACCCAAATGGCCGGTCCAATGCAAGCAGCGCAGCGGCCACCCCAGCCAAGCCCAATGGTCCCGTCAGAAAGACCAACAACGAGCGACTGAAACTTTGCAATTGCAGCATCAGCAATGTGAATGTGATGAACAGCATCAGCGGCATGCCTGCAGAAATAGAACTTGAGCCTTTGGCACTTTCTTCCACTGCACCGGCCACCTGGATTCGGTAACCTGCGTCTTGCGCTTGGGCCCATTGCAGTTCTAACTTCTGCAATTGCGGCAATAACTGCTGGGTCACCGTGGCGCCTTGGAGACCTTCAATGATGTCGCACTGGACAGTGATCGCATACTCACGCCCTTCTCGCCACATCACCCCAGGTTCCCACGAAAATACGGGCTTGGCAATTTGTGTCAATGCGACCATGCGACCACCAGCTGTCGGAACATAAGCATTGTTCAAATCGCTGATGGCGTCACGCTCTTGCAAGGGTTGGCGCAAAACGATATCAATCAACTTGTTGTCTTCACGGAATTGCTCAACCGTTGATCCAACCAACAGCGTTCGCACGGCTTGGGCCAAAGACTGACTGGTCACGCCCAACGTTCGCAGTTTGGCTTGATCGATCTCCAAACGAATCACCTTGACCGATTCATTCCAGTTGTCGTTGACCCCGCGAGTGGTTGCATTGGCACGCATCACCGACTTCACCTCCTCGGCGTGCTGACGCAACACCTGCGGATCAGGGCCGACAACCCTGAACTGCACCGGGTATGGAACCGGTGGCCCACTCGGCAACAACTTCACTCGGGCACGCACCTCGGGGAACTCTTGCGCCAGCATCGCAGGCAGGGCCAAGCGCAATGACTCCCGACGCTTCAAATCCTCAGGTACCACGATGAGCTGCGACACATTGGTCTGCGGAAACACCTGATCAAGCGGCAAATAAAAACGTGGCACACCCGAGCCGATCCAAGAACTGACAGACTCCACACCAGCTTCTTTGAGCAAACGCTGCTCAACGGCCCGTGTGACTGACTCGTTGAGCTTGAAAGATGCACCTTCTGGAAACCACAGATCGAGCAAAATTTCAGGGCGGCTTGAGTCGGGAAAGAATTGTTGCTGCACGCGCCCCATTCCTACCAACCCAAGGGCAAACAACAAGACCGTGATGCCTATCGCCTTCCAACGGTTCACAACGCACCAAGTTACCCAGATGCGAAAACGCATGTACAAGGGGCCATCAAAGAGCTCGTGCTCAGCCTCTTGCTCGGCATGCGGTTTAACTTTCAACAGCAAGGTCCCCAAATAGGGCACAAAGAACACCGACACCCACCAACTCAGCAACAAGGCAATCACCGTCACGGCAAAAATTGCGTAGGTGTACTCCCCAACGGTTGACTTGGCCATGCCAATTGGCAAAAAGCCCGCGGCAGTGATCAAGGTGCCTGTCAGCATTGGCATGGCCGTCACTTCGTAGGCAAAAGTGGCCGCGCGGACACGGTCGTAGCCCTCTTCCATTTTGCGCACCATCATCTCCACAGCAATGATGGCGTCGTCCACCAACAATCCCAAAGCGATGATCAAAGATCCCAGTGAAATTTTGTGCAGGCCAATGTCCAAGTAATGCATGGCCAAGAAGGTCATGGACAGCACCAAAGGAATGGTGATGGCCACCACCAAACCAGGCCGAACGTCGACATGCCAACCCAGGCGACCGCCTTTGTGCAATCCCAATGACACAAAGCTCACCAACAAGACGATAAGCACAGCCTCAATCAAAACACCCACGAACTCGCTGACCGACTGCTTGACCGCTTTGGGTTGGTCTTGCATGGATACCAAACGCACGCCTGCGGGTAAGCTTTGCTCGATCTTGTGGGTGGCAATTGCCAGCGATTGACCCAAGGCAATGATGTCCCCCCCCTTTGACATCGACACCCCCAAGGCAATCACGGGCTGACCTTGGTGATGGACCTTGACGGATGGTGGATCGATGTAGCCACGCTGCACGGTGGCAATGTCACCTAAGCGCAACTGCTGACCCGAACTACCGCGAATCGGCATGCCGCGCAGTTGCTCCACCGTTTCAAACTGGCCATCAATGCGCACCTGCAAGACGTCCAAGGGCGCCTGAACTGTGCCCGAATTTTCAATCGCATTTTCTTGACCCAATTGGGCCAATACAGCACTCAGATCGAGACCGAGTTGCACCAAGCGCTTTTGAGGAATTTCGACAAATATTTTCTCGTCTTGTACGCCGTACAACTCCACCTTGGCCACATCCGACACGCGCAAAAGTTGTTGACGCACATCATCGGCAAAGCGCTTGACCTCTGCGGGCGTGAATCCTGGTGCTTCAAGTGCATAGATCACGCCAAACACATCGCCAAACTCATCGTTGAAAAATGGCCCCTGCGCGCCTGCGGGCAAGGTGTAGCGAATGTCACCTATCTTTTTGCGCACGGTGTACCAAACCTGGGCAACCTCGCTGGGCTTGGAAGAGTCTTTGAGTTGGAAAATGATTTGCGATTCGCCAGGCTTGGAATAACTGCG
>CANCUP010000028.1 GCA_947381325.1 Comamonadaceae bacterium
CTGGACATGCCGGAGTCGGTGTTGGTGCGCTTCAAAGGCAAGATGCAGCCCGGTGTGACCCTGCGCGACTTGGTGCACGCCATTCCGCTGTACGCCATCAAGCAAGGCTTGTTGACGGTGGAAAAGAAAGGCAAGAAGAACATCTTCTCTGGCCGTATTTTGGAAATCGAAGGCCTGCCCGACATGAAGGTCGAGCAAGCGTTTGAGTTGTCTGATGCCTCAGCCGAGCGCTCTGCCGCAGGTTGCACCGTGCACCTGAACAAAGAGCCTGTGATCGAGTACCTCAACAGCAACATCGTGCTGTTGAAGAACATGATTGCCCAAGGCTATGCCGATGCACGCACCATCACGCGTCGCATCCAAGCCATGGAAGCCTGGTTGGCCAACCCCCAACTGTTGCAGCCTGACGCAGGTGCCGAGTACGCCGCGGTGATCGAGATCGATTTGGCCGACATCACTGAGCCGATCGTGTGCTGCCCCAATGACCCCGATGATGCCAAGACCTTGTCGGATGTGGCGGGTGCCAAGATTGACGAAGTGTTCATTGGCTCTTGCATGACCAACATTGGCCACTTCCGTGCCGCCTCTAAGTTGCTCGAAGGCAAACGCGACATCCCCGTCAAACTGTGGATGGCACCTCCGACCAAGATGGATGCCCAGCAGTTGAGCGAAGAAGGTCACTACGGCATCTTCGGCAATGCGGGTGCCCGCATGGAAATGCCAGGCTGCTCGCTGTGCATGGGCAACCAAGCGCAGGTGAAAGAGGGCGCGACCGTGATGTCGACCAGCACCCGTAACTTCCCCAACCGTTTGGGCAAAAACACCCTGGTGTATTTGGGCTCGGCCGAGTTGTCGGCGGTGGCATCGAAGATGGGTCGCATCCCCACCAAGGCGGAGTACTTGGCCGACATGGGCGTGATCAATGCCGATGGCAGCAAGATCTACAAGTACCTGAACTTTGACCAGATCGCTGAGTACAAGGAAGCGGCTGACAAAGTGACGGCTTAAGCGTCACCCTCGCGGGGTTTGCCCCGCTTGAAAAAAAGGCTCCATGCGCGCAAACGCATGGAGCCTTTTCGTTGTGTCTTAGCAAGCCGCACTTGCCTTAGACCAAGCTAAGCTGCTTAGAGCAAGCGCGCCACCAATGCGCCGTCATGGTTGGCAGGCAGGGGAATCCACACGCGCACGGGGTTGCCCACCGCCACTTGAATAGCTTCACCTTTGGCATTTTTCATGGCAGTCAGCTCAATGGTTTGGTTGCCACTGGGGTGGATGATTTCAAGCCGGTCGCCCACAGAAAACTTGTTCTTGGTTTCCACTTCGGCCCAACCGTCAGCAGTGGCTTTGACTTCTCCCACAAACTGGCTGCGGTGTGCCACCGAGTGGCCTGTTTCGTAATTCTGGTAGTCATTGGCAGGGCGGCGGTCCATCAGACCGGCGGTGTAGCCGCGGTTGGCCAAGCCTTCGAGCTCGGTGATGAGTTCGGGGTTGAACGGGCGTCCAGCCACCGCATCGTCAATGGCGCGTCGGTACACCTGGGCCGTGCGTGACACGTAGTAGAGCGACTTGGTGCGGCCTTCAATCTTGAGCGAGTCGACGCCAATTTTTGTGAGGCGTTCGACATACTCCACCGCGCGCAAATCTTTGCTGTTCATGATGTAAGTGCCGTGCTCGTCCTCCATGATGGGCATGAGTTGGCCGGGGCGGCCTTTTTCTTCGAGCAGGTAAATGTTGTCGGCGGCAGGGTGACGTTGGCCATCGCCGCAAGCCGAGAAGGTGGATTCGGCTTCTTGCTGGGCTGTGGCGAAGTCGAAGTCGCCTTCCATCGGGATGGCCATGGCCTCGCCAGTGTTGGGGTCGGTGGCACTGGCTTGCGTGCTGTAGCCCCAGCGGCAGGCGTTGGTGCAGGTGCCTTGGTTGGGGTCGCGGCGGTTGAAGTAGCCTGACAACAGGCAGCGGCCCGAGTAGGCAATGCACAGCGCGCCGTGGACAAACACCTCCAGCTCCATGTCGGGGCATTCTTGGCGAATTTTTTCAATCTCGTCCAGGCTGAGTTCACGCGACAAGATGATGCGAGTCAGCCCGATCTTTTGCCAAAACTTCACCGCCGCCCAGTTCACCGTGTTGGCTTGCACCGACAGGTGAATCGGCACCTCGGGCCACTTTTCGCGCACCATGGTGATGAGCCCTGGGTCGGCCATGATCAAGCCATCGGGCTTCATGGCAATCACAGGTTCGATGTCACGCAGGTAGGTGCGCACCTTGTCGTTGTGCGGCAGCAAATTGCTGGTGACAAAAAACTTCTTGCCGCGCTGGTGTGCTTCGGCAATGCCAATGCCAATTTGTTCCAAGCGGAATTCGTTGTTGCGGGCACGCAAGCTGTAGCGCGGTTGGCCGGCATACACGGCGTCGGCACCAAAGTCGTAGGCGGCGCGCATTTTGTCGAGCGAACCTGCAGGCAGCAGGAGCTCAGGGGCTTTGAGAGCGGTCATGGTTTATTCAACTTCCATCTTGGCTTCGCGCACCACCTTGGCCCAACGTGGCGCCTCGGCTTTGATGAGCGCAGCAAATTGTTCAGGGGTGCCACCACCCAACTCATTGCCTTGGCTCAAGATTTTTTCTTTCACTTCGGCGGTTTGCAGTGCTTGGTTGCACGCTGCGTTGAGTTGTTTCACCAACTCTGCAGGCATGCCCTTGGGGCCAACCAAGCCTTGCCAGTTTTGCACCTCAATGGCGGGGTAGCCTTGTTCGCCCATGGTGGGCACGTCGGGCAGCAAGGGCGAGCGGACTTTGCTGGTGATGGCCAAAGCGCGCATGCGCCCACCTTTGATGGATGGCATGGCGGCATACATTTGCTCAAACATCATGTGTACCTGGCCACCCATCAAGTCGGTCGCACCTGCCGAGCCGCTTTTGTAGGGCGCATGGATCATGTCGATGCCCGCCACGTGTTCAAACAAGGCTGCACTCAGGTGGTGAGATCCGCCAATGCCGCCCGATGCATAACTGAGCTTGCCGGGTGCCGCTTTGGCCGCCGCCACGATGTCTTTGACCGATTTGTAGGGCGAGTCGTTGCGTACCATCAAGATCAACGGCCCTTTTTCGATCAGGCATATGGGCACGATGTCGTTGAGGGGGTCGAAGTTGAGCTTCTTGAACAGGGTTTGGTTGACGGCCAGCGGGGCAAAGTTGCCCATGCCTAGGGTGTAACCATCGGGTTTGCCGCGTGCAATGGCTTCGGTGCCAATGTTGCCTCCCGCACCCGCTTTGTTGTCCACCACGATGGGTTGTCCCAAGAGGGCGCTCATGGCTTTGGCCACTTGGCGTGAGCGGCTGTCGGCGTTGCCACCTGCCGCGTAAGGACAAACCCAGATCACGGGTTTGCTGGGGTATTTGTCTTGTGCATGGGCCAAGGCAGGCAGGAGTGCCGAGCCAGCCGTGGCTTGGAGGAGTGTTCTGCGTTTCATGGAGGGCCTTTGCGTCGCGACAAGTGAAGGCTGGATCATAAATCGCTGGCCGTTTACTTCAGGCCGCCATGCACAATGCCACTTATGACTGAAAAGGTGTTGATCGCGGGTGGTGGGATTGGCGGATTGGCGAGTGGCTTGAGCCTGGCCCGTGCCGGTGCGGTGGTTCGCGTGCTGGAGCGTGCACCCGCTCTCACCGAAGTCGGCGCAGGGGTGCAATTGGGGCCCAATGTCACGCGTATCCTCAGTGCCTGGGGCTTGTCGTCTGCACTTGAATCGGTGGTCGCATTTCCTGCCAACTTGCATGCGCGCAGTGCGTTGTCAGGCGAGGTGTTGTCTCACTTGTCTTTGCGCGATATGCCTGCACGCTACGGTGCGCCCTACGTCACCCTCCACCGAGCTGACCTGCAGGCGCTGTTGTTGCAAGCGGCCCAAGCGCAGGGCGTGCGGGTGCAGTGCGGTGCGCACGTGCAGGATGTCCACAACCTCGGCGATGCCGTGGCCGTGGCGCTGGCTGACCAGGGCGTGGAGCGTACCGAGCGTGCCGATGCCCTGGTGGTGGCCGATGGGGTGTGGAGTGTTGTGCGCCAACAGTTGCTGGGCGATGGCGCACCCCGCATGACGGGGCATTTGGCCTACCGAGCCTTGGTGGCGCAGTCCGACTTGCCTGGTCATTTGCGCACGCAAGACGTGACGGTATGGATGGGTCCTCGTGTGCACATCGTTCAGTATCCAGTACGCGGCGGTGAATGGCTCAACGTGGTGTGTCTTACCGAGGGGCAGCTGGAAGGGGTGGCTGTGCACGAACTGCAGGGCTGGAACTTGCGCAAGACAGCCGCGGCCACCCGTGTCGATTTACAAGCTGCGTTAACAGGTGCTTGCCCGACCTTGCATGCGCTGGTCGACGCTTGTGGTGAGTGGCGCGTGTGGCCACTGTGTGACCGTGTGCCCATGCGTGGTGCCCACGAGCATGTGCAGGGCCGTGCTGCGTTGGTGGGGGATGCCGCCCACCCGATGCGGCCCTATTTGGCGCAGGGAGCAGGTATGGCCATTGAAGATGCGGCAGAGTTGGGTCATCAGTGGACGGCACAGGCAGGTCGCGACGTGCCCATGCGCCTGAATGCATTTGCGCAGGCCCGCTGGCAGCGCAACGCGCAGGTGCAAGCTCGTGCCATTCGCAATGGGGATGTTTTTCATGCCACCGGACCGGTGCAATGGGCGCGTGATGCGGGCTTGCGCATGCTGGGCGCACGCTTGATGGATCTGCCCTGGCTGTACGGCCACCGCCACGGGGCTTAAGACTGGTTGAGAGGTGGCAGGTGGTGGCGGCGACGTGCCTGTTCGCAGGCATCGCTGCCTTCTTCAAACTCACGACAAGGCGAGGGGCGCCACTCATAAATGCCACAGGTGGCTTTTTGGCCAATGGTGCCCATGAGCGCAGCGCAGCGCGGCGGTGAGTGGTCGGTGCCGCGCATGCGGCACAGGGTATCGGTCAAGTCCAAAGCCAAGCCAGATGGCACAGCGCCCCCATGGTCGTCGCGCTCGAACACTGAGAAGTCAACCCGGAAGCTGGCGCAACAAGCGCCGCACGCCTTACACGCGGACATCACTGGCGACCGAGCAGCAAATACTCCATCAAGGCTTTTTGGACGTGCATGCGGTTTTCGGCTTCGTCCCACACCACCGATTGGTCCCCGTCGATCACATCGGCGCTCACCTCTTCGCCACGGTGCGCCGGCAAGCAGTGCATGAACAAGGCATTGGGTTTGGCCACCGCCATCATGTCGGCGTCGACACACCAGTCGGCAAACGCGCGTTGGCGGGCTTCGTTTTCGGCCTCGTAGCCCATGCTGGTCCAGACATCGGTGGTCACCAAGTCAGCACCATGGCAGGCTTGCATCGGATCGGCAAAGACCTTGAAACACTCGCTGTGGGTCATCAGGCCTGCAATGGCGGGGTCTACCTCATAGCCGCTGGGCGTGCTCACATGGACGGTGAAGCCCAGCAAGTCAGCGGCTTGCAGCCAGGTGTTGGCCATGTTGTTGCCGTCGCCCACCCAAGCCACCACCTTGCCTTTGAGGCAGTCGAGGGGGGTGGTCACATCACCTCGGTGTTCGATGAAGGTGAGCAAGTCGGCCATGATTTGGCAAGGGTGAAATTCGTTGGTCAAACCGTTGATCACCGGCACGCGCGAGTTGGCGGCAAAGCTGTTGATTTTGTCTTGCCCATAGGTGCGGATCATCACCAGGTCGACCATGCGGCTGATGACTTTGGCGCTGTCTTCAATGGGTTCTGAACGTCCCAATTGGCTGTCACCCGTGGTCAAGTGCACCACTGAGCCACCGAGTTGGTACATGCCTGCTTCAAAACTCACGCGTGTGCGGGTGGATGCTTTTTCAAAGATCATCGCCAGCGTGCGGTCTGCCAGTGTGTGGTGTTTCTCGTAGGCTTTGAATTTCTTTTTGATCAGCGCTGCACGTGTGAACACATAGGCGTACTCATCGACCGAGAGATCGGTGAATTGCAGGTAGTGCTTCAGAGTGTGGGTCATGGGGCTTCGGCCAAGAATGTTTTGATCAAAGGCAATAGGATGTCCAGCACCTCATCAGCCTCTGCGGTGGTCATGATCAAGGGGGGTAAGAGTCGCACAACTGTGTCGGCAGTCACGTTGATGATTAAACCTGCGTCGGTGGCTTGCCTGAGTAAAACGCCGCAGGGACGGTCCAATTCGATGCCAATCATCAGGCCTTGGCCGCGTATTTCCTTGACGCCCTTGAGTCCACCGAGTTCGGCTTTGAGCTTGTTGTGAAAATGCTGACCCAGCGTGGCGGCATTTTCTAGCAGGCCATCTTTTTCCATGATTCGGATGGTTTCTACCCCTGCACGCATGGCCAGTGGGTTGCCGCCAAAGGTGGTGCCGTGGTTGCCGGGTTGAAAAATGTGGGCTGCTTTGGGGCCAGCCACGACCGCACCTATGGGTACGCCAGAGCCCAAGCCTTTGGCCAGGGGCATGACGTCAGGCACGATGCCTGCCCACTGGTGGGCAAACCATTTGCCGGTGCGACCAATGCCACATTGCACTTCGTCGATCATGAGCAACCAATCATGTTGGTCGCAGAGCGCACGCACGTCGCGCAGGTACTCTGCGCGCATGGGGTTGATACCACCTTCACCTTGGATGGTTTCAAAAAATATGGCTACTACATCAGGGTCGTTGACTGTGGCCTGTTTCAAAGCCGCCATGTCGTTGAGCGGTACACGGATAAAGCCGTCCAGCATTGGGCCAAAGCCTTGTTGCAACTTGACATTGGCCGTGGCGCTGAGTGTGGCAATGCTGCGACCATGGAAGGCTTTTTCATACACCACGATTTTGGGATGCGTGATGCCTTTGTCGTGTCCGAATTTGCGCGCCAGTTTGATCGCTGCTTCGTTCGCTTCTAAGCCGGAGTTGCAGAAAAACACATTGGTCATGTTTGACAACTCAACCAGTTTGGCGGCGAGTTTTTCTGCATCAGGGACGTGGAAGTAGTTGCACGTGTGGATGATCTTGCCGATTTGATCTTGCAGCGCGGGTGCGAACTCTGGGTGGTTATGCCCAAGGGTGTTCACAGCGATACCTGCGAGGGCATCGAGGTATTGTTTGCCATTGACGTCCCAGACTCGGCAACCTTGACCATGGCTGAGCGCAATTGGCAGTCGGCCATAGGTGTTCATGGTGTGCGGTGAGGCGGCTTCAATGAAAACGGACATGCGTGAACTCCCTGAAATGAAAACGACCCAACGAAGGTTGAGCCGTTGAAGTGTGATTTTAGAGTGTGCTGTGTGACTGTTTTCTGTCGATGACCCTCGCCATGAAGGCTGGCGGGGGTGACACGCCGGCGTCACAAGTCTTATATAAGATATAATACCTGACACACCGGCGACACGGGCAGATCCCCAGTCGCCACGCCCCTGATTTCAGCCTCTACCCGATGGTTTCTCACTCTGCCAAAGAAGTTTTCATCTTGGGAATTACCCATGAAGGACGAACGTTCAGACCCAGCGACTGGGCTGAGCGCTTGGCAGGGGTCATGAGCCAATTCAGGCCGGGTGGCGCGGTGCCTGGAAGCCATTTGAGCTATTCCCCTTGGTGCGTGCCCAATACGCTGGATGGCAACAAATGCGTGATCGTCCACACTGATTTGCGAGATGACGAGCCGATGGCTTGGGACTTCGTGATGAACTTTGCCCGGGACAATGGACTCCAAGTGGTGGAGGCCTGTTTGCTCCCTGACCCACCTCTTGGTGCGTGAGTTCTTCTTTGGGGATCGCGTCTTGCCCTGTTTGCGCACATGAAAAAACCGCTCCGAAGAGCGGTTTTTTCTTTTGCTGCAGCGCACCCGATACAAACGGCGGTCTGAGCGTTCAGACCGGGCTGTTTGCCTGAATGATCAGGCGGCGGTTGCCAAGGCTTTGACCTTGGTCGAAAGGCGGCTCTTGTCACGAGCGGCTTTGTTTTTGTGGAAGATGCCTTTATCGGCCACCGTGTCCACCACAGCCTGCATCTTGGCAAACAGTTCGGTGGCTTTGGTTTTGTCACCTGCGAGAACGGCTTTTTCAACGTTCTTCACGGCGGTGCGATATTTGGAACGCAGCGAGGTGGTGGCGGCGTTGATTTTGATGTCCTGACGGACGCGTTTACGGACCGACGCAAGGCGCGGGTTCTTTTTCTTGGGTTTGGCTGATGCCATGGTGAGAATTCCTTAAGGGTTTGAGGATGATGCAGCAAAGCCTACAAGTATACCAAACCCCCTGGATGTGGCTGGTCTAGGCCGCGCATGCCAATCCAGTCCCTCGCTACACTGTGACGGTGTCGTTGTTCAAATCCGCCTCTATCGTCTCAGGCCTGACCCTGATTTCTCGCATCACAGGCCTGATGCGGGAACTGTTGATTGCATCCTTGTTTGGAGCGAATGCTCTGACGGATGCGTTCAATGTGGCGTTTCGCATTCCTAATCTGTTTCGTCGCCTGTTTGCTGAAGGAGCGTTCAGCCAAGCGTTTGTGCCTGTGTTGGCCGCCAGCAGGCAGCAGCACGGCGATGAAGCCACCCACGTGTTGATCAACCAAGTGGCCACTTTATTGACTTGGGTGCTCCTGCTTGTCAGTGTCTTGGGTGTGATCGCAGCGCCTGCTTTGGTGTGGGTGATGGCCAGTGGCTTGCAGCAATCGCAGCAAGGCTTCGATGTGGCAGTCGTGATGACGCGTTGGATGTTTCCTTACATCGCGTTCATGTCATTGGTGGCTTTGGCTGCTGGTGTATTGAATACTTGGAAGCGTTTTGCGATCCCTGCTGCCACGCCCGTTCTGCTGAACATGGCCATGATCTTGTCGGCTTGGTGGGGCGGGCCCATGTTTGCGACATGGGGTCTACCTGCCATTTATGCCTTAGCGGCAGGCGTGATGTTGGGGGGAGCCTTGCAATTGACAGTGCAACTGGTGGCTTTGCGCCAACTGGGTTTGTGGCCTCACATCGGCGTGGGCTGGCAAGTGCTGCTGGAGTCATGGTCTGCCGAAGGGCCCAAACGCATCTTGCGTCTCATGGCGCCTGCCTTGCTGGGCGTGGGGGTGGCGCAAATTTCTTTGTTGATCAATACACAAATTGCCTCGCATCTGACGCCAGGAAGTGTCAGTTGGCTCAGCTACGCGGACCGTCTGATGGAGTTTCCCACCGCGTTGCTGGGTGTGGCCTTGGGCGTGGTGTTGATGCCCCAGTTGTCTGCGGCCAAAGCGGCCAACAACACAACAGACTATTCCGATATGTTGGATTGGGGGTTGCGTTTGGTGCTGGCCTTGACGTTGCCCTGTGCAGTTGCTTTGTTGGTGTTTTCGCAACCGCTGGTGGCCGTGCTCTACAACTATGGTGCCTTCAGTGCCCATGATGTGCGACAAACCACTTTGGCTTTGATGGGCTATGGCGTGGGCTTGCTCGGTTTGGTGGCCATCAAGGTGCTGGCACCAGGCTATTACGCCAGCCAAGACATTCGCACTCCGGTGCGTATTGCGGTGGCTGTGCTTCTCCTCACGCAACTGTTGAATGTGTTGTTGGTGCCCTATCTGGCGCATGCCGGATTGGCTTTGTCGATTGGTTTGGGTGCGTTGGTGAATGCCGCTTGGCTCTTGTGGGGCTTGCGCCAGGCAAACACTTACCTGCCTACGCCCGGTTGGGGGCGTTTTGTATTGCAAGTGACGACCAGCAGCGCAGTGCTGGGTGCGTGGCTGTTTTGGGCTTGTGGGCACTGGGACTGGACAGCGATGCACGGCACACCTTGGGTACGTGTGGCGATGATGGCCGGTGTGCTGACGCTCAGTGCTGTGTTGTACTTTGCGTGTCTGATTGGATTTGGCTTGAAGTTGCGTGCGTTGTGGCGCAGGTAAGAACAGGAGAAGAGATGAATTTCAAACTCGAAGTTCCCACGGCGTTGACTTATTTCGCGTCACTGGTTCAAAGTGACACACACTTTCCTTTGCTTGAAGCTGCCACCAGTCTGGCGCAAGATGAGTATCCCGATCTCGACATCCAGCAGGTGTTGGATCAGGTGGATCAACTGGGCGAGCGTATCAAGCGGCGCTTGCCTTCGGATGCCGGCGGTCTACATCGTTTGCGGTTGCTCAACAGTTTCTTTTTTGACGATTTGGGCTTTGCCGGAAATTTGAACAACTACTACGACCCAGACAACAGTTTTGTACATGCGGTGTTGCACACGCGTCGGGGGATCCCCATCAGTTTGGCTGTCATTTGGCTAGAGTTAGCCTCTGGATTGGGCTTGGAAGCCTCAGGGGTGAGTTTCCCGGGCCATTTTTTGCTGAAAGTCAAATTGCCTTTTCCGCATGAGGGGCAGGTGGTGATGGACCCTTTCACAGGGCAATCTTTGAGCAAAGAAGACTTGTCAGAGCGCTTGGCACCCATTCACGCAGAGACCGGTTTGGTGCGTGACGGGGATGTGTCTGACGCGTTGCTCAAGCACTACCTCAGGCCTGCAACGCCCAGAGAAATTGTGGCCCGGATGCTGCGCAATCTGGATGAGATCTACATCACGCATGGTGATGTGGTTCGCCGTGGGTGGGTGAAAAAACGATTGACTGTTTTGCTGCCACAGACTGAAGAAAAAGTCTGACCAAGATTCAAGCGACGACGACTGCAGCGCCTTGTCCGCGTTCTGCGATGACACCGATGGTGTGCACCTGTTCGCCTTGCTCGCGCAGCAGTGCGGCGCATGCCGGGGCATGGGCCGCATCCACCACCACCACCATGCCAATGCCATTGTTGAAGGTGCGGTTCATCTCGATGTCGTCAATGCCGGCAGTCGCCTGTAACCATGCAAACAGCTCGGTTTGAGGCCAACTGCCTTTGCGCAAGTGAGCGGCCAAGCCATCAGGTAAAACGCGAGGAATGTTCTCCAGCAGTCCTCCGCCCGTGATGTGGGCCAAGGCTTTGATGGGTTGGTTGGCCAGAGCTGCCAGCACGCTTTTGACATACAGGCGGGTGGGCGCCATGATGGCTTGCTTGAATGGCAGGCCATCCAATGCCGTGGGGGTGTTGCCGCCTGCACGTTCGATGACTTTGCGCACCAGCGAGAAACCATTGGAGTGCACGCCTGCCGACGCCAGACCGAGCACCACGTCGCCTGCTTGCACGTTTTGACCGGTGAGGATTTTTGATTTTTCAACGGCCCCCACTGCAAACCCTGCCAAGTCATACTCGCCATCAGGGTACATGCCGGGCATTTCAGCGGTTTCGCCGCCAATCAGGGCGCAGCCAGACAGCTCACACCCTTTGGCAATGCCGCCAACCACAGCCGCGGCGGTGTCCACATCGAGTTTGCCGCAGGCAAAGTAGTCCAAGAAAAACAGAGGCTCTGCGCCTTGCACCAGGACGTCGTTGACACTCATCGCCACCAAGTCAATGCCAACGGTGTCGTGCATCTGCCATTCAAATGCCAAACGCAGTTTGGTGCCTACGCCATCCGTGCCGCTCACGAGCACCGGCTCTTTGTAGCGTTTGGGGACTTCAAACAGGGCGCCGAAACCACCTATGCCAGCCAGCACACCCTCACGCATGGTTTTTTTAGCCAGCGGCTTGATGCGCTCGACCAAAGCGTCGCCAGCGTCAATGTCAACGCCTGCGTCTTTGTAGGAAAGGGGTTTGTTCATAGTGGGTCAGAGTGCTGTAGGGCGCCCGCGCGCCGATAGAATCAGAACGGAATTTTAAAGCCCATCACACCACCTGCTGTATGCAATTGACCCGAAACCAACAACACGCTCTGGCTTGGATCGCCATCGCAGCACTGCTGATGCTGTTGTTTTGGATGCTTGGCCCCGTTCTGATGCCGTTCATGGTTGCAGCCGTTTTGGCTTATGCCTTGAGCCCCGCTGTGCGAGCCCTTCAAGCAGCGTGTGGCGGCTATTTGCCTCGCTTGCTCGCAGTGCTGGTTGTTGAAATAGCTTTTGTTTTGCTGGTGCTGGCCGTGATGCTTTTGTTATTGCCGATTCTGAGCAACGAGATACCACGCATGCGTGATCAGTTGCCTGGATGGGTCGAACGTGGACAAACAATGCTCAACCCTTGGTTGCAGGCCATGGGTATTTCTTTTCAGGTTGACGCTGCAAGTTTGAAGCACTTGGTGCTGCAAGCATTCAATGTTTCTTTCCAGGATGGGTTTGAACAAGCCTTCGCTTCATTGCGCATTGGTGGCAGCGTGGCTTTGGCGGTGATTGGTAACTTGGTGTTGGTGCCCGTCGTGCTGTTTTACTTGTTGCTCGACTGGCGACGATGTGTTCGCCATGTGGAAGCTTTGGTGCCCTTGCCGATGCGCAGTGCCTACGACAGTTTTGTCGATGAGGCTGATCAGGTTCTGGGTCAGTATTTGCGAGGGCAACTGTCGGTGATGCTGGCGCTGTCCATCTATTACGGGCTGACCTTGTGGTGGTTTGGATTGGAGTTGGCTTGGCCGATCGGAATATTCACTGGGCTGGCCGTTTTTGTGCCCTATGTGGGTTTTGGCTTGGGTTTGTTGTTGGCTGCATTTGCGGGTTTGCTTCAGATGGGGCCAGCCGAAGCCCTTTGGATGGTCGCCGTGGTTTATGGCTTGGGGCAGTTGATTGAAAGTTTTGTGCTGACTCCTCGCTTGGTGGGCGAGCGCATTGGTTTGCACCCCTTGCATGTGATTTTTGCTTTGCTGGCGTTTGGTCAGTTGCTGGGATTCATCGGGGTGTTGGTGGCTTTGCCGGTGAGTGCCGTCATGCTGGTCGCCATTCGCCGGTTACGACAGCACTACCAAGCCAGTGCTCTGTACCGAGGGCTTTGAACCTTGATGAAGCAAATCGCGCTCGACATCGGATTGGCTCCTGGACCGAGCTTGAGTAATTTTTTGGCAGGTCCCAATAGCGCGGTATTGCAGCATTTGCAGCTTTGGGTTGGCAATGACAAGCGTTCCCCAGTCCCCACTTATTTGTGGGGAGAGTTCGCAGCGGGCAAGTCGCATTTGTTGCGTGCAGTCCAGTCAGCTTTGCGAGAACAGGGTTGCCCAGTGGGCTGGATGGATGCTTCACAGACAGAGCCGCCTGCTTTTCAAGAGCCTTGGCGCGTGGTGTTGATGGACGATGTCCACCTCTACACGGCAGTTCAGCAGCAAGCCGCCTTCAATTGGTTTGTCAACGCAACCGCCCCAAGTGATGGGCAGCAGCGTTGGGTTTTAGCTGCTGGTTTGTTGCCACCTGCTGAGTTGAAGTTGCGCGAGGATTTGCGAACCCGTCTGGGCTGGGGGCACATCTACCACTTGCAAGTGCTGAGTGAGTCAGAACGGCGTGCTGTGCTGCGTCAACAAGCGGATGAGCGCGGTATTTTCTTGAGTGATGACGTGATGGATTTCATGTTGAACAGGTTCAGTCGCGACTTGGGGAGCTTGATACAACTCTTGGATCAACTCGATGGGTATGCATTGCAAACCCAGCGCGCTGTCACCATTCCTATGCTCAAAGCGATGTTGGAAGATTTGTGACCTCGATGAAACTTGCTTTATTTGACTTGGATCACACGCTGCTGCCCATTGATTCAGACCATGCTTGGGGTGAGTTCACCATCACCCTGGGGTGGACAGATCCGGTGGAGTTCGCCGCTCAAAACGATGCCTTTTACGCCCATTACCAAGCGGGCACCTTGGATATCCATGACTATGTCCGCTTTGCCACCGAAGCATTTCGCGTGCAAGGTCCTGACAAGGCGGCGCTGGCACATCAGCGGTTCATGCAAGAGGTGATCGCGCCATCGATTCGACCCGAGGCGCTGGCTTTGCTGGAGAGGCATCGCCATGCCGGGGATCGTTTGGTGATCGTCACGGCGACCAATGAATTCGTAACTCGGCCGATTGCCAAGGCGTTGGGTGTGGACGAATTGATTGCGGTAGAGCTCGCGCGCAGCCCTGATGGTTGGTTTAACGGAGAGATTTTGGGAGTGCCGTCCATGCGAGAGGGCAAAGTACAACGTCTGCAACAATGGCTGCAAGCGCAAGACTTAGATTGGGGTGATGTGGACAGCACGTTCTACAGTGACTCCAGCAATGACTTGCCTCTGCTCAAGTGCGTCAACCATCCTGTGGCTACCAATCCTGACGCCAACCTCCGGGCCACTGCCATCACGAATGGATGGCCGATTTTGGAACTGTTCTCTCAACAATGATCAAACAATTCATCAACAAGCTGATGGGCAAAGCGCCCAGCAGCACCAAGCCATCACTGGGCAAGCGTCATGTGGTGCCAGCCAATGTGCATGGCATCAACGTCGATTGGGTGGATGAACGCGCGCTCAATGTCGTGCGAACCTTGCAAGACCGTGGGTTTGAAGCCTACATTGTGGGTGGCGCGGTGCGGGACTTGTTACTTGGCTTGAAGCCGAAAGATTTTGATGTGGCCACCAACGCCACCCCAGAACAAGTCAAGGCGGCCTTTCGGCGTGCCTTCATCATTGGACGGCGTTTTCGCATCGTTCATGTGGTGTACGGCCGCGGACGTGAACACGAAGTGATTGAGGTGTCGACCTTCCGTGCGCAGCTCGACAGCGCCGATGCAGAGCAAGTCAAAGGGAACGAGCGCAGCAGCAAGCAAGAGTTGGCCGGTATGAAGCATGCGGTGGACGCCAGTGGACGCGTGTTGCGCGACAACGTGTGGGGCCCGCAAGACGAAGATGCGGCACGTCGCGACTTCACCATCAACGCGATGTACTACGACCCAGAAACAGGCCAAGTGATCGACTACCACGGTGGCATTGCAGACGCCAAGAAAAAAGTACTCCGCATGATTGGCGATCCAGCCTTGCGCTACCGAGAAGACCCCGTGCGGGTGATTCGCGCAGTGCGCTTTGCCGCCAAGTTGTCTGGCTTGGGTTTCAAATTAGAAGCCAAGACAGCATCGCCCTTGAAGCGCGCCGCCCAGCTATTGGCTGACGTGCCACAAAGCCGTTTGTTCGATGAGATGCTCAAGTTGTTACAAACCGGTCATGCCTTGGCCAGTGTGGCGCAGCTCAAGTCGCAGGGCTTGGCCAAAGGCATTTACCCCTTGCTCGACATCGTGGTTGAGCGTGCGGACCAGGCCTTTGTCAAAACAGCTTTACAAGACACAGACCGACGCGTGGGCGAGGGAAAACCTGTAGCTCCGAGTTTTTTGTTGGCCTGTGTGCTGTGGTCCGATGTGCGCGAGTCTTGGGCACTGCGGCGCGTCAAGCAACCCCCCTTGCCTGCCTTGCAAGATGCCATCGATGAGGTGTTTGAGTCGCGCATCGGAGACGTCTCCGGTCGCGGCAAGCTCGCTGCTGACATGCGTGAAATTTGGATGATGCAACCCCGCTTTGAAAAGCGAGTGGGCAGTGGCCCTTGGAGTTTGGTGGATCAAGCACGTTTCAGAGCGGGCTTTGATTTCATGCGCTTGCGTGCCGATGTGGGCGAAGTCGACGAAGCGTTGGCTGACTGGTGGCAAGAGTTCAGCTTGGCTGACGATGCCACGCGTGAAGACCTGCTGCAGCAAGTGCGTCTTGAGCAGCAAAAAACACAACGCGCCCCTCGTGTGCATTCGGTACGCCGCGCTGAAAAAGCGCAAGATGAATCGCGATCTACCGACGATTCGGCGTTGTCCGTCTCTGAGGACGACTCGCCCAATGCGCCCGCTAAAAAGCGGCGGCGGCGTCGTCGCAAACCCACGGGTGGTGCAGATGGCGTGACGACCGCCGAGTAGTCGGGTTTTGAATGCAGACCCAAAAAGTATCGGCTGTGGTGGCCTTGGGGGCCAACCTTGGGGACGCGCTAGAAACTGTTCAACAGGCGATCCAAAACTTGTCAACGCTGCAGAATACGCGGCTGATCAAGGCGTCCTCTTGCTATCGCACGGCTCCGCATCAAGCCCAGGGGCCTGACTTCATCAATGCGGTGGTGCTTCTCGAGACGACCCTCTCTGCGCGCCAATTGCTGATGGACTTGCAAGACCTAGAGCATGCGGCAGGTCGCACCCGTTCTTATCAAAATGCCCCACGAACGCTCGACCTCGATTTGATTTTTTATGGCGATCAAGTGTTGAATACGTCTGAATTGACTCTGCCGCATCCGCGCTGGCATGAGCGTGCTTTTGTCTTACATCCCTTGGCTGAGATCTGTCCAGAGCGTGTCAGTTCGGACCTGCTGAACTCGGTACAACACCAAGCCATCGAGCGGGTTTTCATGGAATAGGCCTGCGATCGGCGCTATCAACTGGCTGTGTTCAGGTGTGCAGAGCGATTACACTTCGCTCGTCATAAAAATGTCACAAAGACTCAGATTCACAGGAGCCCCGCATGCTGTTTGGTAAGTTATTGCCCACCGAGGGCAATTTTTTTGAAATGTTCAACCAACATGCCGACCGCATCGTCGAGGCTGCGGTGGCTTTTTCAAACTTGGTTGCCAACTACAACGACCCGATCTTGCGCGAAAAATACAACCAAGAAGTTGACTATGCCGAGCGCGCAGCCGACCGGGTGACCCATGAAGTCAATCGCGCCATTCACAAAACATTCATCACGCCGATTGACCGAGAGCAAATCCATTCGCTGATCAACACCATGGATGATGTGGCGGATTTGATCCAAGATTCTGCAGAGACCATGGCGCTGTACGACGTGCGTCACATGACCGACGAAATTTCACGCCTCACGGACTTGAGCTTGAAATGTTGCGAGCGTGTGCGCCATGCCGTCAAGTTACTCGACAAAATTACCGATCCCGCCACAGCCGAAGCAGCCCTTAAAACCTGCGAAGAAATTGACAAACTTGAATCTGATGCCGACCGCGTGATGCGCAGCGCCATGAGTAAGCTGTTTCGCGAAGAGCCTGATGTCCGGGAAGTGATCAAGCTCAAAGCGATTTATGAGCTGTTGGAGACCATCACCGACAAATGCGAAGACGTGGCCAATTTGATCGAGGGCATCGTCCTCGAAAATTCCTGAACGCAGGTTGATCATGGAAACCGTACAAACCGCCTTTTGGGTGGTCGCCTTGCTGGTGGTGTTGGCGCTGCTGTTCGACTTCATGAATGGCTTTCACGACGCAGCCAACTCCATTGCCACAGTGGTCTCCACTGGGGTACTCAAGCCTGGTCAGGCCGTTTTATTCGCTGCATTTTTTAACTTTGTAGCGATCTTCATTTTTCACTTGAGTGTGGCTGCCACGGTGGGTAAAGGCATTGTTCAGCCAGGCATCGTGGACACCCATGTGGTGTTTGGTGCCTTGGTCGGCGCCATCACCTGGAACGTGATCACTTGGTATTACGGCATTCCCAGCAGCTCTTCGCACGCCTTGATTGGTGGTATCTCTGGGGCTGTCATCGCCAAAGCTGGAACCGGTGCTTTGATCTCTGCTGGCATTTTGAAGACGGTGGCGTTCATTTTTGTGTCACCTGTTTTGGGCTTCCTGCTCGGGTCGTTGATGATGGTGGCCGTGGCTTGGATCTTCAGAAGCTTTCGTCCCTCGCGGGTGGATAAATGGTTTCGACGTTTGCAATTGGTCTCAGCGGGTGCATACAGTTTGGGCCACGGGGGTAACGATGCGCAGAAAACCATTGGCATCATTTGGATGTTGCTGCTGGCCACGGGCTACGCGTCAAGTGCCGACGCTTCTCCGCCAACTTGGACGATTGTGTGTTGCTATGCGGCGATTGGATTGGGCACTATGTTTGGCGGTTGGCGCATTGTGAAAACCATGGGTCAAAAAATCACCAAGCTCAAGCCTGTAGGTGGTTTTTGCGCAGAAACCGGTGGCGCGATGACCTTGTTCTTGGCCACGGCCCTTGGCATTCCTGTTTCGACAACTCATACCATCACTGGCGCCATCGTGGGTGTAGGGTCCACGCAGCGTGCCAGCGCCGTGCGCTGGGGCGTCGCTGGCAACATCGTGTGGGCTTGGATTTTGACCATCCCAGCCAGTGCTTTTGTCGCCGGTGTGGCTTATTGGGTGAGCTTTACGCTTTATTGAGATATTTTTTGCGCTTCTTCGATTTGGTATTCGAAATAGCGCTGAAAACTGAACACGATGCTCGACATGAGCACTGTGGCGCCAATCAATAAAGCCACCACGATGGCACCAATGGTGCCCCAGTGGGTTTCTCCAGCAGGTGCATCAACTGGGGCTTGAGGGTTGAATTTGCCATTCCATGCTTGCGTCGTCATCAGGGCGTAAACGATGGCGTTGAGCGAGCATGCCGCGACAGTAAAGCCCAGAAGGGGGATCAACCACCAACTGGCCATGTCATCTAAGCCGTTTTCTTGCACGCGTTCAATCCCGTACAAGCCTAGCGCCGTGGGAATGGGCAGCAACCAACCCAAGGTGTCATTCAGGCCGAACAGGTAGAAGCGATGCAGCCCTAAAGGACCGCCGACGAATGCCAACCAAGCCGCAACAGTTTTGTTTTTCATGACCACAGTGTAGACCGCTATAATGGAGAGCTTTTCAGCGTGTCGCAGGCCGGGTGGCCTTAGCGCGTGTCTCAAACGTTGAAAACACCCACCCACCCGAAGGATTCATCATGGTCGTCATCCGACTCTCCCGCGGCGGCTCTAAAGCCCGTCCATTTTTCAACATTGTTGTGGCAGACAAGCGCGTTCGTCGCGATGGTCGCTTCATCGAGCGCATCGGTTTTTACAACCCCATCGCCAAAGGCGGTGAAGAAGGTTTGCGCATTGCACAAGACCGTTTGTCGCACTGGACCGGCGTTGGCGCGCAATGCTCGCCCACGGTCGAGCGTTTGATCAAGCAAGCTGCCAAAGCAGCCGCTTAATCAGCCACAAGGCATGGCGTTGGCGTTGGACTTGGAGTCTGCAGATTTACCTGCAGACGCCGTTGAAGTTGGGCGTATTGCCGATGCATGGGGCATCAAGGGTTGGTTCAAAGTACTGCCCTACAGCGCTTCTCCGGAAGCGCTTTTTTCTTCCAAGCGCTGGTTCTTACAGCCCTCAGAAAGAGGTGCCAAGACCTTTTCTGGTACCTTGCTTTTAAAGATCATAGAGGCCAAAGACCACTCCGATACGGTGGTGGCCAGTGCGCAAGCCATCGCCGATCGAACGGCGGCTGAGGCCCTCAAAGGGGCGCGCATTTTTGTGGCCCGCTCTAGTTTCCCCACCCCAGACGCAGACGAGTTCTATTGGGTGGATTTGATCGGTTTGGACGTGATCAACCGTGAGGGCGTTGCACTTGGGCAAGTCAAAGAGTTGATGCACACCGGTCCACAAACCGTTCTTGTGCTGAGCTACCAAGACGGTGACGCAGTCAAAGAGCGCATGATTCCTTTTGTGGGGGTTTACATCGACGCGGTGGATTTAACGGCCCGTCGCATCACGGCCGATTGGCAAGCTGATTACTGATGCACTGGATTGAGTTGCTTCGTGCGTTTTGACATCATCACCTTGTTTCCTGAGTTGTTTGAACCGTTTTTAAAAAGCGGTGTGACACGTCGAGCTTATGAGACGGCGGCAGTCATGGTCCGCTTGTGGAATCCACGTGAGTTCGCGCAAGGCAATTATCGGCGGGTGGATGACCGTCCTTTCGGCGGAGGTCCGGGCATGGTGATGATGGCTGAACCTTTGCTTGTGTGCCTGAATGCCATTCGCTCCGACAGAAATCAAACCCGTGAGGAGGCGCCCCTGCTGCTGTTTTCCCCTACCGGTGAGGTGATGTGCCATGCCGCTGTGCAGCGTTGGTCTGACAGTGCTGGCGCTGTGCTGCTCTGCGGCCGATACGAGGGAGTTGACCAGCGCTTCATCGACAAACATGTCGATCTGCAAATCAGCTTGGGCGACTTTGTTCTCTCGGGGGGTGAGTTGGCTGCCATGGCATTGCTGGATGCCGTGGCGCGCCTCCAGCCCGGGGTGCTCAATGACCAAGGCAGTCATCAATTGGACAGTTTTAACCCGGCTCTGGATGGATTGCTGGATTGTCCGCATTACACACGACCTGAGGTCTGGGAAGGGGAGTCCGTGCCCGCTGAGTTGTTGTCTGGGCATCACCTGCACATTGAACGTTGGCGCAGAGACCAACGTTTGATGCTGACCGCCCGACTGCGCCCTGAATTGATCGAGGCTGCGCGTGATGCGCAACGACTCACGCCCGAGGATGAGTCTTTGTTGGCTTCGCAAAAACCGCTATAATCATGGGCTTTTCGATCCTCTGATCGGCCGCTTCATTCCACCGTGCTTGAAGCCTTTTGTGTAGCGCGATCATGATCTTTAGAGGAAACCATGAACCTGATCCAAACCCTTGAGGCAGAAGAAATTGCTCGCCTCGGCAAAGTTATCCCCGAATTCGCACCCGGCGACACAGTCATTGTGAGCGTCAACGTGGTTGAAGGCACCCGCAAGCGTGTGCAGGCCTACGAAGGTGTGGTGATTGCCAAACGCAATCGTGGACTCAACAGCGGCTTTACCGTGCGTAAAGTATCCAGCGGCGAAGGCGTGGAACGTACGTTCCAAACCTACAGCCCCTTGATTGCCAGCATCGAAGTCAAGCGTCGCGGTGATGTGCGCCGTGCCAAGTTGTACTACTTGCGTGACCGCAGCGGTAAGTCTGCGCGCATCAAAGAAAAATTGGTCAGTAAGTCGGCCGCCGCCTCCAAGGCCGCAGCTGCTGCAAAGTGAGCCGCCTCTAAGCGATTTACTTTTTGCTAGCCAAGAAGCCACCCCAAGTCTGTGCTTGCGGTGGCTTTTTCTATGTCTAAAGCCCATATCTTCGATCCCTTGCAAGTTCCCGTGGTTCGCGTGGATCGGCACTTGTCGCCCGTGTCACCCGACCGACTGACACCGCAGGCTCTGATCGCACGATTTGCCCACCCACCCATTTGGCAACCTGAGCTGGTGCGTGAACGCAAATTCATGGACCGAGAGCCTGCACAAGCAGCTGTGTTGGTGGGGGTGATCATGCGCGAACAACCTACGGTGTTGTTGACCCAAAGAACAGCCCATTTGTCGACCCATTCTGGACAAATTGCTTTTGCAGGTGGCAAATCAGATCCGGGTGATGCCGATGCTGCGGCAACCGCATTGCGCGAGGCCCAAGAAGAGGTGGGACTTGACCCGAGACATGTGCAAGTTTTAGGCGAATTGCCGACTTACATCACGGGGTCAGCCTTCTATGTCACGCCCGTGGTGGCCTTGATTTCAGAGGATATGACGCTGCAACCCAATCCCTTTGAAGTGGCCCATGCATTTGAGGTGCCACTGGGTTTTTTGATGGATCCTGCCAACCACCGCTGGCACCGTGTGACGCACGAAGGTTTTGTGCGTGAATGGTTGTCTATGCCTTACCAAGACGGCGCGCATCAGCGGTTCATTTGGGGGGCAACGGCAAGCATGCTGCGCAATTTCTATGGTTTCTTGCAAGCCTGAAGGCGCCGCATCACGTGACCGTTATCATCCCCGTATGAGTTTCTTGGCCCTGCTCTTTGCGTTGTTGATAGAACAAGCCAGACCTTTGTCCTCGGACAACTGGGTGCGTCGCAGTTTGCGCAGTTGGATTTTCACGGTCAGTCGAAGCCTGGATGCAGGTCATCCCGAATTGGCTTGGACCACTTGGTCCTTGGTCGTAGGCGTTCCCACGTTGGTGACTTTGTTGCTTCATTGGGCCTTGTTGTATTTTTTAGGTTGGCCGATCGCGATGCTCTGGAGTGTGTGTGTGTTGTACGCATCTTTAGGTTTTCGCCAATTCAGTCACCACTTCACCGACATACGTGAAGCCTTAGATGCTGGTGATGAATCCCTGGCACGTCATCTTTTGGCTCAATGGCAACACGTCTCGGTGGGAGACTTACCGCGCAGCGAGTTATTGCGTCATGTCATTGAGCATTCGGTGTTATCCGCGCACCGCCATGTATTTGGCGTGTTGGCTTGGTTTTCTGTGTTGGCTGCGTTAGGGCTAGGCCCTGCAGGCGCCGTGATCTATCGCATGAGTGCTTGGGTCAACCAAGCCTGGCGAAGCACAGACAAACACAACAAAGAATGGGTCAGCAAGCCCTTGCAGTTGGCTGCCGGGGCCGCTTGGCGCAGCGTCGACTGGTTGCCTGTGCGCATCACAGCCGTGGCTTTTGCAGTCGTAGGTAATTTTGAAGAGGCCATCGATTGCTGGCGCAACCATGCACAGCGTTTCCCTGACGACAACGATGGCGTGGTGTTGTCTGCGACTTCAGGTGCCTTGAATGTGCGTCTAGGTGGCGAAGCTTTGACCGCGCAAGCTGCGTCAGATTCTGGCGTAGTACATGACTCGGGGCCCAGTTTGCAAGACAGCGAAAGTACACCTGGCCGTGTGCCAGAGTTAGCGCACCTCTCAAGCGTCGTAGGCTTGGTGTGGCGCACCGTGGTGCTGTGGATGGTGCTGTTGGCCTTGCTCACACTGGCTCGTTTGCTGGGCTAGCAAACCATGCTGCTCAATAGTGGGCAGGTTGAGTCAGCTCTGCGAATAACAAGCCATACAAACGATAGCGCGAGGCGTTGATGATGCCTTTTTCTACTGCATCGCGAACGCCGCAACTGGGCTCATGCAGATGGGTGCAGTTGTAGAACTTGCAATGTGTCACATGCGGCTTGAAGTCTGGCATGTATGCAGCCAACTGCATGGCATCGATGTGGTGCAAACCGAATTCTTGAAATCCTGGCGAATCAATCAACCCTGTTTGGCGTTGTGCATCGACCCAGTGCCAAGTGGTTGCGGTTGTGGTGTGCTTGCCTGAATTGAGCGCATGGGAAATCTCGTTGGTGGCAACGTTGGCGTGGGGAATCAGCGCATTCACCATGGTGCTTTTGCCTGTGCCCGAGGGCCCAAGCACCAACGTGGTTTTGTTGGCAAGGCGTTCTGGTAGATCTCCCAAGTCCCCGCTTTTGAGGCCCAAAGACAACACGGTGTAGCCCATCTCCCTGTAGGGTGACAAGCGGGTCAAAGCATGTTCAAACAAAGCTGTCAAATCTTGTTTGTTGAGGGCAATCACGGGGGTGATGTGCTCGGCCTCTGCGGCAATCAAAGCGCGCGTGAGTTGCATCTCCGAAAATTCAGGCTCAGCAGCCAGCAGGATCAACACTTGGTCTAAGTTGGCTGCAAAAGACTTGGTGCGCATTTCGTCTTGCCGGTAAAACAAGTTGCGCCTCGGTTCTACTTTTTCAATGGTCCCCTCATCTTCGCTGGCGAGCCATTGCACTCGGTCGCCCACCACAACCTGACTTTTCTTGCCACGCGGATGGCAAATCCGACGTTCTCCGTCAGGGGTCTCCACCACGCAATGGCGGCCGTGTGTGGCAATCACCAAGCCGCTGAGCGTCATGCGCCAATACGCGTCAAGCGTTGGGAAGCCGGTGGGTGCGAGTAGTAAAACGCCACAAACCATGGGTCGGGGGTGAGCGTTGCTGCATTGTCTTGGTAAAGCTTGAGCAGGGCGCTGCCTAAAGCTTTGGCATCGCTGTTGGCCACAGCATAGGCGTCGGCTTCAAACTCAAAGCGCCGAGATCGACGTGATGACAAGGGCGAGACAAAAAAGGTCACCAGGGGCAGCACCAGCATGAACAAAAGAAGGGCCAGTGCACTGTTGCCGCCGTTCAGGTTAGGAGACACCCCAAGCCCCGTGTAAAACCACACCTGCTGCGACAGCCAACCCAACAATGCCAAGCCAGCAAGACTCACCGCAAAGCTGGTGACCATCATTTTCAAAATATGGCGGTGTTTGAAGTGTCCCAGCTCATGCGCCAGCACAGCCTCCATCTCATCGCCATTGAGTTGTTCCAGCAAGGTGTCGAAAAACACCACCCGTTTGGCCGAACCCAGACCGGTGAAGAAAGCATTGGAGTGGGCGGATCGTCGGCTGCCGTCCATCACAAAAAAACCCTTGGCCGTGAAGCCCGAACGCGTCATGAGTGCCAACACACGTTCTTTCAGCGTGGCATCTTCTAGTGGGGTGAACTTGTTAAAGAGCGGCATGATCAGATTGGGAGCAATCCACATCACCAGCAGCTGGTAGCCCACCAAAGCGAGCCATGCATAGACCCACCATGCGCTGCCTCCTGTATCCATCAACCAAAGAATCAAGGCCAAGATGGGCAGGCCCAGCAACAAGCCGACCAACAAGCCTTTGAGCAAGTCGCTCACCCAAAGCGCGGGCGTGGTGTTGTTGAAGCCGAAAGCTTGTTCAATGCCAAAGGTTTGATAGAGGGTCAGCGGCAGACCGATCAGGCCACCGATCAACGCAAAACTCACCACCAGTACCAGTTGTTGGATCATTCCTGCGCCGAGCCAATGCAGCGTCATTTGGTTCAAGAGATCCAGCCCGCCAAGCAACGTCCAGCCCATCAACAACACCGCATCCAATCCCATGTCGATCAAGCCCACACGTGCTTTGGCCAATGTGTAGTCGGCTGCTTTTTGATGGGCCTGCAGAGAAATCGTGTCAGCGAAGGCCGCAGGCACGGCATGGCGGTGCTGTGCGACATGACGCACTTGGCGCCCACTGAGCCACAGTTTGGTGAGCAAGTTGGCGATCAAGACCGCGGTCAATGCCAGTGTCATTGAGAGAGAAGGGTTCATCATAGGGACAGAGTTTAGATGAACCCCCTGTGGCTATGGGCGACAATCCCTACCCATGTCTGATCTGTTGCCCCTTACCCCCGCGCCTACCTTGGCGAAATCCGATCTGAATTTGGTCTGGCTCGATTGTGAAATGAGTGGCCTTGATCCCGAGCGCGAGCGCTTGCTGGAAATCGCTGTGATCGTGACTGGGCCCGATCTCACGCCTCGCATGGAAGGCCCTGTGCTGGTGATCCATCAAAGCGATGAGTTGTTGGGCAAGATGGACGCCTGGAACAAGGGCACCCACAAAAAGAGTGGCTTGATTGACAAAGTCAAAGCCTCGACCTTGACAGAAGAGCAAGCCCAAGAACAGCTCATTGC
>CANCUP010000029.1 GCA_947381325.1 Comamonadaceae bacterium
TCCACCACGATGGGATAGGCTGCGCCGCCCGCGCGCAATGCCAGCGCGCTGCGGCAGGCTTGCACAATCGCGCTGCCGCCAATGGCGGTGCTGCGGCTGGCCAATGCGCCGGTGCCGTCGGGGCAGTGGTCGGTGTCGCCCATCAGCACCGTCACCTGCGACGCGTCGCAGCCCAGTGCCTCAGCGGCAATCTGTGCAAAGGTGGTCACATGGCCCTGGCCTTGTGCAGGTGCGCCGCTGGCCACAGTGACGCGGCCAGCGCTGTGCAGGGTCACGCGGGCCGACTCAAAGCCCTGGCCACAGGGCTCCACATACAAGGCCAGGCCAATGCCCACCCATTCGCCACGTGCGCGGCGCACAGCTTGTTGCTGGCGTTCTGCGGTGTAGTCAAACTTCTCGCAGGCTTGTCGCAGCAAGGCCGCGTAGTCGCCCGAGTCGAGCACCTCACCGCTGGGCGTCGTATAAGGCATGTCGGTGGCGGCAATCAGATTCTTCAGGCGCAAAGCCACCGGGTCGATACCTGCTTGGCGCGCAGCTTGTTCGACCAAGGTTTCCATCAGCAAGGCGGCTTCGGGGCGGCCAGCGCCGCGGTAAATGTTGACCGGGGCGGCATGCGACTGGGTGGCTTGGCCTTGCACGTCCAGCGCCGCCACGCGGTAGGGCCCGGGCAAGATGCGCGCGGCATTGCGCAGCGGCACCACGGCCGAGAACGGCAACCAAGCCCCAAGCGCGAACTGCAACTGGGCCGACAAGCCGATGAAGTGCCCCTGTGCATCCAACTGCAACTGCCCTTCGAGTTGTGAGCCGCGTCCTTGCATGCCCGCTGCAAAGTCTTCTGATCGGGTGGCAGTCCAGCGCACAGTGGCGCGCAGGTGCTGGGCGGTCAAGGCGACCAACAAATCTTCGGGGCTGACCGAGGCTTTGGCACCAAAGGCGCCGCCCACGTCGGGGCTGATCAAGCGCACCTGGCTGTGCGGCAGACCGAGCACATGCGCCATGTCGGCGCGTGCACGCGAGGGCGTTTGGCTGCCCAGCCAAACCGTCAAGCTGCCCGAGTCGGCGTGCCACTGTGCGCTGCATGCACGTGGCTCCATGGCCATGGCTGTGACGCGTGGCGACGTGATGCTGACCTTGGCGGTGTGTGCGCAGGTGCTGGGCAAGCTGCCATGGCGGTGTTGGGTGCGGGTGGTGGGCTTTGGCGCAGTGCTGGGGTCGCTGTGGAGGGCGCTGTGCATGCCGCTGTCGCCATGCCTGTCGCTGTCTCCGTGTCTGTCAGTGACTGCTGGCAAAACATCGCAGCGCAACACCACCTGCGCCGCCGCAGCGTGGGCCTGCTCGCGCGTGTGCGCCACCACCACCGCCACGGGCTGGCCCACACAGGTCAGGGTGTGGCGGGCCAACAGCGTGAACTCTTCTTGGTGCAGCACGGGCAGCAGCGGGTTGATGGCGGGCATGCGGTGCTCGCCCAGCTCAGTCGCAGTGAGCACCGTCACCACACCGAGCATGCCTTGGGCCGCTTGTGCGTCCAGCCCCAACAAACGCGCATGGGCGTGCGGGCTGCGCACAAAGGCCAGGTGCCAAGCGCCGGGCAGCGCCACGTCTTGTCCAAAGCAGGCCTGACCGCGCAGCAAGGCGTTGTCTTCGCGGCGCGTGGGCTCAGTGCGCAGGGTGGAGGGGGGTGTCGACGTCACCCCTGTATTGAACCAAACCCACGCTCAAAGCTGAAACGAAATAAATTGAACAATCGTGCAGGGAAGTTGTGCAATGCGTGACGCTCCTGCGCGTGAGGGCTTATTCCAGTCCACTGGCGCGACGCACCTCGATGCGGATCTCTTCGGTCAGGCGTGCTTTGAGCTCGGTGAACGCCGAGGTGGTTTTCACCGAGTAGTGCCGAGGGTAGGGCAGATCGACCGGCCAATCGCATTTGATGCGACCGGGGCGCGCACTCATCACCACCACACGGTTGCCCATGAAGATGGCTTCGTCGATGTCGTGGGTGACAAACAGCACGGTCTTGCGCTGCGACTGCCAGATGTCTTGCAGCAGCTCTTGCATCAACTCGCGGGTTTGGTGGTCGAGGGCGCCAAAGGGCTCGTCCATCAACAAAATGCGCGGGTTGTTGGCCAGGGCGCGTGCCAGCGCGGTGCGCTGTTGCATGCCGCCCGAGAGTTGTTTGGGAAAGTGGTGGGCAAAGTCTTGCAAGCCCACTTGCTGCAAAAACTGACGGGCGATGGCCTCTTGCTCAGCCACAGGCAGGCCTTTTTCGCGCAGCCCAAAGCAGACGTTTTGCAGCACCGTGAGCCATGGAAACAAGGTGTAGCTTTGAAACACCATGCCACGGTCGGCACCGGGCTCGGTGACGGTGTGGCCGTCGAGTTCGATGTGACCCGTGGTCGGCACATCCAGCCCCGCCACCATGCGCAGCAAGGTGGACTTGCCGCAGCCCGAAGGCCCCAAGATGGTGATGAAGTCGTTCTCGGCCACGCTCAGGCTGGTGGCCAGCAGGGCTTGGGTGTCTTGGGCGTTGCTGCGAAAGGTCTTGCTGACCTCGTGGATGTGAAGAATGGACATGCAATCAGCTCAAGCGAGCCCAAGGAAACAACCAGCGGTTGAAAGATTTGAAGACGTAGTCGGTGACCAAGCCAATGGCGCCAATGACGATGATGCCAAAGATGATTTGGTCGGTCGCCATCAAGGCCTGGCTGTCGGTGATCATGTGGCCAATGCCGCTGGATGCGCCAATCAGCTCTGCCACGATCACATAGGTCCAGGCCCAGCCCAGCACCATGCGCAGGGTTTCTGCCACTTCGGGCGCGGCGCTGGGCAGCAGCACGCGCGTGACCACGCCCCGGTCTTTGGCACCCAGCGTGTAGGCGGCTTCCACCAGGTCGCGTCGGGTGTTGCCCACCGACACCGCGATCATGAGCACCAGCTGAAAAAACGAGCCGATGAAGATGACCGCGAGTTTTTGGGTCTCGCCAATGCCGGCCCACAAAATCAGCAAGGGGATGAACGCCGACGCCGGCAAGTACCGCGCAAAGCTGACGAAGGGTTCAAAGAAGGCTTCGATGGGTTTGTAGGCGCCCATCAACACCCCCAGCGGAATGGCCAGCACTGCGGCAATCGCAAAGCCGCCAATCACGCGCCACACCGTCATGCCGATGTCGTAGAGAAAGCCTTGATTGAGCAGCAAGTCGGCGCCCGACTTGAACATGGTCAGTGGGTCAGCCAAAAATGTTTTGGGCACATAGCCACTCAAGGTGGCGGCGGCCCACACCGCAAAAAACACGATGAAGAAAGAAATACCCAGCGCGACTTTCGCGCCGGGTGTCACAGCTTGAAGCGGACGCATGCTTACTTGATGAAGCGTGTGTCGGCCAGCTTGCCCATGTCAGGCAGCTGTTTGATGATGCCCGCTTCCAGCAGCAACTCAGCGGCTTCTTTGCTGAACTGGGCATGCTCGCCGCTGAAGAACTTCAGGTTGGCGGCACGGTCTTGCCAGCGCAGGTATTTCTGGCTGGCTTCAAACTGCTCGGCACTTTGCTTGACGTCGGCGCCCATGATCTCAAAGCTCTTCTTGGGTTCTTTGGCAATCATCTCCACCGCCTCAAAGTAGCTGTCGGCAATGGCTTTGGCGGCTTTGGGGTTGTCGGCCAAGAACTTGGGCGTGCAACCAAAGGTGTCCATGATCATGGGGTAGTCGAGCGTGGTGGCGATGATCTTGCCGGCTTCGGGCTTGCTGCGCACCGCGCTCAAATAAGGCTCATAGGTCATGGCCGCATCCAGGCCTGCATTGCCTGCAATCATGGCGTTGGCGGCGGCTTGGGGCTCGAGGTTGACCACTTTCACGTCTTTGGGGGTCAAGCCGTTTTTCTTGAGCATCCAGGCCAAGGTGAAGTAGGGCGCAGTGCCCGGAGCGCTGGCCGCCACGGTCTTGCCTTTGAGGTCGCTGATCTTGGTGATGTCCGACTTCACCACCATGCCGTCGGCACCGTAGCTCTTGTCGAGTTGGAAGATTTGGGTGGTGGCCACCCCGTTGGCGTTCCACACAATCCAGGTCTCCACGGTGGTGGCCGCGCACTGCACGTCACCGGATGCAATCACCAGGTGGCGGTCTTTTTGCGGCACTTTTTTCAGCGACACATCCAGACCATGCTTCTTGAAAATGCCAGCCTCTTTGGCCAGGGTGAGCGGGGCAAAGCCGGTCCAGCCCGACAGCGCAATGCTGACCGAGGTGTCTTGGGCTGAAGCGGCGCAGCTCAGGGCAGCGGCCAATGCGAGGGTGGCGATTTTTTTCATGTGAACTCCTGTTGAAGGTGACTGAGAAAGGGACAGAAAGAGAATTTAAAAAACAGTGCCAGGTCTTAACCCAGCATCGGAAGATTCAGCCCGTTCTCACGGGCGCAATCCTGAGCCGATTCATAGCCTGCATCGGCATGACGCATCACACCGGTGGCGGGGTCGTTGAACAAGACACGGGCTAACTTGTCGTCAGCAGCCTTGGTGCCATCGGCCACGATGACCACGCCCGCGTGCTGCGAATAACCCATGCCCACACCACCACCGTGGTGCAAGCTGACCCAGGTGGCGCCGCTGGCGGTGTTGAGCAAGGCGTTGAGCAGGGGCCAGTCGCTGACGGCGTCGCTGCCGTCCATCATGGCTTCGGTCTCGCGGTTGGGCGAAGCGACCGAGCCGCTGTCGAGGTGGTCACGGCCAATCACGATCGGGCCCTTGAGCTCTCCGTTGCGCACCATCTCGTTGAAGGCCAAACCCGCCAAGTGGCGCTCGCCCAAACCGATCCAGCAAATGCGTGCCGGCAGACCCTGGAAGCTGATGCGTTCCTCGGCCATGTCCAGCCAGCGGTGCAGCGGCTGGTTGTGGGGGAACAGTTCTTTGAGCTTGGCGTCGGTTTTCAAAATGTCTTCGGGGTCGC
The DNA here is from genome assembly GCA_947381325.1 of Comamonadaceae bacterium. GTDB lineage: Bacteria > Pseudomonadota > Gammaproteobacteria > Burkholderiales > Burkholderiaceae_C > Limnohabitans. The sequence continues at coordinate 4,934 of CANCUP010000029.1, forward strand.
CGCTCAAGGCCACCCAGCGGAAGGGGCCCACGCCACGGCAAAACAGCGGACGGATGTAGGCGGGCACAAAGCCTGGGTAATCAAACGCGTTGGCCACGCCAAAGTCTTTGGCCACCTGGCGCAGGTTGTTGCCGTAGTCCACCGTGGGAATGCCCATCTCATGAAACGCCAACAGGGCTTTGACGTGGGTGGCACACGAGGCACCTGCCGCTTGGGTCAGGGCCGCATGTTGGGCCGGGTCGCGTTGTGCGGCATGCCATTGGTCCAGCGTCCAGCCGCTGGGCAAGTAGCCATTGATGATGTCGTGGGCCGAGGTTTGGTCGGTCACGATGTCGGGGCGAATGCCACCCTGTCGTACGCGCTCCACCAGTTGGGGCAACAGATCGGCAGCGTTGCCACACACGGCGATAGACACCGCTTCTTTGCGCTGGGTGTGGTGCGCGATCATGGCCAAGGCTTCGTCCAAGTTGGCGGCTTGTTTGTCGACGTAGCGGGTTTTCAAGCGAAAGTCGATGCGCGATTGCTGGCACTCGATGTTGAGTGAACAGGCGCCGGCAAACGTGGCGGCCAAGGGTTGTGCGCCACCCATGCCGCCCAAGCCTGCGGTCAAGACCCAGCGGCCCGACAAGTCGCCGTTGAAGTGTTGGCGGCCTGCCTCGACAAAGGTTTCGTACGTGCCTTGCACGATGCCTTGGCTGCCGATGTAGATCCAGCTGCCTGCGGTCATCTGGCCGTACATCATCAAGCCCGCACGGTCGAGTTCGTTGAAGTGCTCCCAGGTGGCCCACTTGGGCACCAGGTTGGAGTTGGCAATCAGCACCCGCGGCGCGCCGGTGTGGGTGCGAAACACGCCCACCGGTTTGCCCGACTGCACCAGCAGTGTTTCGTCGGGTTGGAGTTTGCGCAGCGACGCCAAGATCATGTCAAAGCAGTCCCAGTTGCGTGCGGCTTTGCCGATGCCACCGTACACCACCAGGGCGTCGGGGTTTTCGGCCACCTCGGGGTCGAGGTTGTTTTGGATCATGCGGTAGGCCGCTTCAATTTCCCAGTTGGCGCAATGCAAGGTGCTGCCGTGGGGTGCTTTGACGGGGCGTGCCTGAGCGGCGAGGTGCTTGGAAATGGAGTGGTCGGTCATGGTGAAAAATGCGGCCTGAGGTGCTGTTTGGAAATCACTGTAGTTGTCTATACAACTTCTGTCAATCGTAGTATTCTCCCTAGTCATGACCTCCGCATCGGCCCCTGTTTACGAGCAAGTGAAAACCTATGTACGCACCCAAATCGGCTTGGGTGTGTGGGTGTCGGGCGATCCGGTGCCCAGCGAAAGTGCGTTGATGCACCAGTTTGGCGTGAGTCGCATGACCATCAACCGCGCCTTGCGTGAACTGATGGCCGAAGGCTTGGTGCGCCGCGTGCAGGGTTCGGGCACCTTCGTGGCTGAGCTGCACCAGGTGTCGTCACAACTCACCATCCGCGACGTGCAAGAAGAGGTCACCGAGCGTGGCCACCTTCATGCCACACGTGTCATCACAGTGGAGACCCTGCGTGCGCCGCAAGCCTTGGCGCAGCGCATGGGGCTGCGCGCCGGGCAGTCGGTGTTTCACACCGTCTTGATTCATTTGGAAAACGGTGTGCCCATTCAGTACGAAGACCGCTACGTCAACCCACTGGCCGCCCCCGATTATTTGAAAACCGATTTCAACCAAACCACACCGACACGCCACTTGCTCGACCACGCACCCTTGACCCAAGCCAGCTATTCCATCGAAGCCTGCTTACCCAGCGCCGAAGAGGCCAAGCTGCTGGGCATTCGCAAACAAGAGGCCTGCTTGGTGATGGTGCGCCGCACGGTGAGCGCCAGCCATGTGGCGAGTTTGGCGCGCTTGGTGTACCCGGGCACGCGCTACAGCTTCAACGGAGACTTTCAAGCATGACCACGCACCACACAGATTGGCAAGTGCTGGCACTGGCCGATGTGCCGCCTATACCCTGGCGCAATGGCGGCGGTGTCACGCGTGAGCTGTTGTCGGGCCCGACAAGCACCGACTGGCGCTGGCGCTTGTCGGTGGCCGATGTGGCGGCCAACGGCCCGTTCTCGCGCTTTGAAAAAACCCAGCGTTGGTTTGCCGTGCTCGACGGCGCAGGCGTGGTGTTGCGTTTTCCGCAGTCCACCCACCGCTTGGATGCGCACAGCGAGGTGTTGGCTTTTGAGGGCGAATGGCGGTGCGACTGTGACTTGATCGACGGCGCCACCCTCGACTTCAACCTGATGACCCGAGGCTTGCCTGCGCACATGCAACGCTTGCGCGCGCAGACGCATGCATTCACCCCCACTGTCGCGGGCTTGGCTGGCGTGTTTGCCTTGCACGACGAGACCCGCATCACGCAGGGCACGCAGTCGCAGTCTGTGCCACGCCACAGCTTGGCTTGGCGCGTGCTGACCCCACACCAGGCGGTGCAGGTGCACAGTGCGCATGCGCTGTGGTTGTTCATCGAAGGAGCCGCATGACCCCCCAACTCTGGACCCACGCCCGTTTGGTCACCTGTGCCGCAGGTGCCGCCGATGGCTATGGCTTGATCGACGACGGTGTATTGGTGTGCGAAGGCGAACAGATTGTCTGGGCTGGGCCCGCGCGTGAACTGCCGCCGCACTGGTTGACGGGGGCCGAGGTGCACGACGCGCAGGGCGCGCTCATCACCCCGGGCTGGGTCGATTGCCACACCCACTTGGTGTACGGCGGTCAGCGCGCCCATGAGTTTGAGTTGCGCCTCAACGGTGCCAGTTACGAAGAAGTGGCCCGCGCGGGTGGCGGCATTGTGTCGACTGTGCAGGCCACACGCGATGCGTCTGCCGAAGATTTGTACCAACAGGCCCAGCGTCGCTTGAAGGCGCTGATGGCCGAGGGCGTGACCACGGTGGAGATCAAATCCGGCTACGGCTTGTCGCTGGCGCACGAGCGCAAGTGCTTGCAAGTGGCGCGGCGTTTGGGCCAGCAGCATGCGGTGCACGTGCGCACCACGTTTTTGGGGGCCCATGCGCTGCCGTCTGAATACGCCGGTCGCGCCGACGACTACATCCAAGCCGTGGTCGACATGATGGGCCCGCTCAAAGACGCTGGCTTGGTCGATGCGGTGGATGTGTTTTGTGAGCGCATTGGTTTCAGCCTCGCGCAAACCGAGCGGGTGTTCCAAGCCGCGCAGCGTTTGGGCTTGCCCGTCAAGCTGCATGCCGAGCAACTCAGCGACAGCCAGGGTGCGGCCTTGGCCGCCAAGTACGGCGCCTTGAGTTGCGACCACCTGGAGTGGTTGAGCGAAGACGGTGTGCGCGCCATGGCCGCGGCGGGCACGGTGGCCGTGCTGCTGCCGGGCGCGTTTTACTTTTTGCGCGAAACCCGTGTGCCCCCCATCGCCCGCTTGCGTGAACACCAGGTGCCCATGGCGGTGTCGACCGACTGCAACCCCGGCAGCTCGCCCTGCACCTCGATGTTGCTGATGCTCAACATGGCCTGCACGCTGATGCGCTTGACACCCCAAGAAGCCATTTTGGGCGCCACCCGCCATGCGGCGCTGGCGTTGGGCTTGCACGACCGAGGGCAACTGGTGGCCGGCCAACGCGCTGACTTTGTGCTGTGGGATGTGGCGCACCCGGCTGAGCTTTGTTATGCCATGGGGGCCAACCCCCGACAACAAACCATTTGGGGCGGTCAGCCCCAGAAAGAGATCACCCCATGAATGTGTTTGAGTTGACGCAGGGCAGCGCGCCGTTGCTGGTGTGCATGCCGCACATTGGCACCGACATTCCCCATGCGCTGCGTGCTTTGTATGTGCCGCGTGCGCTGGATGTGGAAGACACCGATTGGCACTTGGCCACGCTTTATAACTTTTTAGACGGTTTGGGTGCGAGCGTGTTGCGTGCCACCACCTCGCGCTATGTGATCGACCTCAACCGCCCACCTGATGACACGCCCATGTACCCCGGTGCCTCCAACACCGAGCTGTGTCCCACGCGTTTTTTCACCGGTGACCCGCTGTACCAGACAGGTTGCGAGCCGTCCATCACGCAGCGCTTAGAGCGGCGCAGCCAGTATTGGCAGCCTTACCACGACGCGCTGGCGCAAGAGCTGGCACGCTTGCGTGTCTTGCATGGTCAAGTGTTGCTGTGGGATGCGCACAGCATTCGCAGTGAAATTCCGTGGCTGTTTGAGGGCCGCTTGCCCGACCTCAACATTGGCACGGCCGACGGCAAAGCCGCCGATGCACGCGTGACCCAAGCGGTGGCGCAGGCTTGCCAAGATGCGGCGGGCATCAGCAGCGTGGTGAATGGGCGTTTCAAAGGCGGCTACACCACGCGCCACTATGGCAACCCGGCGGGCGGCATCCATGCCGTGCAACTGGAGAAATGCCAAAGCTTGTACATGCAAGAAGTGCCGCCCTATGCGTACGACGCGACCTTGGCTGCCAAGTGCCAGCCCGTGCTCCAGGCCATGGTGCGCGCAGGTTTAGAGGCCGTGCAGGCCTTGCCGCGATGAAGTGGCTGGCGCAACAGGCCTGGTTGCCAGGCCAGACCCACGGCGCTTGGGTGAGCAACGTGTTGCTCGAGGCCGACGCCAGCGGCTGCTGGTCGGCCATCACCCCATCGCCCACGCCCCAGCAGGCCCAAGGGGCCAGCGCCGTGGGCTGGGTGATTCCCGGCATGGTCAACGCGCACAGCCACGCGTTCCAACGTGCCATGGCGGGTTTGGCCGAACACAGCCAGCGCGCCGGTGACGACTTTTGGAGTTGGCGCGAGCGCATGTACCGCATTGCCTTGCGCGTTGAACCGGCGCAGCTCGAAGCCATCGCCACTTGGCTGTATGCCGAGTTGCTGGACGCAGGCTACACCCAGGTGTGCGAGTTCCACTACCTGCACCGCGCACCCGATGGCAGCGCCTATGCCGACCCGGGCGAGATGACCTGGGCTTTGGTGCGTGCAGCCCAAACGGTGGGCATTGGCTTGACTCTGTTGCCCACGCTCTACATGCACCAAGGCTTTGGCCAGCCGGGACTCAGCGACATGCAGCGACGCTTTGCCTCTACGCCTGAGTCGGTGCTGGCCTTGCGCGATGCCGTCAACGCTGTGGCGCGTCGCGCAGCACTGGGCACATCGCCCCAGTCAGCGCCGCTGTTGAATGCTGGTGTGGCTTTGCATTCTTTGCGTGCGGTGGATGCGGTGGCTTTGAACGCGGTGGCCTCAGTGGTGACCGATGGACCGATTCACATCCACGTGGCCGAGCAGATGAAAGAGGTCAACGATTGCCTGAGCCACCATGGTCTGCGTCCGATTGAATGGCTGTTGGACCACGCCCCGGTGGACGCGCGTTGGAACTTGGTGCACGCCACCCATGCGACTGCTGAGGAAATCCGTGGCCTGGCGCAGCGCGACGCCAGTGTGGTGATTTGCCCCAGCACCGAAGCCAATTTGGGCGATGGTTTTTTTGAGTTGCCGCAAGCGCTGCAACAGGGTCTGCGCTGGTCGGTGGGCACCGACAGCCACATCAACCGCAACTGGCTGGAAGAGTTGCGCTGGCTGGAGTACGGCCAACGCCTGCGCGGGCAGCGCCGCAACGTGGCGCTCGATGGGCAGCAAGGCGTGGGTTCTACCGCCGCCGTGCTGGTGGACAGCGCGTTGCGTGGGGGCGTGGCAGCCACGGGCTTGCCCTTGGGCGGGCTGGCGCTGGGCCAGCGCGCCGATTGGCTCGAGCTCGACACCGACAGCGACGCACTGGCGGGCGTGCCCTTGCCCCAAGTCTTGGACGCTTTGGTGTTTTCGTCGCCATCGCCCACTTGGCGGCGCCGTGCGGTGGCCGGACGTGAGGTGGTGAGCGCCAAACATGTGTACCGCGACCCATTTTTGGCGGTGATGCAGGCTATGCTTTGAGCATGAGCCACCCCCTTGCCACCTCCAACCTGAGCTTGCGCCAATTGCGTGCTTTTTTGGCCGTGGCGCAAGAGTCCAGCATGACCCGCGCTGCGGCCAAGCTCCACCTCACGCCGTCGGCTTTGTCGATGCTGGTGCGTGCCATGGAAGACGATGTGGGTGTGCGCTTGTTTGAGCGCACCACGCGCCGCTTGGTGTTGACCGAGGCGGGCCACCAGTTTTTGCCCACGGTCGAGCGCGTGTTTGCTGAGCTGGAACAAGGCTTGAGCCGCTTGCAAGCCGCGCAAGCGGTGAAAAACAGCGTGCTGCGTTTGGTCGCTACGCCCTTGTTGGCCAGCGCCTTGTTTCCGCAGCTGATTGCGAGTTTTCGTTTGCAGCACCCACAGGTGCGCGTCGAGTTGCTCGATGGCCCGGTGGATTCGCTGCCCGCACTGGTGCGTCAGGCCCAAGTGGACATGGCGGTGTGTACCGCCAACGAGGATGATGTGGACGTGTTGGCCACACCCTTGTATGCCGACACCTTGATGTTGGCCTGCCACACCTCGCACCCTTTGGCCGAGCAGCGCGAGGTGGCGTGGCAAGACCTCTTGAGTGAGCCGCTGATCTTGCTGCGCCATGGCAGCGGTTTGCGCACGCTGGTGGACCAAGCCTTTTCCCGGTGGAGCCGACGCATGCAGCCTGCTTATGAGGTGTCGCAAGTGGCCACGGCCTTGGGGCTGGTGGCCGCGGGCGAGGGTGTGTCGGTGTTGCCGTCTTACGCCATCTCCAGAGCGCAAGCTTTGTCCCCCGCATCGACCATTGCCACGCTGGCTTTGGTTTCGCCCACGGTATCACGGCAAATCGTGGCGCTGACCAAATCAGGGGTTGAGATTTCGCCTGCTGCCCAGGCGTTCATGGAGCATTTCAAAAAGCAGGCCGGCAAGGCCTGAGCGTGAGCCTGCGTCCGAGCACGCAAGCGCGCGTCTGTTTGTGCGGTTGCCCAGCGGTCAGTCAGGCACCACGGCGGTGACTTCGATTTCTACCTGCGCTCGGTCTTCTAACAAGTCGGCCACTTGCACCAAGGTCATCACCGGATAGTGGCGACCGATCACCTGCTGGTAGACCTGGCCCAGTTCGCGCCCGCGCGCCAAATACTCTTTTTTGTCTTTCACATACCAGGTCATGCGCACCATGTGCTGCGGGCCCGCTTTGGCGCAGGCCAGGGTGTCCACGATGTTTTGCAGGGCTTGGGCGCATTGCGCCACAAAGTCGTCGGTTTCAAACTGGGCTTGGCCATTCCAGCCAATCATGCCTGCCACATAAATTTGTCGACCGCGTGCTTCAATGCCGTTGGCGTACCCTTTCGGGGCGATCCATCCTTCGGGTTGTAAAACATGCCACATGTGAAGCCTTTCTCATTGGGGTGCTTGGGCCATTTGGCGCAAACGGAAACGTTGTAATTTGCCGGTCTCGGTACGCGGCAACTGCGCCACGAAGTCAATGCGACGCGGGTACTTGTAGGGGGCAATTTCCCCTTTCACAAACTCTTGCAGTTCGGTGGCCAAGGCGCTGCTGGCCACCTCACCGGGTTTGAGCACCACATGGGCCATCACGATGTGGCCGCGCGCTTCGTCGGGGATGCCCACCACCCCACACTCGGCCACAGCCGGGTGTTGCAGCAACACACCTTCAACCTCGGGGCCGGCGATGTTGTAGCCCGCCGAGACAATCATGTCGTCGTTGCGCGCGAGGTAGCTGAAGTAGCCGTCGGCATCCATCACAAAGGTGTCGCCGGGCAGGTTCCAGCCGTCTTTCACGTAGTCGGTTTGGCGTGTGTCGTTGAGGTAGCGACAGCCCGTGGGGCCACGCACGGCCAAGCGCCCCGGTGTGCCGGGTGGCACAGGCTGCATGTCGTCGTCCACGATTTGCGCCTGGTAGCCCGGCACCACTTGGCCCAAAGTGCCAGGGCGCCAGTCCTTGCCAGCGCTGGCGATGTAGATGTGGATCACCTCGGTGCCACCGATGCCGTCGGTGATGGGAATGCCTGTGTGGTCCAACCAAAGCTGGCGCGTGGCCTCGGGCAAGGCTTCACCGGCGGACACCGGATGGCGCAAGCTGCGCAGGTCCACGCCATCGGCCAGCAGCGCCATTTGGCGGTAGAAGGTGGGTGCGGTGTAGCACTGGGTGGCGCGGTACTTGTCGATGGTGTGCAGCAGCAACTCGGGCGTGAGTTTCTCCAGCAGCACGGTGCTCGCGCCATGGCGCAGCGGAAACGCCAACAAACCGCCCAGGCCAAAGGTGAAGGCGATGGGCGGCGTGCCGCACACCACATCGTCAGGCCCCATGTGCAGCACATGGCGTGGAAACAGGTCGCACATGGCCAGCACATCGCGGTGAAAGTGCAGGGTGCCTTTGGGCTTGCCGGTGGTGCCGCTGGTGAAGGCAATCAGGCACACGTCGTCGCGGGTGGTGGGGTGGCCGACATACGGTGTGTCAAAGCGCTGCATCCGTGCTTCGAGCCCCGTGGGCATGTCGCTGTCAAACACCACCATCTGCTGCAAGCTGGGCGCATGCTGTGCGTGAGCAGGGTCCAGGCAGTGCGCCAACTCGTCGGTCAAGCTGCTGGCGCACAAGGCGGCGCTGACCTGGGCTTTGTCGAGGATTTGTTTCAGCTCGGTGGCGCGCAACAAAGGCATGGTGGGTACCGCCACCAAGCCCGCTTTGAAAACGGCCAAGCAGCAGGCTGCCATCATGGGGCTGTTGGCGCCGCGCAGCAGCACGCGGTTACCCGACACCAGCCCCATGTCGTGGATCAGCACCTGGGCCATCCGGTCGATCTGCTGTTGCAGTGCGCGGTAGGTCCAGCTGCTGTGGGCCCCGTGAATGGCGGCCCGCTCGCCTCGGCCTTCGCGCACATGCCGGTCGACCAGCTCGACGGTCACATTCAAAAAATCAGGGTAGTGCAGCTCGGGCTGGTCGAACACAAACTGTGGCCATTGCTCAGGCGGGGGCAGGCTGTCGCGGGCAAAGGTGTCGAGGTGCGACGAAGCGATCAACGCGGCGTTGTCTGGCTCAGGGTGCTGTGCGTGTGTCATACCTTGCCTATGTACGCTCAGGGCTTGATCAGATCGCGTCCGATGATGAGCAGCTGCACCTCAGTGGCCCCCTCGTAAATGCGCAGGGCCCGAATCTCGCGGTAAAGCGACTCGACGATGCAACCCTTCTTCACCCCCATGCCGCCGTGCAGTTGCACCGCCATGTCGATGATCTTTTGCGCGTTTTCGGTGGCGGTCATCTTGGCCATGGCGGCTTCGCGGGTGATGCGGTGGCCTTGATCCCGCATCCACGCGGCGCGGTAGGTCAAGAGGGTGGCCGCGTCGAGCAGGGTCGCCATTTCAGCGATCTTGGTTTGCGTGATTTGAAAGTCGCCGAGGGCTTGCCCAAACATGTGACGGGTGCGCACCCAACCAATGGATGCGTCCAAAGCCCGGCGTGCAAACCCCAAGGCCGCTGCGGCCACTGAAGTGCGAAACACATCGAGCGTGGCCATGGCCACTTTGAAACCTTGCCCACTCTCGCCCAACAAATGACCCACAGGGACGCGCATGTTGACAAAGCGCAAGGTGGCCAAGGGGTGCGGTGCGATGACGTCGATGCGCTCAGAAATTTCAAGTCCGGGTGTTTTGGCGTCCACGATGAAGGCACTGATGCCACGCGCCCCTGGGGCTTCGTCGGTGCGCGCAAACACCACATAAAAGTTGGCAATGCCGCCGTTGGAGATCCAGGTTTTGGAGCCATTGATTTCAAAGTGGTCGCCCTTCAAGGTGGCGGTGGTCGACATGGCCGCCACATCAGACCCAGAGTGGGGTTCGCTCAAGGCAAAGGCGGCCACCGCACTGCCGTCGGCCACGCGCGGCAGATAGTGTTCTTTTTGCTCTTCGCTGCCAAACAGGCTGATGGCGCCTGATCCCAAGCCCTGCATGGCAAATGCAAAGTCAACCAAGCCGTGGTGCCAAGCCAGTTCTTCGCGCAGCAAGCAGATCGAGCGCGTGTCGATCACGTTTTGGTCGCCCCCATACTCCAAGCCCGCCACGGCAAAGCGCAACCAGTCACCGCGCCCGAGGGCCTTAACCCAATGGCCGCATTGCGCATCGACGTCGTCGATGTGCTCACCTTCACTCCCGCCAATGTGGGCCAAGCACCACTCATGCAGGCTTCGTTTGAGGTGGCGATGCCCTTCGTCAAAGAAGGGCAAGTCCAGCTCTGGCGGGTGCCCTTGTGGTCGGGGTTTGGTTGAGGACATGGTCAGTCTCCTTGGAAAACCGGCGTTTGCTTGGCCACAAAGGCGTGGTAGGCCCGGTGAAAGTCGTTGGTCATCATGCAAATGGCTTGGGCTTGGGCTTCGGCTTCGATCGCTTCGTCCACGCCCATGTTCCACTCTTGCTGCAACATTTTCTTGGTCATGGCATTGGCAAAGGTCGGGCCGTGGGCCAATTCGTGCGCCATGGCTTGGGCTTGGGCCAACACCTCGTCAGGGGCACACACGCGGTTGTAAAAGCCCCAACGCTCGGCCTCGGGTCCAGGCAAGCCGCGCCCGCTGTAGAGCAACTCGGAGGCACGGCCTTGACCGATCACGCGGGGCAGCAGGGCGCAGGCGCCCATGTCGCAGCCCGCCAAGCCGACCTTGTTGAACAAGAAATAGGTTTTGCTGCGCTCGGTGCCGTAGCGCAGATCTGACGCCAACGCCAAGAGTGCTCCCGCACCGGCACAAATGCCGTCGATGGCGGCCACGATCGGTTGTGGGCAAGCCCGCATGGCTTTGACCAAGTCACCCGTCATGCGGGTGAAGGCCAACAGACCGGGCATGTCGAGTTGGGTCAGCGGGCCAATGATTTCATGCACATCGCCGCCAGAGCAAAAGTTGCCACCTGCCCCGGTGATGACCACTGCATGCACATCGTTGGCGTAGCACAGGGCGCGAAACAGATCGCGCAGTTCGGCGTACGAGTCAAACGACAGCGGGTTCTTGCGCTCGGGCCGGTTCAAGGTGACCGTGGCCACGCCATCGTTGACCTCAAACAAGAAGTGCACCGCCTGATAGCTGGCCAGTGTGTTGCGGTGTCGCGGCAGTTGGTGGGCTTGGCCTGGAAGGTGCGTCTGGCTCATGGGGACTCCGAAGTGGCGTTGGATTGATGTTGGTGGATGCTGGTTTTGAGGTGCCCCAGCAAGTGGCTGAGTTGCACTTGCTGGCGCTCGGACAAGCCGCCAAACAGCTGAACCACCCATTGTTCATGGTCAGCGGCCATGCGCTGGAAAGCGTCGTACCCGGAAGGTGTCAATAAGACCCGGTAAGAGCGTCGGTCGGTGGCGGCAATGCGGCGCTGAACCAGTTGTTCTTTCTCCAGTTGGTCGACGATCACCGTGGTGTTGCCCCCACTCACCATCATGCGGCGCGACAACTCGCCCATGGTCAGGCCCTCTGGGTGTCGTTCGAGTTGGGCCATCAGGTCAAAGCGCGACAGCGAGGTGTCAAACTGACCGCGTAATTTTTGTCGGATGTTGTCCTCGATCAGCGTGGTGCAAGACAACAAGCGCAGCCACAGGCGCAAGGAGGCGTGGTGGTCGTCGCGAGCGCGCAACTCCAAATCTTCGGTTTCGGTTTGACTCATCCTGCCAACTCCCCGCCATCGATGACGATGGCTTGCCCATTGATGGCGTCGCTGCCTGACATGCACAGGCTGAGTACGGCGTGGGCCACCTCTTCCGGCTGAACCAGTCGCTGTTGCGGGTTGCTGCTGGCGAGGGCGCTGCGCGCTTGCTCCGGGGTTTTGCCGGTTTTGTGCACGATGTTGTCAATCGCGTGTCTGACGATGTCTGTTTCGGTGTAGCCGGGACACACCGCGTTGACGGTGACACCTTTGCGCGCCAACTCCAGCGCAAGTGACCGGGTCAAGCCCATCACGCCATGTTTGGCCGCGCTGTAGGCTGCAGCAAAGGCGTAGCCTTTGAGGCCTGCGGTGCTGGCCACATTGACGATGCGTCCATGGGAGCCCTCGCGGGCTGCTTGCAGCATGCTGGGCAAGGCAGCGTGGATGCACAAATACGTGCCGGTGAGGTTGACATTGACCATGTGTTGCCAAGCTGCCAAATCGGTGTTGAGAAATGTTTGGCTGCTGGCTTGACCTGCGTTGTTGATCAGCAAGTTGACCGGCCCCATGGCTTGCACCGCTGCGGTCATGGCGTGTTCGACCGAGGCCGCGTTGGCAATGTCCACGGTTTGAATGTGCACACGGTCACCGATTTGCAAACGCTTGGCCAAGTCCTGCAAGCCTTCGGCGTGTCGTCCCATCAGGGTGAGCTTGGCGCCGGCTTGTGCCAATTGCTGGGCAATGGCCGCACCGATGCCGCGTGCCGCACCGGTGACCACCGCATGTTGGTTTTTCAAAGGTTCGGGGTAGAGGAGGTTCATGGCTTGGCTTGTGCTGCGGCACGTTCGAAATTGGCCTCCATTTGGCGCTTGGCCGAGATGTAGGGCTTGGGCCAGGCCAGGCCTTGGTAGCCAATGCGGGCTGCTTCGGTCAAGGTCCAGGCCGGGTTGGCCAAGTGGGGCCGGGCCACAGCGCACAAGTCGGCACGACCCGCCGCGATGATGCTGTTGACGTGGTCGGCTTCGCTGATGGCGCCCACGGCGATGGTGGCAATGCCCGCCTCTTGCCGAATCTGGTCGGCAAACGGCGTTTGAAACATGCGGCCAAACACTGGTTTTTCTTGTTTGCTGACCTGGCCCGACGAGCAGTCGATCAAGTCAGCACCCGCGGCCTTGAAGGCCTTGGCCACTTGCACCGCATCGTCGGGCGTGATTCCGCCTTCCACCCAATCGTGGGCCGAGATGCGCACCGACATCGGCAGGTGTGCGGGCCATGCTGCGCGCACCGCTTGGAACACTTCCAGCGGGTAGCGCAAGCGGTTCTCGAGCGAACCACCGTAGGCGTCGCTGCGGTGGTTGGTGAGGGGCGAGATGAAGCTTGAGAGCAAATAGCCGTGCGCACAGTGCAACTCCAACCAATCAAAGCCTGCGCGCGCTGCGCGCTCGGTTGCTGCCACAAAGTCTGCTTTGACACGGTCCATGTCGGCGCGGGTCATGGCGTGGGAGGTTTGGCTCACGCCCTCAATGTATTGCTGAGGCGATGCGCTCAAGAGTGGCCAGTTGGCTTCGGTGTCGTCGTGGCTCAGCGGTTGGTCAATGCCCTCCCAGGCGCGGCGGGTCGAGCCTTTGGCACCTGCATGGCCAATTTGTGCGGCCATCTTGGCATCGCTGTTGGCATGGGCCCAGGCCACGATGCGTTCCCAGGCTTTCTCTTGCGCCTCGTTCCACAGCCCCGGACAGCCGGGGGTGATGCGTGCGTCGGGGCTGGTGCAAATCATTTCGGCAAACACCAGCGCTGCGCCGCCCATGGCGCGCGCGCCCAGGTGGACCAAGTGGTAGTCGCCTGCTATGCCGTCGACTGCCGAGTACTGCGCCATGGGTGAGACCACCACGCGGTTTTTCAACGTCACCGAGCGCACGCTGTAGGGCGTGAACATGGGCGGTGTGGCGGTGAGTGCCCCTTTGTTTTTGGCAAACCATTGCTCGTAGCCGTCGAGCCAAGCTTTGTCGCGCAAGCGCAGGTTTTCGTGGCTGATGCGTTGACTGCGGGTGAGCATGGAGTACATGAACTGCTCAGGCTCCAGTTGGTCGCAGTAACGTTCGCCACACACCTCGAACCAGGCCATCGCGTTCCAGGCGGCGTTTTGAATTTTCAGCGTTTCGATGCGGCGTGCTTCTTGGTAGGCCTTCAACACCTCGGTGATGCGGCTGGGGTCATCGCCCAGCAGCTCAAACTGGCGGGTGAGTTCAATCGCATCTTCAATGGCCAGTTTGGTGCCAGAGCCAATGGCGAAGTGGGCGGTGTGCACCGCGTCGCCCATCAGCACCACATGGCTGTTGTGTTGGTTGTTGAGCCACCATTGCTCACACACCACGCGTTGGAAGTTGAGCCAGGCAGAGCCGCGCAGGTGGCGCGCATTGGTCATCAGTTTGGCGCCTTGCAAAGTGTCGGCAAACAATTTTTCGCAAAACGCAATCGAGGCTTCTTGGTCGGCTTTGTCCAGGCCGTGGGCCAAGAACACATGCTCGGGACATTCGACGATGAAGGTCGTGGTGCTGTCGTCAAACTTGTAGATGTGGGCCTGGAACCAGCCGTGCTCGGTCTTTTGAAAATCAAAGGTGAAAGCGTCGTACAGGCGGTGGGTGCCCAACCAGATGAAGCGGTTGGGACGGGTCACGATGTCGGGTTTGAAGGTGTCGGCGTAGCGGGTGCGAATGGTGGAGTTGATGCCATCGCTGGCAATGATCAGGTCGGCGTCGGGGAAGTCGAGGTCAGATTGCACATCGCAATCAAACACCAGCTTCACGCCCAGCTGTTCACAGCGTGCCTGCAAAATGTTGAGCAATTTTTTGCGGCCAATTCCCACAAAACCATGGCCACCCGAGCGAATTCGGCGCCCCTTGAACAACAACTCAATGTCGTCCCAGTGGTTGAAAGCTTCCTGAATTTCGTCGGCCGTTTCGCGGTCCCACATGCGCATGTTGTCCATGGTGGCATCTGAAAACACCACGCCCCAGCCAAACGTGTCGTAGGGCAGGTTACGCTCGACCACCGTGATGTCATGGGCCGGGTTGCGCTGCTTCATCAGCAGGCCAAAGTACAGGCCCGCAGGTCCGCCACCAATACAGACGATCTTCATGCGCCGCTCCTTAACTATTTTGGATTTGTATATTTCAATATTGAAATAACTTTCCTCCAAAGCAGTCTGACTGTCAAGCAAAAAGAGGTTAACCGCGGTGATTTAGGGTTTACGTGCATGGGCTTGAGGCAGAAACGCTCAAGAAAATTGCGTTCTGGTCGATACACCAGTTTGAATTCCCCCTATAGAGACCCCACAAGGAGCGCGCATTGATTGATTCACACCCCACATCCCATTCTTCTTCGGCCTACAGCTGCCTGTGTTGCGACCCCAGCGCGCTCAAGGGTGCCAGCTCACGCCGTGGCTTTTTAGGTCTTGGCGCCGCTGCACTGGCTGGTGGCATGCTGGCCATGACGCCGGGCCGCAGCCAAGCTGCCAGTGGCAACTACGAAGCCATGTTGGTCAATTGCATCGACCCGCGCTTCACCACCCTGAGCTGGCAGTACATGGGCTTGTTGCATGGCATTGCCCGTGACAAGCTGAGCGACAACTACAGCCAGTTTGTGTTTGCTGGCGGTCCGATTGGTGCTGTTCATCCCAAGTTTGCAGCTTGGCACAACACCTTTTGGGACAACCTGGACATCACCGTGTCGCTGCACCACATTCCGCGTGTGGTGGCGCTCACGCACCGCGATTGCGGGGCCGCCAAATTGGCTTTTGGCGAAGCCAAAGTCGCGACCAAAGAAGACGAAACCCATGCCCATGCCGACGCATTGAATGCGTTCCGTGCCGCGGTGAACAAGCGCCAACCTAAGTTGAGCGTGATCACAGGCATCATGGACTTGAACGGCAAAGTCGACTTGATCGGCTGATGAGTTCGCTAGAGGCGCCTGCTGCATGAGCGGGCCCAATGCACGATCGAAAAAAAAATCGGCCGCAAGGCCGATTTTTTGTTGGGGTGTGGGTTGGTGCCGGAGAGATGAATCGAACACCCGACCTTCTCATTACGAATGAGCTGCTCTACCGACTGAGCTACACCGGCAACCTGAATTCAATTATAGCCAGCGTGGGTGAGCGAATCAGCCTTCGAGGTGGTAGCTGGTGATGCGGTCCACCTCGTTTTTAGAGCCCAAGATCACGCTGACACGTTCGTGCAGTTGTGTGGGTTGAACTTCCAAAATGCGTTGACGGCCGTTGGTGGCGGCACCGCCGGCTTGTTCGATCAACCAGCTCATGGGGTTGGCCTCGTACATCAGACGCAGCTTGCCGGGTTTGTTGGGTTCGCGCTTGTCCCAGGGGTACATGAAGACACCGCCACGGGTCATGATGCGGTGTACATCGGCCACCATCGAGGCGATCCAGCGCATGTTGAAGTTCTTGCCGCGTGGGCCTTCTTCGCCTTGCAAACACTCGTCGATGTAGCGCTTCACGGGCTCATCCCAATGGCGCATGTTGCTCATGTTGATGGCGAACTCTTTGGTGTCAGCCGGGATGCGGACATTTTCTTGGGTCAGCACAAACGAGCCTTGCTCGCGGTCGAGGGTGAACATGGCCACGCCGTCACCCACGGTGAGCACCAAGGTGGTTTGTGGGCCATAGACACAATAACCCGCAGCCACCTGCTGGGTGCCGGGCTGGAGAAAGTCGTCTTCGCTCACGCCTTTGTTGGCATCGGTTTTTTTCAGCACGCTGAAGATGGTGCCAATGCTCACGTTGACATCGATGTTGCTGGAGCCGTCGAGCGGGTCAAACATCAACAGGTATTCGCCCTGGGGGTAGCGGTTGGGCACCAAGTGGATGGTGTCCATTTCTTCTGAGGCCATCGCTGCCAAGTGGCCGCCCCATTCGTTGGCTTCAATCAGCACATCGTTGGCAATGATGTCGAGCTTCTTTTGCACCTCACCTTGCACGTTCTCACTGCCAGCGGTGCCCAGCACATCGCCCAAGGCGCCTTTGTTCACGGCTTGGCTGATGCTCTTGCAAGCGCGGGCCACCACTTCGAGCAGCAAACGCAACTCAGAGGGGATGTGGCCTTCGGCGCGTTGCTGTTCGACCAGATAGCGGGTGAGGGAAATGCTCATGGTGTGTCTCTGTGGTGAGGGGTGAATTAACTGAGGGCGCGCGAGATGACTTCGCGCACGTCGTTGCTCAAGTCTGCCTTGGCGGCGATGCGGGTGAGGGCCACATGGGCCGCGCTGCGGTAGGGCTCGGCCAGTTTGCTCCAGCGGTCCAAGGCGCGGGCCAAGCGGGCCGCCACTTGGGGGTTGAAGGCGTCGAGCTCTAGCACGCGCTCGCTCCAAAACACATAACCTGCGGCATCGCTGCGGTGAAAAGCGGCCGGATTGGCGTTGCAGTAGCTGAAGATCAGGCTGCGCGCACGGTTGGGGTTTTTCAACGTGAAGTCGGGGTGCTGCATGAGCTGACGTACCACCGGCAGCACGTTGCCAGCACGGTCCGGCGCACTGGCTTGCAAGGCAAACCATTTGTCCATCACCAATGCTTCGCGCGAGAACAGGCTGTAGAAGCGTTGCAGGGCAGGCGTGGCCAAGGCTTGTCCTGACGTCACCAAAGCACTCAACGCACTGAAACGGTCGGTCATGTTGTGGGCATTGTCAAAGCACTGCAAGGCGCGTTCGGGCCAGGTGGTGTTGCCGCTGGTGCGCGCATCCAGGCACAGCATGTGCAGCGCCAAGCCGCTCAAGGCGCGCCGTCCGCTGGAGACCGGGTCGGGTTGGTAGCTGCCGTTTTCGCGGTGTGATTCAAAGGCCCAGGCCCAGTCGTCATGCAGCGCTTGTGCAAGTTGCGCACGCATGGCTTCGCGCACCGTGTGGATGCGCTGGGGGTCCACCACCTCGAGCTGTTCGGCGATGTAGGTTTCGGCGGGCAGGGTGAGCACGAGTTCTTTGAAGGCGGCATCCAAGTTGGGATGACGCAAGACCGTGCGCAGGGCTTCGAGCAAAGCTGTGTCGAGCACTTGGGTGGGTTCGCCCTCGGCCTGCACAGCCGCCAAAGCAGCTTGCAAGTACAGGCGTTGCGCGGCTTCCCATTGGTTGAACGGGTCGCTGTCGTGGGCCAGCAAGGTCAGCAGTTGGTCGGCGCTGAAGTCCATCTCCAGCACCACCGGGGCGCTGAAGCCGCGCAGCAAGGAGGGCACGGGCGCTTGGCCATCGGCGATCGGCAGGTCATGGAACTCAAAGCTTTGCGTGGCCTCGGTGAGCACCAGCAACTGGCTGGGCAGCACCTCTCGGCCTGCGTGGTCGAGCAAGCCCATTTGCACGGGAATGACGAAGGGTTCCTTGTGGTCTTGGCCTGGACTGGCCGCGCAACTTTGGCTCAGCGTGAGGGTGTAGCGGTGGGTGGCCGCGTCATAGGTGCCCACCGCATGCACACGTGGCGTACCGGCTTGTGCATACCAGCGCTTGAACTGCACCAAGTGCTGTGCCAAGGCGGTGTTGGGGTTGGCGTCGGCGATGGCTTGGGCAAAGTCGTCGCAGGTCACAGCTTGACCGTCGTGGCGCTCGAAGTACAAGGCCATGCCTTTGGCAAATCCTTCGCGGCCGGTGTGGGCCAAACCACCCACGCTGCCGCTGGCGGTGAGCGCGGGCGCCACCAAGGTTTGCATCATGCGCACGACCTCGGCGCCTTTTTCGTAAATCGTGACGGTGTAGAAGTTGTTGATCTCGACGTAGCTGTCAGGGCGCACGGGGTGGGCCATGGGGCCGGCGTCTTCGGCAAATTGCACGGTGCGCAACAAGCGCACGTCTTCGATGCGCTTGACGGCGCGCGCTGAGTTGGCTGCGGCTTCGTCACTGCCCAAGGCCTGGCTGGCCAGGTCTTGGCTGAACTCTTGGTCGCGAAACACCGTGAGGCCTTCTTTGAGTGAGAGCTGAAACCAGTCGCGGCAGGTGATGCGGTTGCCGGTCCAGTTGTGGAAGTACTCATGGCCCACCACGCTCTCGATGTTGGCGTAGTCGGTGTCGGTGGCCGTGGCCGAGTTGGCCAACACGAACTTGGTGTTGAAGATGTTGAGGCCCTTGTTTTCCATGGCACCCATGTTGAAGTCGCTGGTGGCCACGATCATGAAGCGCTCCAAATCGAGGCTCAGTCCAAAGCGCGCTTCGTCCCAGGCGATGCTCGCGCACAACGAGTTCATGGCGTGTTCGGTTTTGTCCAAGTCGCCCGAGCGCACATACACCTGCAGCAGGTGCTCTTTGCCAGAGCGCGCTTTGACGCGTTGCTCGCGGCAGACCAACTGACCGGCCACCAAGGCAAACAGGTAGGCGGGTTTTTTGTGCGGGTCGACCCATTGCGCAAAGTGGCGACCGTCTTCCAAGTCGCCGTGTGCCACCAGGTTGCCGTTGCTCAGCAACACCGGATACGCCTTTTTGTCCGCGCGCAGGGTCACGCTGTAGCTCGACATCACGTCGGGACGGTCGAGGAAGTAGGTGATGCGGCGAAAGCCCTCGGCCTCACACTGGGTGAAGAACGATTCGTTGCTGACATACAAGCCCGACAACTGGGTGTTCTTGCTGGGATTGCAGGTGGTGAAGATTTCCAGCGCGAAAGCGTCGGTGCCTTCGGGCAGGTTTTCCAGCACCAGTTGGTTGCCGTCCATCTTGAACGAAGTGCCTTGCCCATTGACCAGCACGCGCGATAAGTTGAGCTCTTCACCATCCAAACGCAGGGGCTGCGCCGCCACGTCGGGGTTGCGGCGCAAGCTCATTTGGTTGAGCACACGGGTTTTGACCGGGTCGAGGTCAAAGGTCAAGTCAACGGAGTCGATCCAAAAAGCGGGCGCGGTGTAGTCGGCGCGTTGGGTCAAGGTGGCAGAGCCTTCACGAAGCATGGTGTTTTCCTAAGGTAGGCGCAAAACGGTGTGTTTAAACACCTTGTTTGAGCGAGGCTTCGATGAACGCATCGAGGTCGCCATCGAGCACTTTTTGGGTGTTGGAGATTTCCACGTTGGTGCGCAGGTCTTTGATGCGGCTTTGGTCGAGCACATAGCTGCGAATTTGGTGGCCCCAGCCCACATCGGTCTTGGTGTCTTCGAGCTTTTGCTGCGCTTCTTGGCGCTTGCGCATTTCAAAGTCGTACAAGCGCGAGCGCAAGCGTTTCCAGGCCACGTCTTTGTTGCTGTGCTGGCTGCGACCATCTTGGCACTGCACCACGATGCCGGTGGGGATGTGCGTCAAACGCACGGCCGAGTCGGTTTTGTTGATGTGCTGGCCACCCGCACCGCTGGCGCGGAAGGTGTCGGTGCGCACGTCCGAAGGGTTGATGTCGATCTCGATCGAGTCATCGATCTCGGGGTAGACAAACACACTGGCAAAGCTGGTGTGGCGCCCGCCTGACGAGTCAAAGGGCGATTTGCGCACCAG
>CANCUP010000030.1 GCA_947381325.1 Comamonadaceae bacterium
CCCGCAGTTGCTCCAAAGATTCGGTGACCTCGACGGGTGCTTGACTGAGTTTTGGAAACTGCCTTAGGAACTCAACTCTGTAGCCATAAAGCCCGATATGGCGCAAAGGTGCAGGCTTGGGCAATGAGGTGATGCCTTGCGCAAACCCATCGCGCCACCAAGCAATTGGAGCACGGCTGAAGTAGAGCGCCGTGTTGCGTGCATCGAGAACTACTTTCACCACATTCGGGTTGACAAAGTCGTCAACCGATGCAATGGGGTGGGCCAGCGTGCTCATGCTGCAATCGGGTCTTTCTTGCAGTAAGTCGGCCGCTGCATTGATGGCGTCGGGTTCGATCATTGGCTCGTCGCCCTGCACATTCACCACGATGTCAGCGTCATTCAAACCCAAGATCTCACAGGCCTCGGCCAAACGGTCGCTGCCAGAGGGGTGGTCTTGACGGGTCAAGATGCATTGAATGTTGTGTTGCGCACATGCAGCACGGATACGCGCATCATCGGCAGCGACCACCACGCGTGCCGCGCGCGACTGCTGTGCCCGTTGGGCTACCCGCACCACCATCGGTAAACCTGCGATGTCGGCCAAGGGTTTGTTGGGCAGTCGAGACGAAGCCATCCGCGCTGGAATCAAGACACAGAAAGTCATTCAGCCCTCAAGTTCTTGGTCAGTCAAAACACGCGCCTCATGTTCTAACAACACAGGAATGCCATCGCGCACCGGATAAGCGAGTCTGGCGCTGCGTGAGACCAGTTCTTGCCGCTCGCGGTTGAAGTCGAGGGGGCCTTTGGTGACTGGGCAGACCAGTAATTCAAGAAGTTTGGAGTCCATGGCTCGATGATAACTTTGTGTCCAACCGCATATCGAGTGCTTGGATCATCTCGCTGGGCAATGTGATGACCAATGGCACTGCCCATGCTTCGGGATGTCTAAGCCAAAGTTTGACGGCATCCTTTTCTGTGCAGAACACTTCGCCCAAGGCGGCGTCGATCCTCACGTGATCCAAATCATCGTGGTCAGGCAACGCTTGGGTGTGTAGACAGGTCAAGCCTTTCGTGCGCAGCATGTCAAAAAATACTTGGGGCTTGGCAATGCCCGCCAGGGCTTGGACAGGGCGCTGGTGCCATTCTTTCAAGCTTCGGCGTGTGCCGTCACCGCGCACCGCGTAGTCTGCCAGTTCACGCATGATGCGGTGCTGCCCCTTGTGGGGCAAATCACCGCTGGTCATTTCAAAGCAGGTGATGGCTTGCGTCGATCGCCTCGGCCAAGGTTCACGCAATGGGCCAGCAGGCAACAGCCACCCATTGCCAACACCTCGCTCATCAAACACACACAACTCGATGTCGCGTGACAGGGGCAAATGTTGCAGACCGTCATCGCAGACAAGCACTTGGACCTTGGGGTGGTGTTGCAGCAGTTCCTGTCCTGCCGCGACCCGATTGGAACCCACCCAAACGGGGGCACCTGTCAAACGGGCAATCAACAAGGGCTCGTCACCTACCTCTTGGGCCGTGCTGTCCGTGCTAACTTCGCGGATGTCATGCGACTGTCTTGCGTAGCCTCGCGACAAAATCCCCACCCCAATGCCGCGTTGTTGCAGATGCCGCACCAAGGCCATGACAACGGGGGTTTTGCCCACCCCGCCTGCCCACACATTTCCAACTATCACCACCGGGACTGGCAACTTCTGGGAATTCAGCAAGCGCCATCGGTACAGCAGTTGTCTGAATCTAACCAATAAACCAAAACAGGCGGCCACTGGCCATAAGGCAAGCGCCAAGGGGCCACGACGCATCCATGTTCGAGTCAGCAGTTCACGCATCACGTTCAATGAACGGGTCAGTCAGGCTTGCCACCCTGCTGGGCCGCAAAAGTGAGTTGAACCAGACCATTGCGGCGTGCGGCTTCCATGACCAACATGACAGATTGATGGCTGGCTTGCGCATCCGCACTGACCACCACCATGGGGTTGTCTATGGCTTGTGTGGCTTGCGCAAGGCCTTGGCTCAACGCCATGACATCGCGCCCAGGTATCGGTGTGCGGTTGATGCTGAAGCGGCCATCGCTGGTGATCGACACCACCACTTCTCCAGGTCGGTCTTTCTGGGGAGAGGCGTCTGCAACAGGCAGGTTGAGTTGTAGTTCTGTGAATTTGCTGTACGTTGTTGACAGCATCAAAAAGATCAAAACCACCAACAAGACGTCAATGAAAGGGATCAGGTTGATTTCTGGCTCTGGTGCGCTTGATCGGTGAAATTTCATGATCTTTTGCAAGCTCAACGCAATTTGCTACGCAACACCAATAAATGGCGGGCAAAACGCTCAGCATCCAATTCGAGTTCCAGCACATAGGCCTCTACGCGGGCGCGCAGGAAGCGCCAAAACATCAATGCGGGGATCGCCACAATCAAACCAAATGCGGTGTTGTAGAGAGCCATCGAAATGCCTTGCGCCAGTTGAGCTGGGTTGCTCGTGCCCGGCGCTTGCGAGCCAAAAATGTCAATCATGCCAATCACCGTGCCCAGTAACCCAAGCAAAGGTGCAGCAGAAGCAATGGTGGCCAAGGTCGACAGATTTTTTTCTAGGCCATGGGCCACTTCCCGGCCGCTGACTTCCATGCTGTAGCGCAAGTCCACGTCGTTGATGTGAGGATTGGTTTGTAGGGCCTGCCATCCGCTGGCAAGGACTTTCCCCAAGGCTGAGTGTTGTTCGAGCTGAGTGATCACCTCATCGCTGGGCAGGCTTGCTTGAGAGGCTTGGATGGCTTGATTCAGTAAACCGGGTGGAGTGACCAGATGTAGACGTAAGCTCAACACACGCTCGATGATCACGGCCAGAGCCACCACGGAACAAACCAGTAACGGCCAAATTGGCCACCCAGCCGCTTGTATGATCGACAGCAATGCATCACCCCAAAGAAAAAGAGATGGGCGATTATGGCGCAGCCTTTCATCCACATGTCTTGTGGATAACTTTGTGGGTAACTTCCTGCTCAATCAGCGACAAGCCGCATGCTTGGCCGTTCACAACACAATGCATGAAAGTTGAGCATAAAAAATGCTAATTAAATCAATGACTTACACCGAGCTCTGTGACTTGGCGAGTATCAAGCGCAGGCGTTTGGCTGCATCACGCTTCTGTGGATGAGTTAGCACGTGCACACCCCTGAATCCCTTGGTTTGACGCCCCGAATCTGGGCAGTTGGAGCGCTGTGCCGCGCCATTGCTGATGCTTTGGAGTCGAGGTTCAATCCAGTCGCTGTGCGCGGCGAGGTTTCTGGCTTTACACGCGCCTCCAGTGGGCATTGCTATTTCTCGATCAAGGATTCTCAAGGTCAGTTGCGCTGCGCGATGTTCAAGCGAGCCGCCCAGTTGATGGACTTCTCCCCCTCTGACGGTGAATTGGTGGAGCTGCGCGGCCGTTTGGGTGTTTATGAGTCCCGCGGTGAACTGCAATTGATTGTTGAGAGCATGCGTCGTGCCGGTCAAGGCGCATGGTTCGAGCAGTTTTTGCGCCTCAAAGCCCGGCTCGAGGCTGAAGGTTTGTTTGCTGGCGAACGTAAAAAGCCCATTTCAGAACGGCCGCGTTGCATTGGCGTGGTCACCTCTTTGGGGGCAGCGGCACTGCATGATGTGGTGACTGCGCTGCAACGTCGTGTGCCGCATACACCGGTAGTCATCGCACCCTCTGTGGTTCAAGGCGCAGATGCAGCGGCAAGTCTGATCCAAGCTTTGCAAACGCTGACTCAGCAACCCGAGATGGATGTGATTTTGCTGGTTCGCGGGGGGGGCTCGATCGAGGACCTGTGGGCCTTCAACGACGAGTCATTGGCACGTGCCATTGTGAAAAGTCCTGTGCCGGTGATTGCCGGGCTGGGACACGAGACTGACTTCACCATTGCCGACTTCTGTGCTGACTTGCGTGCCCCTACGCCAACTGCTGCGGCTGAACTGTGCGCCACCCCAAGGCATGAACTGCTGGAAAACCTTCAATCATGGACGAGTGTTCTGCAAAACCTGACCCACCGTCATCTTGATCAACAGATGCAACGTTTAGACCGTGCGCAATCCCGTCTGGGGCGGCCTTCAAGCGGCGTGACACTGGAAAAAATGCAACTCATGGCGATGCAACAACGCTTGCAAGCAGCGCTTGATATCCGAATCCAACACGAGCGTCACGGGTTAGTCAATTTGGCTGGTCATTTCGACCGCAGCTTGCAACAAGTCCCGGTCCGGGCGCGAGAGCGCCTGCAGCGTTCAGAATTGCGACTTGAACTACTTGATCCAAAATTGGTGCTCCAACGTGGTTTTTCTTGGCTCAGCAGCGCCGATGGTCAGGCCATCACGTCTGTGGCGCACACGGCAGCCGGTCAAGACGTGCAGGCAACCCTTGCCGATGGCGTGGTTGAATTGCAAGTCACAGCGACTCGCCACATTTAGTTTTTACAATTCAATTTTTTCACCTCAGAGGATTTCATGGAACACACGCTCCCCGCTTTGCCATACGCCATTGATGCTTTGGCCCCCCATTACTCCCAAGAAACCTTGGAGTTCCACCATGGCAAGCACCACAACGCCTACGTGGTCAACCTCAATAACCTTCAAAAAGGCACTGAGTTTGAAAGCATGTCGCTGGAAGAGATCGTCAAAAAGTCCAGCGGTGGCGTGTACAACAACGCAGCACAAATTTGGAATCACACCTTTTTCTGGAGCTGTATGAAGCCACAAGGCGGTGGCGAGCCCACCGGTGCTTTGGCCGCAGCCATCCATGCCAAGTTCGGCAGCTACGCAGCGTTCAAAGAAGCCTTCGTCAAAAGTGCAGTCGGTAACTTTGGTTCGGGCTGGACTTGGTTGGTTAAAAAAGCCGATGGTTCAGTGGACATTGTCAACACAGGCGCAGCCGGCACACCATTGACCTCTGCTGACAAAGCTTTGTTGACTGTGGATGTGTGGGAGCATGCTTACTACATCGACTACCGCAATATGCGCCCCAAATTTGTTGAGACCTTCCTAGACAAACTGGTCAACTGGGATTTTGCTGAAAGTAATTTCGCTTAAGGTCAACCAAGGCCCTTTGCTTTTTTTCAAAAAGCACAAAAGCCGACTCCAAGGGTCGGCTTTTTGCATTGGATTCGAGTCACTCAGGGCTTGAAAGGGGCGCCACTCAAGCGCGTGCCGGCCTTGAAGCCTTTCTTGGCAAACCAACCTTGGTGCATCTCTAAGACAAAGCGAACCGGCTTGGTTGAGCAGTGTGAGTCGGTCGTTTGAGGTTTCATATCCGCTAAGTTCACGATGGTTCCATCGTCTGCCACAAACGCAGCTGTGAGTGGAAGCAGCGTGTTCTTCATCCAAAAACACTGTGTGCTGGCTTGTTCAAACACAAACAGCATGCCTTCATGTGTTGGCATCTCTGCGCGGTACATCAGACCTATGCTGCGCTGTTCGGGTGTTTGAGCCAGCTGAGTGTCAATGTGGTACATGCCAAGCTGTAACTTGATGCGGGGCAAATTGGTTTGTGGACCTTCTTGGGCTGTGGCGCTCAGGCAGATGAGTGCCACCAAAATGAGTTGGATAAAGCGTTTCATGCGCACATTATGTGACCAGGTGGTGTCGCCAAAGCGGTGAATTTGGAGGAACTTCATGGTGAGCTGTCACTAGAATCAAAAAGCAAACCCACCTTTCGGAGCGTCATTCATGCTTTACCAGCACATTCAAGTGCCCGCCCTAGGGCAAAAAATCAAGGTCAATGCGGACTTGTCGTTGAATGTGCCCGATCAGCCCATCATTCCTTTCATCGAAGGAGACGGCGTTGGGCAAGATGTCACGCCCGTCATGCGACTGGTGGTGGACACTGCTGTTGCCAAAGCCTATGGTGGCAAGCGCCAAATTCATTGGATGGAGGTGTATGCGGGTGAAAAATCGACGCGCATCTACGGCCCAGATGTGTGGTTGCCAGATGAAACCACGCAGGTCTTGCGAGATTACTTGGTGTCTATCAAGGGGCCGCTCAACACACCGGTTGGCGGGGGAATTCGGTCTCTGAACGTGGCCCTTCGTCAAGCGCTTGACCTCTATGTGTGTCTTCGTCCTATTCAGTATTTCAAAGGTGTGCCTTCACCTCTCAAAGAGCCTGAGAACACCCACATGGTGATCTTTCGTGAAAACTCCGAGGACATTTATGCCGGGATTGAATATGCCGCAGAAAGTGCTGACGCCAAAAAGTTGATCAGTTTTTTAACGGAGGAAATGGGCGCCACCACCATCCGATTTCCAGAGTCCTCCGCGATTGGCATCAAGCCCGTGTCGATTGAGGGGACTGAGCGATTTATTCGCAAAGCCATCCAATATGCGATCGACCATGACAAGCCCAGCGTGACCATCGTGCACAAAGGCAACATCATGAAGTACACCGAAGGTGGTTTCAGAGATTGGGCATTGGCTTTGGCTCAAAAAGAATTTGGCGCCAAGCTGATTGACGGCGGGCCTTGGTGCCGCTTGAAAAACCCTAAAACAGGAAACACCATCATCATCAAAGACGTGATAGCCGATGCTTTTTTACAGCAGGTGTTGATGCGTCCCGCAGAGTACTCTGTGGTAGCTACTTTGAATCTGAATGGGGACTACATTTCCGACGCTTTGGCTGCTCAAGTAGGAGGCATTGGCATTGCGCCGGGTGCCAATTTGTCTGACACCGTCGCTTGTTTTGAAGCCACCCACGGCACAGCGCCCAAATACGCAGGCAAAGACTATGTCAATCCGGGGTCAATGATCTTGTCGGCCGAGATGATGTTGCGCCACATGGGGTGGTTTGAGGCCGCTGACCGACTGATTGTTGCCATGCATGACGCCATCGCCACCAAGCGCGTGACCTATGACTTTGCGCGTTTGATGGATGGTGCGACCCAAGTCAGTTGCTCGGGCTTTGGTCGGGTGATGATCGATCACCTATGAAGCTCCTCGATAGAATCACACCATGTCCCGTCTTACGCCTACGAAAAAAGTTCAAGTTCCTGATCGAGAGGACGGCGGTTCAGTCGTCTTAGAGCGACTCACGCAACGCACCAAGCCTCCGCAGATGTTCCAGGTATTGATGCTCAACGACGACTTCACCCCAATGGAATTTGTCGTCATGGTGCTGCAAGAATTTTTCTCCAAAGACCGTGAATCTGCGACGCAAATCATGCTCAAAATCCACCTCGACGGTAAAGGTATCTGCGGGGTTTACAGCAAAGATGTGGCAGCTACCAAGGTCGACCAAGTGATGGAGGCGGCTCGCAAAGCGGGTCATCCATTGCAATGTGTCAGTGAACCTGTTGAATAAACGGTTTTTGTTTCCATATACAGTCAAACCCACGTTGCAAGCCAGAAGGAATACACATGATTGCCCAAGAACTTGAAGTCAGCTTGCACATGGCCTTTGTAGAGGCCCGTCAACAACGCCACGAATTCATCACCGTGGAACACCTGTTGTTGGCATTGCTTGACAACCCGAGTGCCGCCGAGGTGTTGCGCGCATGTTCGGCCAATATCGATGATCTCCGCAAGTCCCTTGCCAACTTCATCAAAGACAACACGCCCCAAGTGGCAGGTACCGAAGAAGTCGACACCCAACCGACCCTGGGTTTTCAACGTGTGATTCAACGCGCCATCATGCATGTTCAATCCACGGGCAATGGCAAAAAAGAAGTCACGGGCGCCAATGTGCTGGTTGCTATCTTTGGCGAAAAAGATTCACACGCTGTGTATTACCTGCATCAGCAAGGGGTCACCCGTTTGGATGTGGTCAACTTTATTGCCCACGGCATCAAAAAGAGCGATCCCCCTGAGCCCGTCAAAGGAGCCGAAGCACCCCAAGGCGAAGGTGAGGAGGGCGGAGCGCCAGAAAAGAACGAAAAAGCATCCCCTCTTGAGCAGTTCACCCAAAACCTGAACCAAATGGCCAAAGACGGCAAGATTGACCCCTTGATCGGTCGTGAATACGAAGTTGAGCGAACCATTCAAATTTTGTGCCGTCGTCGGAAAAATAACCCACTGCTGGTGGGGGAGGCCGGTGTTGGCAAGACCGCCATTGCTGAAGGCTTGGCATGGCGCATCACCCAAAACGATGTGCCAGAAATCTTGGCTGAATCGGTGGTGTATTCACTCGATATGGGCGCCTTGTTGGCTGGTACCAAATACCGTGGTGATTTTGAGCAACGCCTCAAAGGCGTGATCAAGTCGCTTCAGGGCAAGCCCCATGCTATTTTGTTCATTGACGAAATTCACACACTCATCGGAGCAGGTGCCGCTTCCGGCGGAACTCTTGACGCTTCCAATCTGCTCAAGCCTGCATTGTCGAGTGGTCAGCTCAAGTGTATTGGTGCGACGACCTTCACCGAGTACCGTGGCATTTTTGAGAAAGATGCTGCACTCAGCCGACGTTTCCAGAAAATCGATGTGGTCGAACCCTCCATCGAACAAACCGTGGACATCTTGAAAGGCTTGAAGTCCCGATTTGAAGAGCACCACAACGTGAAGTACGCCGTGGCGGCCCTGCAAGCTGCCGCTGAGTTAAGTGCCAAGTACATCAACGACCGCCATTTGCCTGACAAAGCCATTGACGTCATCGACGAGGCTGGGGCAGCACAACGTATCTTGCCTGCTTCCAAGCGTAAAAAGACGATCAGCAAAACTGAAATTGAAGACATCGTGGCCAAGATCGCACGAATTCCGCCCGCCAACGTGTCCAACGATGACCGCGGCAAGTTGCAAACCTTAGAGCGCGATTTAAAGAGCGTTGTTTTCGGACAAGACAAGGCACTCGAAGTCCTTGCTTCTGCCGTCAAGATGGCTCGTTCGGGCTTGGGTAAAAGTGACAAGCCGATTGGTGCATTCTTGTTCAGTGGCCCAACTGGTGTGGGTAAAACTGAAGCCGCCAAACAGCTCGCCTACATCATGGGCATTGACCTCATTCGCTTTGACATGTCCGAATACATGGAGCGCCACGCGGTGAGTCGCCTCATTGGTGCGCCTCCAGGCTATGTTGGCTTCGACCAAGGCGGCTTGCTCACCGAGGCAGTCACCAAAAAGCCCCATTGCGTTTTGCTGCTGGACGAAATCGAGAAAGCCCACCCAGACATTTACAACGTGTTGTTGCAAGTGATGGATCACGGCACATTGACCGACAACAACGGCCGCAAAGCTGACTTCCGCAACGTGGTGGTGATCATGACGACCAATGCGGGCGCTGAGACCATGAACAAAGCCACCATTGGCTTCACCAACCCGCGCCAAGCTGGCGATGAAATGGGCGACATCAAACGGTTGTTTACCCCTGAGTTCCGCAATCGCTTGGATGCCATCGTGGGATTCAAAGCCTTGGATGAAAACGTCATCATGCGCGTGGTCGACAAGTTCTTGCTCCAACTGGAAACTCAGTTGGCGGAAAAGAAAGTCGATGTGACCTTCAGCGACAAGTTGCGTCAGCACTTGGCCAAGAAGGGCTTTGACCCCTTGATGGGTGCTCGCCCCATGCAGCGTCTGATCCAAGACACCATCCGTCGTGCCCTGGCTGACGAACTGTTGTTTGGTCGTTTGACAGAAGGTGGCCGCTTGAATGTGGACATCGATGACAAAGACGAGGTGTTGTTGGACATTCAGCCGTTGCCTAAGAAAGAAAAGGGCGCCAAAGTTGAACCCAACTCATCAGAAGAAACAGCTGCCAATTGAGGCCTCATCAGCGCTTCATCGCAACGCATCATGTAACAGAACTTTGAGTAGCGAACGTCTGCATTCGCTTACTTAAAATCTCCAGCGATATTCAATTCAGCAAGGACAACACGTGGCGGGACATAGCAAATGGGCCAACATTCAGCATCGCAAGGGGCGACAAGACGAAAAGCGTGGCCGCATCTGGACTCGGCTCATCCGTGAAATCATGGTCGCGGCCCGCTTGGGTGGCGCTGACCTCGACATCAACCCCCGCTTGCGATTGGCGATAGAGAAAGCCAAAGCCGCCAATATGCCGGCTGACAACATCAAGCGCAACATTGACAAAGCCACTGGTAACCTAGAAGGCGTCAACTACGAAGAAATTCGCTATGAAGGTTACGGTATCGCAGGCGCTGCCATCATTGTCGACACCATGACTGACAACAAAGTTCGCACTGTGGCTGAGGTGCGTCATGCTTTCAGTAAACACGGGGGCAATTTAGGTACCGAAGGCTCGGTATCGTTTCAGTTCAAACACTGCGGCCAACTGATTTTTGCGCCAGGTACCAACGAAGACCACGTCATGGAAATCGCCTTGGAGGCTGGTGCCGATGACGTGATCACGGGTGAAGATGGCGCTATCGAAGTGTTGACCCCGCCCGCCGAATTTGAATCTGTGCACAAAGCGCTGGTGGCTGCCGGCCTCAAACCTGAAGTAGCGGAAGTGACTTGGCGCCCCGAGAACACCATTGAATTGGCCGGCGATGACGCCATCAAAATGCAAAAGATACTGGATGTGTTGGAAGACCTTGACGATGTGCAAGAGGTCTATCACAACGCCGAACTATGAAAATACTGGTCATTGGCGGCGGTGGCCGAGAGCACGCGTTGGCTTGGAAGCTAGCCCAATCCCACAAAGTACAAACTGTGTTCGTGGCGCCAGGCAATGGTGGAACGGCCAGAGACAAACGGCTGGAGAACATTGCGCTCACCGATGTCAAAGCCCTGCGCGAGTTTGCTGTGTCAGAGCAGATCGAACTCACCGTGGTCGGACCAGAGACCCCCTTGGCAGCGGGTGTGGTCGACGAATTCCGCGCACACGGCTTGCGCATCTTTGGACCTACCCAAGCGGCGGCGCAACTCGAAAGCTCTAAGGCCTTTAGCAAGGCCTTCATGAAACGCCACAACATTCCGACGGCTGAGTATGAAACCTTCACCGATCCTGCGGCTGCGCATGCCTATGTGACTGCCAAGGGCGCGCCGATTGTGGTGAAAGCCGATGGTTTGGCGGCAGGCAAAGGCGTGGTGGTGGCCATGAGCTTGGACGAGGCGCATCAAGCCATTGACTTCATGTTGGTCGACAACACCTTGGGAGTGACTCACAACGCGGGTGGGGCTCGGGTTGTCATTGAAGAGTTTTTGAACGGAGAGGAAGCCAGCTTCATCGTCATGTGCGATGGAAAAAACGTGTTGCCTTTGGCAACCAGCCAAGACCACAAGCGCCTGTTGGACGCCGACCAAGGCCCGAACACGGGGGGGATGGGGGCGTATTCGCCAGCACCTGTTGTGACGCCGGAGGTGCATGCGCGTGCGATGCGCGAAATTATTCTTCCCACCATCAAGGGAATGGAAAAAGATGGCATCGTTTTCACCGGCTTTTTATATGCCGGCTTGATGATCGATTCCCAGGGCAAGCCCAAGACATTGGAGTTCAATTGCCGGATGGGAGACCCCGAAACCCAGCCCATCATGATGCGTTTAAAAACTGATCTCGTCGACGTGCTGTGGGCTGCCACTGAGTCTTCAGCGGGTAAACAACTCGACAGCATTGAATTGCAATGGGACCGCCGCAGTGCCGTTGGGGTTGTCATGGCTGCCCACGGTTACCCAGATCAACCCCGTCTAGGTGACTTGATCACAGGTTTACCCAAGGACTCGGACGATGTCGTGGTGTTCCACGCTGCGACGCTGGAACAGGCTGGAGAGTTGCGCACCAAGGGTGGACGCGTGTTGTGCGTGACTGCTTTGGGGGGCACCCTTAAGCAAGCTCAGCAAGTGGCCTATGACACAGCCCAAGCCATCCACTTTGACGGCATGCAGTACCGCCGCGACATTGGTCACAGAGCCATCTCGCGCTGAATGTAAGAACGTAATCCGATGCCCCAGATGGACCCGCAATCCGAACTGCCTGCCCAGTTCAAGGGCAGT
Source organism: Comamonadaceae bacterium (assembly GCA_947381325.1). Taxonomy (GTDB): domain Bacteria; phylum Pseudomonadota; class Gammaproteobacteria; order Burkholderiales; family Burkholderiaceae_C; genus Limnohabitans. The sequence continues at coordinate 11,896 of CANCUP010000030.1, forward strand.
GGTTTGGCGCATGCTGTGCTGACCTTGGCTGGTTGGCGTTATTGCTTTGACGGTTTGCCTTCGAAACAAGGTGTCCTGATTGGTTACCCACATACCAGCAATTGGGATTTTGTTGTGATGATTTTGGTGAAATGGGCGATTGGTTTGCCAATTCAATTCTTAGCAAAACACACCTTGTTTGACATCCCTTTGTTCGGTCGCTGGTTGACTTGGCTAGGAGGCGTTGCCATCGATCGTTCCTCATCGCAAGGTGTGGTGGCTCATTTGTTGAGTTTGTTCAAGCAACACCAAGCCGACAATCACTATCTGTGGCTGGCCTTGTCCCCAGAAGGTACCCGTCGCCGCACTGACGGTTGGCGCAGTGGTTTTTACCAATTGGCTTCCTTGTCAAACGTGCCCCTGTGCATGGTGCGCATCGACTACGGAGAAAAAAAAGTGGACTTGTCGAATTTCATGCGTTTGACTGGCGTCGAGGATGTTGACTATGCACACATTGCCCGGGTCTACCAGGGCGTGAAAGGCTTTCATGTGTCCCAAGCGGCCCCCATTCAACCCATCAAGCAAATTTCAATAAATCCAAGGATTGACAAATGACACCAGTCGCTGCGTCTGTTCGCGAATACCTGATCGGTTTGCAATCCCGTATCGTGGATGCTGTGGCCCAAAAAGACGGCGGCACATTCGTGTCTGACGCTTGGGAGAAAGGTCCGCACGAACAATTGCAAGGCAATGGGATAACCAAGATCCTAGAAAACGGGGCCGTTTTTGAGCGCGCGGGTTGTGGCTTTTCACATGTTCAGGGCCCCAAACTCCCGCCCTCAGCCACGCAGCATCGTCCCGAGTTGGCCGGTGCGCCGTTTGAGGCCATGGGAGTTTCTTTGGTGTTCCATCCCCGCAATCCCTATGTGCCGACCGTGCACATGAATGTGCGCATGATTGCAGCAACCCCTGCCCATGGCGCCACCGTGGCATGGTTTGGTGGCGGCATGGACCTGACCCCTTACTACGGCTTCACCGAAGACGCTGTGCACTTTCACCAAACCTGTCGTGATGCCTTGCAGCCTTTTGGCGCGGACCTGTACCCGAGATTCAAAACCTGGTGTGACGATTACTTTTGTCTGAAACACCGAGACGAGCAACGTGGCATTGGCGGTGTGTTCTTCGATGATTTCTCAGAACTGGGTGTTGACAACAGTTTCGCCATGCTGCGCAGCGTTGCCGATGCTTTTTTACCTGCTTACATGCCCATCGTGGAGCGCCACGAAAAGACAGCTTACGGCGAGCGGGAGCGGGCGCACCAACTGTATCGGCGTGGTCGCTATGTGGAGTTCAATTTGGTCTGGGACAGGGGCACGCACTTTGGCTTGCAATCGGGGGGTCGAACCGAATCTATTTTGTTGTCGATGCCGCCCCTCGTGAGTTGGTCTTACCAACAACAGTACCAGCCCGGAACCGCTGAACACGCGTTGACGCATGAATTTTTGGTGCGCCGAGATTGGCTCTCGTGAATCGTATAGGCGTCTTTGGCGGTGCATTTGACCCTCCGCATGTGGCACATCAGGCCATGGCGCGGGCGGCCCTGGCTCAATGGCAATTGGATCTGTTGAGGATCATCCCCACGGGGTCGGCATGGCACAAAGCACGTCCTTTGACAGATGCCGTGCACCGATTGGCCATGGTGCATTTGGCATTCGATGACATCCAACCGAGTTGCGTGGACTGTCGTGAAATTGAGCGTCAAGGACCCACCTACACAATAGACACCTTGATGGATCTGAAAAACGAAAATCCTCAAGCTTCTTTGTTTCTGTTCATTGGTGAAGACCAAGCGCGAGCCTTCAAGAGTTGGCGCCGATGGGAAGATATTTTGCGCATGGCAACGGTGGTGGTTGCCCAGCGGCCAGAGACACAGGACGACTCGGCAAGTCCAAATTTTGCACAGTGGCACAATGGAGTATCTCCCGATGTGCAAAGATTAGACATGACGCCTCAGGCGGTGAGCGCGACCGATATTCGTTCCCGAATCGCCCGTGGCGTGTCCATGCCACCCTTGTTGCCCCTCTCTGTGCAACGCTATATTGAACAACACCGCCTTTACCAAACCCACTCTGATGACTGATTCCCACGCTAAAAAAGATGTTCAAAAACTCCAACGTTGCGTCGTTGATGCCTTGGAGGATGTGAAAGCCCAATCTCTCAGTGTGTTTGACACAGAGCATCTCTCCTCTTTGTTTGAGCGCGTCATCATCGCTTCTGGCACATCCAACCGCCAAACCAAGGCCTTGGCCTCGAGTGTGCGCGACAAAGTGCGTGAAGCTGGTTTCTCTAAACCTCGCATCGAAGGCGAGGACAACGGTGAGTGGATCATTGTTGACTGCGGTGCCGTCGTGGTGCACATCATGCAACCTACCATCCGCCAGTACTACAACTTGGAAGAGATCTGGGGTGAAAAGCCTGTGCGCTTGAAGTTTGGGGCGCCTAAGCCTGCGGCACCAGTTGCAGCAGAACCTCAAGTCAAAGCGGCTGCAAAGAAAGCCGGTGCTAAAAAACCGGCTGCTAAAAAATCTGTCGATCTTGCATCCCCGACTGTCAAGTCGACTGCAAGAAAAACAGCTGTCAAGACCGCTCCCAAAGCCACCTTCAAGTCCAACACCAAGCCAGTCACCAAGGTGGTGGGTAAGCCAGCGGCCAAGAAGTCTGCAACCACGAAACCGGCTGCTAAAAAAACTGCGGCTAAGAAGCCGCTCACTCGCAAGGCATGAGGCTTTGCGTGGTTGCTGTGGGCTTGCGTGTGCCCGACTGGGCGCAGTCCGCATGGGACGACTATGCCAAGCGGTTCCCACCTGAGATCAAGCTTGAACTCAAAGCGGTCAAAACAGAGCCACGTGGTTCAAAAACCATAGACACCCTGTATGCGGCTGAGCGTGAACGCATTCAGGCTGCCATCCCGCGTGGGTGCCGCATCGTGGCCTTGGATGAACGTGGCACCAGCCTCACCACGCTTGCCTTGGCGCACAAACTCAAGCAATGGCAACTTGACGCCGATGATGTGGCCTTGGTGATTGGCGGTCCAGACGGTCTAGAGCCTGAATTCAAACAAAACGCCCATGAGCGCATCCGCTTGTCTGATTTGACCTTGCCTCACGCCATGGTCCGTGTCTTGTTGGTCGAGCAGCTCTACCGGGCATGGTCCATCAATGCCAACCATCCCTACCACCGCGAGTGATGTGATGTCGACCTATCCCTTTGTCTATTTGGCTTCACAAAGTCCAAGGCGTCGTCAATTGCTGGAGCAACTGGGAGTGCCCTATGAGTTGTTGTTGCCTGATCCGAGCGAAGACGCGGAAGCTTTAGAAGTTGTGCTGGCATCTGAGTCCCCCAGGGCCTATGTGCAGCGTGTCACCTTGCTCAAACTCACTGCCGCGCTGGTGCGCATGAAGCGTCGAGGCTTGGTGGCGGCCCCGGTGTTGTGCTCGGACACAACAGTGGCTGTGGGCGCCACCATTTTGGGCAAACCCAACGACCCCAAACAGGCCCACCAAATGTTGTCTGCACTCAGTGGCAAAACACATCGGGTGTTGACCGCGGTGGCTGTAGGCACTGTGCGTAAGCAGCGCCAAGCCCTGAGCATTTCGAGCGTTCGTTTTGCCTCAATGACACGTCAACAAATTATGCGTTATGTGGCCTCTGGCGAGCCCATGGGAAAAGCTGGCGCCTATGCAGTCCAAGGCCAAGCGGCCGCTCACATTGCGCACATCAATGGCAGTTACTCTGGCATCATGGGTTTGCCCATGTTCGAGACTGCGCAGATCTTGCGTGATTTCGGGTTCAAGGTGTAACTCTCTAAGCGCCCCATGCAACAAGACATTTTGATCAACTGGTCGCCCCAAGAATCCCGTGTAGCGGTGGTCGAAAGTGGGGCTGTGCAAGAACTCCATGTCGAACGAACCCTAGAGCGTGGCTTGGTTGGCAATGTCTATTTGGGTCGTGTCTCGCGTGTGTTGCCTGGCATGCAATCGGCTTTCATCGACATTGGTTTGGAGCGAGCAGCCTTTTTGCATGTGGCCGATTTGATGAGCAGCGTGTCAGCGCGTCATGCCGAAGCGGAGGGCGGCGCAGCTGTTGCACCACTGCCCATCGAGAAACAAGTGTTTGAGGGGCAGTCATTGATGGTGCAAGTCATCAAAGATCCCATTGGCAGCAAGGGTGCCCGCTTGTCATCGCAAATCAGCATTGCTGGACGCTTGCTGGTTTTTCTGCCACAAGATCAACACATCGGCGTGTCGCAAAAAATCCCGCTGGAGCAGCGCGACATCTTGCGACGTCGTTTGCAAAAACTGGCCCAAGAGGCATCGCCAACACCGCAAACAGGCGGCTATATCTTGCGCACCAACGGTGAAGACGCCACCGATGCTGAGCTGGGTGAAGACATTTTGTATCTTCGCAAAACTTGGAGTCGCATCAAAGAAGCCTCCTTGCGTCTACCGCCGATGTCGCTGCTGCACCAAGATTTGAACTTGCTTCAACGCGTCCTGCGTGACTTGGTCAGCGACGCCACACAAACCATTCGCATCGACTCTCAAGAGCAATTTGCGCTGCTTCATGCCTTTGGTTCAGAGTTCATGCCTGCGGCCACTCAAAAGCTCACTTTGTACAAGGGTGAGCGGCCTATTTTTGATCTCTACGGTATTGACGAAGAAGTCGCGCGCGCGCTGGGCCGTCGTGTGGACTTGAAATCAGGCGGCTACCTCATCATCGACCAAACGGAAGCCCTGACCACGGTGGATGTGAACACCGGCGGATTTGTTGGAGCGCGCAACTTTGACGAAACTATTTTCAAAACCAACTTAGAAGCAGCTGGGGCCATTGCCAGGCAACTACGCTTGCGCAATTTAGGTGGCATCATCGTCGCCGACTTCATTGACATGTTGCGTGAAGACCATCGCGACGCTGTCTTGAATGAATTTCGCAAGCAACTCTCTCGGGATCGCGTCAAGACCATGGTCAGTGGTTATTCCGCCTTGGGCTTGGTGGAGATGACACGCAAACGCACCCGTGAATCTCTGGCGCACATGTTGTGCGAGCCTTGCCCTGTGTGTGATGGCAAAGGCAGTGTCAAAACCGCTCGAACCGTGACCTACGACATCTTGCGCGAAATTTTGCGCGAGGCACGCCAATTCAACCCCAGAGAGTTCCGTGTCATCGCCGCACCAAGCGTCATTGATGTCTTGTTGGATGAAGAGAGTCAGCACTTGGCAGGTTTGAGCGATTTCATCGGAAAGCCCATTTCTTTGCGCAGTGAAGTGGCCATGGCTCAAGAGCAATATGACATTGTTTTGCTATGACGAATGAACGGCCGCTGTGTGTTCTTGTCTTCACCAGAGACTTGGATCGTTATTCCTTGATGATGCTGCGTGCGTTGCAACAAATCGGTCATCACGTGCACGTGGTTGTGGAGCCAGCTTCCAGTGTGAACAGCAAAGATTGGTCAACAGACATTGATGTGGTGGCCAAAGTGCCGTTGAAAGGGCGCTTCGACAAAGACGCGGCCCAACGCTACAGCGATTTGGTGACGCAATTCTCTGCAGACATTTGTTTGTGCTACACAAGTCGTGCTCTGTCGGTTGCCCTGGCGGCGAAACGCCGCTTTCAATTCAAGGTACCCATTGTTGGTACCCGCGGTGCAATTGGCGGCGTGAGCGCTTTTTACCTGCAAGACTGGTTCACCTATTTGTCGCCAAAACTCGATGCCGTGGTGTGTATGTCTCAAGCCATCGCAGATAAATTAAGACGTGAAGCCAAGCGTTTCTATCCCAACCATCCGGGTCGATTTGAAACCATTTATCCTGGATATAGCCAGTTGCTTCAAACACATCCATGGCCCAAACCAAGAGGCCGCGCTCCGAGCGACATGGTCCGCTTGTTGTGCATTGCCAATGACCGTCCCATCAAAGGACTGGCCGTGTTGCTTGATGCGGTGGAGAAACACCTGACATCCACCCATTGGCGTCTCGACATTGTGGGGGAGTGTGGTCCGGTCATCCGCGCCGCTGTGGCCCAATCTCCTCGACTGTCGCAGCATGTCCACATACAGGGATACCGAAGCGATGTGCCTGAATTTCTGAAAACTGCACACATCTACATACAGCCCACACTCAAACCTGGTGAAGGCATTGGGAACTCCATGGCAGAAGCCATGTCATATGGATTGCCAGTGATCACCAGCAACGTGGGGGGCGGCATTGAACTCGTTGAGCACCGAGTCACAGGTTTGCATTTCACTGCCGAGGATCCCGTGTCGCTGGCGGCAGCCGCCGAAGAGTTGATTCAGCAACCGTTGCTGTGCGATCAAATGGGGCAGTTGGGTGCGGCTAGGCTCGATAAAAAATTTGGCCTCAACCATGAAGCTCAAGCCTTCATGAACTTGTTCAAAGGCTTGAGACAACAGCACTCGGATCCATGAGGCCATCGACGCCATGGGATGCATAGAGTTTGGCGTATGCACCGCCAGAGGCTAGCAGTTGTTCGTGCCGTCCCATCTCGACAATCCTTCCACGCTGCATCACCACAATCACATCCGCATGCTCAATGGTCGACAGCCGGTGCGCAATGACCAAGGATGTGCGTCCTTGCATCAGCACTTTCAGTGCATTTTTCACAGACTGTTCTGACGCTGTGTCCAAGGCCGAGGTGGCTTCATCCAAAATCAAAATGGGTGCGTCTTTGTAAATGGCACGGGCAATGGCCAACCTTTGGCGCTGACCGCCAGAAAATTGTGTGGCGTTGTGTCCAACCCACGTGTTTTCTTGTTGCGGAAAACCGCGAACAAATGAATCTAAATTCGAAGCTTCCAAGGCCTGCCAAACTCGACGGGTGTCTACCTCAGATCCAAGTGCGATGTTGTTGGCAACCGTGTCGTTGAACATCACGACATCTTGGCTCACAAAAGCCATGTGCGCGCGCAAACTCTCCAAACACCAATCTTGTAAGGCGACCCCATCCAGACAGACGCGCCCTGACGAAGGTTCTAAAAACTTCGGTAGCAAATTGGCCAGCGTGGTTTTCCCCGAGCCAGAGGCACCTACCAAAGCCACGGTTTGTCCTGGTTGGATGGTCAGGCTCACACCATCGAGCGCAGGATGGGCCCCTGTGGGGTACTGCAAACTCACATTTTCAAACTGAATTTGGCCCCTGATCTTGTCGCTGCGGTACGAGCCTTGTGACTCGTCAGGCGTCTTGTGCAAGAGTTCCAGTCCACGCTCGAGGGCCGTGATCCCGCGTGTGAGCATGCCGGTGACCTCTGACAAATGTTTGATGGGTGAAACCAACATCAGCATGCCCGTGATGAACGAAGCAAAACTGCCCACCGTCACCCCATGATCGGCATTTTGACCAGTGCTTTGCCACAAGGCCACACTGATCACGGCTGACAAGGCCAAGGCGGCCAACATCTGAATCAACGGCGTCATGACCGAGTTGGCCACCACGCCTTTCAAGGCCAATTGCCGCAATTTCAAATTGAGGTTGGCAAATTTTTGCGCTTGAGCGCCTTGCGCGTTGTGCAGACGAACCATTCGATACGCCAGCACGTTTTCCTCCACCACATAGGCCAATTCTTCGGTCGCATCTTGTCCGGCTCGGGTGACACGGTCCAAGCGGTGTGACAGGTGTTTGACGATCCAAGCCACGGGTGGCACGATGGCAAACACAATCAGCGTGAGCTTCCAGTTCAAAAACAACAAATAAGCCATCAGTGCCACCAGCGTTACCAAATCTTTGGCAAAAGAGAGCAAGGTGGAAACCAACAAAGACGCGCCATTGTTGACCTCATAGACCATGGTGTTGGTTAACCCACTGGCGTGTTGACTTTGGAACAACAGGGGATCTGCATGGAGGAGCTTTTCAAACAGGCGTTGTCGAATGCGCTCCATCGATGCATTGGTCACACGCGCCAGACAATATGCGGCAATAAATCCTGCGGCCCCACGCACGGCAAACAGCAACAGCAACACCACCGGAATTTGCCACAAGGCAAAGCTGCCCTCCTGAAATCCCTTATCCAGCAAAGGTTTCATCAAGGCCGGGATGGCTGGCTCGGTGGCGGCCCCCACAAAAATACCCAATATTCCAAGCAGCAAGGTGCCAGGATGGCCAGAAAACCAAGGTGCAACGCGCCGCAGTCTCTTCCATAAAGAGGTCGACTCAAGGGACGTTACATCTAGGCTCATGGGCATTGTCAAGGAGGTGGGTGATTGCCCCATTATCGCCAGTCATCTATACATTAAAATCACAGCCTGTCTCCATCTCGCGTCTTCAAACGGCGCCAAAATTCAACCATGATCTTTTCACGACGTAAAGTTGGGTCAGCATTTTTTGCATGGCTGTTGCTTGCCATCTTGAGCTTCTCTGCCAACGCGCAATTTCGCGTCGAGGTGTCGGGTGTCGGCTTGACGCAAGTTCCGATCGCTTTGGGTCCGTTCAGAGGTGAAGAGTCATCCCCCCAAAAAATCTCAGGCATTGTCCAAGCCGATTTAGAGCGCAGTGGTCAGTTTCGTGGCCTCGTGGCCGGTAAAACCATGGATGAGACCGAACGCCCGGACCTCGCTGGTATGCGTCAATTAGGTGCTGATGCGCTGTTGACCGGCAGCATCAGCAAAATGGCCGATGGTCGCTTCGATGTGCGTTTGCGTCTATGGGACGTTGTCCGTGGACAAGATTTGGGCGCGATGAGTTATGTGGTTGTTGCCGGCGACCTGCGTTTGGCCTCGCACCGGATTTCGGATTTTGTCTATGAAAAACTCACCGGTGAGCGTGGGGTTTTTTCGACGCGCATCACCTATGTCACCAAAGCCGGCACACGCTACAACCTGTGGGTCGCAGACTCGGATGGCGAAAACGCCCAATCGGCATTGGCCAGCCCCGAGCCCATCATTTCACCCAGCTGGTCGCCGACGGGGACCCAACTGGCCTATGTGTCGTTCGAGTCTCGCAAGCCTGTGATCTATGTGCACGATGTGGCGACAGGCAAAAGACGCGTGGTGGCGAACTTTCGTGGCTCCAACAGTGCGCCAACCTGGTCACCCGATGGGCGAACTTTGGCTGTCACCCTGAGTCGAGATGGCGGGTCGCAACTGTTTCTGATCGATAGCCAAGGTGGCGAGGCGCGTCGGCTCACCCAGTCTGCTGGCATTGACACTGAGCCTGTGTTTTCCTCCGATGGCAGTGCGGTTTATTTTGTCAGTGACCGTGGCGGATCGCCACAGATTTACCGCATGCCAGCCATGGGAGGCCCTGCCAACCGGGTGACCTTCAGTGGCAGCTACAACATTTCACCTGCCCTGAGTGCCGATGGTCGCTGGCTGGCTTATGTTTCCCGCATTGGAGGGGCTTTCAAGTTGCATGTGATGGACTTGAGCAGTGGCAACACGTCGGCGATCACCGACACCAGCGCCGATGAGCGACCCAGCTTTGCCCCCAACAGTCGCTTGTTGGTGTATGCCACGCAACAAAGCGGTCGTGAGGCCTTGATGACGACGACTTTGGATGGACGCATCAAGGCGCGTTTGTCTGGCCAAGGCGGCGATTTGCGCGAGCCGCACTGGGGCCCTTACACCAAAACTCAACCCTAACTCTTCAATCACTACTTTTAAACACCATGAATAAATTTCTCTTGCTGATTGCCCTTGCTGCTTTCTTGTCGGGTTGCGCCTCAGGCGTCAAGCTCGACGAAGTTCCTGTCGATGAGCGCTCTGGCTCGGGCTCAACACCCGGCGGCGCTGCCGTGGCGGGTCTCGATGCGCGTGGATTAGCTGGGGTTGGCGGCGGTGTCAAAGCAGGCCCCGTTGGTGTTGAAAGCGTTGTTTACTTTGATTACGACAGCTTCAGCATCAAGCCCGAATTTCAAGCCATGCTCGATGCCCATGCGCGTTTCTTGCGAGCCGATAAAAACCGTAAAGCAGCGCTTGAAGGACACACAGATGAGCGCGGTGGTCGTGAGTACAACTTGGCCTTGGGACAAAAACGCGCCGAAGCTGTCAGACGTGCGCTTTCGTTGCTCGGTGTGTCTGACAACCAAATTGAAGCGGTGAGCTTTGGCAAGGAAAAGCCTGCAGCGACGGGCATGGACGATTCTTCTTTTGCCAAAAACCGCCGCGCTGAGATCAGCTACCGATGACATTCCATTTCAATTTCAAGCGTCAAGCCTTCGTTGGCTTCTTGGCGTGTTTGGCAATCCCTGTTGCGCAAGCAGCCCTGTTTGAAGATGACCAGGCTCGCCGAGCGATTTTGGATTTGCGCCAAAAATTTGAGATTCAAAGCGGCGAGATCCAGCAAATCCAACGCAGCTTGCTTGAGCAGCAAAATCAGTTTGAAGCACTCAACACCGAGATCGCGCGTTTGCGCGGTGAGAAAGAGCAGCTTTCTCAAGAACTCCGCCAACAACAAGACGCTGCAAAATCTGCATCCCAAGCCGTTGAGGAGCGTTTGCGCAAGTTTGAGCCGATCAAAGTCCAAGTCGATGGCATTGAGTTTTTGGCGGAACCCTCTGAGATCAGATCATTTGAAGACTCACTGGCTCTATTTCGCAAGGGCGAGTTTGTGGCTGCCAGCTCCTCGTTCACCGATTTCATCCGGCGTTATCCCAGCAGTGGCTACAGTGCAATCGCTTTGTTTTGGTTAGGCAACGCCCAATATGCGAACCGCGACTACAAAGAAGCGATCCGGCATTTCAATTTGCTCCTGAGTAAATCTGCCGATCACCCACGCGCGCCAGAAACGTTGCTGTCAATCGCCAACTGTCAGCTCGAGTTGAAAGACCTCAAAGCAGCCCGTAAAACTCTGGAGGATGTGATGAAAACCTACCCCCAATCTGAGGCCGCGAGCGCTGCGCGTGAACGCCTGGCGAGGCTCAAATGAATGAAGTGACCGCGCTCACCCAACAGGTCTTGGGGGCTTTTTTCTTGATCGCTGTGGCCGTTGGCATCGTCAGCCAGCGTACCCACTTTTGCACCATGGGTGCCATCGCGGATGTGCTCAACATGGGCGACTGGACCCGTGCGCGTCAATGGGTTTTAGCCGTTGGCGTGGCCATGATCGGTTTCGCTTCACTGTCTCACCTCGACCTGATTGACGCCAGTAAAACACTCTATGCCGGCAACCGTTTCTTGTGGTTGTCCTGTGCCTTGGGTGGTTGGATGTTTGGCTACGGCATGGTCATGGCTTCAGGCTGTGGCAACAAAACTTTGGTGCGTATTGGCGCAGGCAACCTCAAATCCTTGGTCGTTTTTCTGGTCTTGGGCCTGAGCGCTTTTGCCACGCTCAAAGGCATCACTGCCGTGTTGCGCGTCAACACAGTCGACGCGATGTCTTTCAGCCTGCCGGGCAGCGCAGACCTGGGCACCTTGATTGCTAGCATCACGGGCATCCCCAACGAATTGATGAACATCTGGACAGGCTACGCCCTGGGTGCCATGCTCATGCTGTGGGTCCTGCGTCATGCAGATTTTTGGACTTTTGAAAATTTGATGGCCAGCCTAGGCATCGGTGGTTTGATTGTGCTGATGTGGTGGGTCAGTGGTCATGTTGGTTTTGTCGCTGAGCATCCAGAAACCCTCGAGCCTGTGTATTTGGGCACCAATTCGGGCCGCATCGAAGCCATGAGTTTTGTGGCGCCTGTTGCACACACACTGGATTGGCTCATGTTCTACAGCGACAAGTCCAAGTTGTTGACCACTGGTGTTGTGTCAGTCGCAGGCGTCATCGTGGGGTCGGCTATTTCTGCCGTCCAGCAAAAAACTTTCCGCTGGGAAGGTTTTGCTGGCGTGGATGATTTGTCGCAGCACTTGATCGGGGCCGTGTTGATGGGCGTTGGCGGTGTCACCGCCATGGGCTGTACCTTTGGCCAAGGTTTGAGTGGTATTTCCACACTCAGTTTGAACTCATGTGTGGCAGTTGCTGCCATTGTTTTGGGGGCGGTGATGTCCATTCGGCACCAAGTGGCGCGTTTGGAGCGCAGCCTGACGTGATCGACGATGCAGATTTGGCACGCCGCTTTGGCGGACTGGATCGTCTGTATGGGGTCAGCGGCGCGGCCAAGATTCGCCAGGCGCATGTGGCCGTGGTGGGGCTCGGCGGTGTGGGGTCATGGGCGGCAGAAGCTCTGGCTCGAAGCGGTGTGGCACACCTGACGCTGATCGACCTTGACCATGTCTCCGAGTCGAACATCAACCGACAAATCCATGCCCTAGACACCACAGTGGGTCAGCCTAAAGTGCAGGCCATGCGAGAGCGCATCGCCCACATCCATCCCAACTGTCAAGTGACATGCATTGAAGAGTTTGTGGCGCCAAGCAATTGGCCAAGTATCTTGAACGGACCCGTCGATGCTGTCATCGATGCCTGCGACCAAGTCAAAGCCAAAACAGCCATGGCCGCTTGGGCTTTGCAACACCATGCTTTGTTCATCAGTGTGGGTGCCGCGGGTGGCAAGCGTTTGGCACATAAGGTAGACATCGATGACATCGCCTTTACCACCCATGATCCTTTGTTGGCGCAGTTGCGCTACCGCTTGCGACGCGAGTTTGGGGCTGCACGAGACGCCAAAAAGATAGGACTGGCCTGTGTGTTCAGTCGTGAATCCGTTGCGCCTCCCGATGCCAGTTGTGCGGTCGAAGGCGATGGCAGTTTGAACTGCCATGGCTATGGTTCCGTGGTCAGTGTCACCGCCACATTTGGACAATGCGCTGCCGGCTGGGTGCTGGATCAAATTTCTTCAGGTGCACTGGCAAAACGTTCAAAATAGCGCTATAATCTGAGGCTTCGCGATGCAGTTGAAACATTCAAATGCAAGACGATTGGGACCATAGCTCAGTTGGTAGAGCAGCGGACTTTTAATCCGTTTGTCGTGGGTTCGACCCCCGCTGGTCCCACCAAAATACAAGTGAAATCACCCTGTTCGAAAGTTCAGGGTGATTTTTTTTTGACTTCGCGATTT
>CANCUP010000031.1 GCA_947381325.1 Comamonadaceae bacterium
GAGCCAGCGCCTATCAAATCGTACCTTCTATCGTTGGAGAGGTCGCTGAGTTGAAAGTCTTTCAGCGCAATCCGCCCTGGATGTTGCCAACGCCAACCTACCACCACGACATCAAGCCAGGGATGACGTGGTTACTCCAACACGTGCCCTACTATGGCCGGTGGTTCAGGTTTTGGCAGTTTTGGATTGCCAGCGAAGGACGCTTGCCGTTGGTGGAGGTCGAGCCAGACTGGGTCCACCCTGTCTCAGTGGGGCGCGCCAACGAAACCTTGAGACAAGAGTGCATTGCGCACCTGAACACGCAGTTTGGTGATCGCCCCGATTTGTTGGCGAAAGTCGTTCCAAATTACGCGCCAGGCGGCAAGCGCATGCTGCGCGACAACGGTGTGTGGGCCAACACGCTCAAGCAACCGCATGTCTCGCTGATCACAGACCCCATCGAGCACATTTCGAACACCGGCATCCAAACTGCTGACGGACAAGTCCACAACGTCGACGTCATCGTCTACGCCACAGGCTTCAAAACCTCTGACTATCTTTACCCCATGCAGGTGCTGGGTCGACATGGCAAAGATTTGCATGCGTGGTGGCAAGGCGATTGCCGTGCCTACATCGGCATCACGGTTCCAGGTTTTCCAAATCTATTCATGACCGGTGGTCCCAACACGGGCGTGGTGGTCAATGGAAGCGCGATCTTCTCGGCGGAATGCGCGGTGGAATACGCCATGCGTGCCATGGGTCATTTGCTCAAACATCAACATGCAGCGATGGATTGCAAAGTGGAGCCATTCCTCAAGTACAACGAAGTAATCGATGCAGGGAATTTAACCAAGGCTTGGGGTGTCGTGAAAACAACCAGTTGGTATAAAAACAGTGCAGGGCGCGCATCTCAGACCTGGCCATTCAATTTGTTGGCGTATTGGAACTTGACAGCGAGTTTGAACACCGAGGATTACGAATACCTTTGATCGCTCAGAGAGGCTTGAATTTCATGGCGCTAGGGGAAACGATAGGAGTCTAATTTTGTGATCACTGTGTATAGTCAAGTGTCTGTTGTACGTATGGATAAATTGTGCATGCGTACGTTTTTTCTCTCGCATGAAAACTGGTTGTCGATTCGCTCAAAGGAATCTGTATGAGGATAGTTTTTCATTCTCTCGAAACCAGTTTTTGCATGGACTCCATGAAATGAAGTTGTTCAGTCTTGGACAGAGGTGCGAGCAACCACTTTTGCATTTTTTCAACCGTGGGCGTGACAGACAACCACAGGTCCTCTCCAGCCTGGGTCAAAAACAAAATGCGAACCCGTCGGTCGTCGGCCGAGGCTCTGCGTTCGATCACGCCACGCGCTTCAAGTCTGTCAATCACTCCTGCAATGGTGGAAGTGTCCAGCGCGATTTGCCTTGCCAAGGTGCTTTGGTCCAAGCCCGGGTTGTCATGTGTCGCTTGCAGGATAGCCCACTGAACGGGGGTGATTTTGTGCGCATCTGTCTCCAGCGCAAATTTGGCAACAGCAATTTGGTGCAGTCTGCGAAACAGATGACCAGGCATTTCTTGAATTTGATCTTTGGATTTCTTGGCTTTGGTCATGGGGTCATTGGCATGGATGGACAACAAGTTTTAAACAAACTCAGCATCAGTACACGCAATATAGCCCGCAACCACGGCGTTGCAAAGTCTTCGTCTAAATATTTGATGTGTTGTGGAGTTGCCTGTGTTTGAAGAAAATTTCATCTGGGTCCATCAATGCAAAGTGCGCTTAAGACGTGCGGGTGCCGGGCCAACCTTGCTGTACCTGCATGGCGCCAATGGCGTTCCCAAGGTACCTGGCTTCCTTGAAAAATTCACGCCTCACTTCGATGTTTTGGTGCCCGAGCATCCGGGTTTTGGTGAGTCTGATTCGCCGCAGTGGTTAGAAAACATCCATGACTTGGCTTACTTCTACAGCGACCTTCTGACGCAGTTGAACTTGCCCCATGTGCATGTGATCGGCAGCTCATTGGGCGGCTGGTTGGCTCTGGAAATGGCTGTACGCGAACCTCAGCGGTTTACATCCATGGTGTTGATCGGCAGCGCGGGCATTCGATTGGCAGATTCACCGCCGGGAGATATTTTTCAGTGGGACGCTGAGACAGCTGCTCGCAATACCTTTGTAGATGACGCGATGGTCGAATTTGCCATCTCTCATCCCCTGGCACCCACGACTGCTCAGAAAAACAGAAAGACCATCGAGTGCCTCGCCTTTGAGCCGAGGTTGCATGACCCGATGCTTCACAAGTGGTTGCACAGAATCAAATGCCCTGTTCAGCTCGCTTGGGGGGAACAAGACAAGGTCATGCCCGTGGCTTATGCCCATGCATTTCAACAAATGATCGGCCATGCGGAATTGGTGACTTTTAAGCAGTGCGGTCACCTGCCGCAGATGGAAAAACCCGACGAATTCGTGGCTTCATCGCTTCGGTTCTTGCAGTCAAGGAGATAGGCATGCTGGCAGGACAAATCATCAACGGAATTGTCAGCGGCGCGATGTATGCGCTGGTTGCCATTGGTTTTTCACTCGTGATTGGTGTGCTCGATAAGTTGAACTTCGCCCACCCTGAAGTCTTCATGTTTGGAGGTTTCATTGGCTTGATGTCAATCTCGCATTTGCCTCTGCCATGGGCATTTGTGATGGCCTTTCTCATGGGCGGCGTGCTGGGCGTTTTCACAGAATTTGTTGCGTTTCGTCGATTCCAGTCGGCAGACGCGAAGATCACTGCGGCCCTAGGCTCGATGGCGCTGGGTTTGGTCATGACAGATTTGGTTCACAAGTGGTGGGGCACAGAGCCAGTGCCCATCACCCCGCCCGATGGATGGCTGACAGGCAGCACATTGATACTGGGCGTGCAAGTCCTCAATCTTCAGTTTTTGATTCTGGCCATCACGATTTTTCTGATGGTGACTTTGCAGCTGCTGTTGCACAGCACGCGCATGGGGCGACAAATTCGCGCCTTGGCCGAGTCCAGTGTGTCGGCCTCCTTGCTGGGTATTCATGTGCGCCGTGTCACGCAAACCGTTTTCTTCATCTCCTCGGCCTTGGCCGCAGAAGCCGGATTGCTGCTGGCCTTGCGCGGCGGCGCAGCCAGCTCAGACATTGGCTTGACGTTTGGTCTCAAAGCACTCGCGATCATGGCCATTGGTGGCTTGGGTGATCTGCGTGGCGCGGTCATTGGTGGGTTACTGGTTGGGGTTTTGGAGTCACTGATGTATGTCTTTGGCTACGGCCGTTTGGTTGAAATCACTGTCTGGGTGGCCATGATCGCGGTGTTGACGTTCAGGCCCGGCGGCTTGTTCAGTGGCGGTGTTCATAGCCAGGAGCAAAGAGCATGATCGAAGACCATTTGTTTTTTGCCGGCATCAATGTGTTGCTTGCTTGGAGTGTGTACACGGTCTTGTTGACCGGTAGCTTGTCGTTTGCGCAAGGGGCCTTCATGGCCATTGGTTGCTATGGCGCAGGAATTCTGACGGTGAAGTTTGGCTGGCCCTTGCTCCCCGCGACGCTGGTGGCTGCTGTTGCGGCAGCGTTAATCGCTGCTGTCTTGGGCTATCCAGCACTTCGACAGCGTGGCATCTACCTCATCCTGGTCACACTCGGGATTACCTTTTGCGTTCGTGTCGTGATCGAGAACGTGAAGTATGTCGGTGGTGTGGCAGGTTTTGGTGGAATGGTCGGCGCTGATCTCAGCAGCGTATTGGTTGCATTGGCCATTGTGGGCGCTTTGCTGGTTGCCTTGTCTTACAGCCCTTTGCAGCGGGTGTGTGACGCCGTGCGTGAGGATGACCGTGTGGCGGCCTCCTTGGGCATCAATGTGACGGCCGTGCGTTTGATGGGTTTTTCTGCGGGTGCTGTGATTGCTGCGGTGGCTGGTTCTTTGTACGGGCATTACATGAACTTTGTTCGCCCAGAAAGTTTCGATGTCTTGTTGTCCATCTATGTGGTGCTCTACGTTGTTCTAGGCGGTGCCAACAACTTATGGGGGCCTTTGCTTGGTGCTGCTGTCATGACGCTGCTGCCTGAATACTTTCGCGTTCTGGCTGACTGGCGTCCCTCTGTCTTTGGCTTGGCAATTTTGGTGATGTTGCTGTTCAGACCACAAGGCCTGTTGTCATTCAGGACATTGACGACACGATTCAAAACAAGAGGGCTTCAAGCATGAACCCGTCCACTTTGAGTTCACACGCGCATGAGCCAATTCTGACGGTCTCTGCATTGAACAAGCATTTCGGTGGCGTCAAAGCCTTGGATGGCATCGATCTTGAGGTGCTGCCTGGCGAAATACTGGGCATCATCGGTCCTAACGGAGCCGGTAAAACTGCGCTCATCAACACCATCACGGGGTTTTATCGCGCCACTTCCGGGTCCATCAAGCTCGGCGATGAAGACATCACGCATTTGCCCATGCATCAGATTGGACGCCTTGGCATAGGACGAACTTTTCAAAACATTCGCTTGTTCAAACGGATGAGTGTTCTTGAGAATGTGCTGGTGGCTTCCAAGGCTTTTGCTGAGCACCCGCTTCGCTCGCTTTGGGCAGGGCGTCACCGCAAAGTGGCGATGGAGGCTGCCATGCACTGGCTGACCTTGCTTCAATTGGATGACAAAGCGAACCAGTCCGCCGCCTCGCTGTCTTATGGCGATGCGCGTCGTCTAGAAATTGCACGCGCCTTGGCTGGTAATCCAAAGCTGCTGCTGCTGGATGAGCCTGCTGCAGGCATGAACGAATCTGAAACTCAGCAACTCATCCATGACGTGCAAAAAATCAGATCCAGTGTGGGCGCCATCATGCTGATTGAGCACGACATGAATTTGATCCGTCAATTGTCTGACCGTATCCTTGCCATGGATTACGGTAAAAAGATTGCACAAGGTGATGCAGAAGTTGTGCTCAACCATCCAGAAGTTCTTCGTGCTTATTTGGGGATTGAACCTGAAGAGGCATCTGTATGAAAAAAGTCCTTTTATCGGTACAAAACTTATCAGCGAGCTATGGCCCGATTCGCGCATTGCGTGGGGTCTCGCTGGAAGTGAAAGAGGGCCAGACGCTCGCGGTTGTTGGTGCCAACGGCGCAGGCAAGACAAGTTTGATGCGAGCCATTTCAGGCATCTTGCCCATATCTTCTGGGACGGCCACTTTTCTCGGGCATGACATCTCTAAAACGCCCACCCACCAATTGGCCCAACTGGGCATGTTGCATGTGCCTGAAGGGCGCGGAACCTTGCAGACGCTGATGGTCAAAGACAACCTCCGGCTGGCTTGGGAGATCAGGCCCTGTTCAGAACCATTTGAACAAGCGCTAGAGAAGGTCTATCGCCGCTTTCCGCGCTTGAAAGAGCGCGCCGACCAATGGGCAGGCAACCTGTCTGGGGGAGAGCAACAAATGCTGTCGGTGGCGCGCGCCATCATCAATCGGCCCCAGTTGTTGCTGATTGATGAACCTTCCATGGGGCTTTCACCCTTGATCACCAAAGAGGTCTTCCGTGCCTTGGCAGAGTTGCGCGATGCTGGCGTGGCCATTTTGCTGGTCGAGCAAAACGTCAAGAGAGCCTTGGAGTTGTCACACCGAGGCATGGTGCTGACGCATGGTGAATTTACCTTGCAGGGCAGTGCACAGGACTTGTTGGTTGACCCCCGCGTCATGGCCAGTTACATGGGCCAAACGGTATGAACCCAGTCGCAGCCAAGCCATTGTTGAGCGCTCAAAGTGTCTTTGACGTTGCTGGCAAATCGTTTGTCGTGACGGGTGCTGCCAGTGGATTGGGTGAGGCGATGTCAGAGGTTCTCAGTGCCAATGGCGCCCATGTGCTGTTGATCGACAGCGACGCACAAGCTTTGAAGCGTGTGCATGAACGTTTGTCCGCGACAGGTGGTCGTGTCCAAAGCCAGGTCATCGATGTTTCCAATGCCCCTGCGTTGAAAGCGCAGGTGGCCGAGTTTGTCGACAACAGGCAGGGCTTGGACGGCTTGTTTGCCAATGCAGGCATCAGCGGAGGGCCTGGTTTTGGGACCGAGGCAGGCGCTGTCACAGGCGGCATTGAAGCGCAGTCTCCCCAAGACTGGGAGCGTGTTTTTCAAATCAACTTACACGGCGTCGTGGCAAGCTTGCAAAGTGCGGCTGCTGTGATGAAACTGCAAAAGCACGGCAGTTTGGTGTTGACGGCCTCCATCGCCGGGGTGAAGGCCGAGCCCTTTGTCTCTTACGCCTACGCCACGGTGAAATCTGCGGTGATTCAGTTGATGCGCCAGACGGCACTTGAACTTGCTCCCTACGGTGTTCGTGTCAACGCCATTGCGCCAGGTTTCATCAAAACCAATATTGCTGGAGGGCGCTTGCACGATGATGCGACGGCCTTGCGCTTGCAATCGAAAATTCCATTAGGACGCTTAGGGCGTGCCAGTGAGCTTCATGGCATCACACTTTTATTGGCTTCTGACGCCAGCAGCTACATCACCGGGGCTTTGATACCCGTCGATGGTGGTGTTTTGGCACTTTGAGATTGAACGGATTTGCTTTTATGACAACCCATTGGGCTCAAAAAACCGCCATCGTGACGGGTGCTGCATCTGGCATTGGTGCCGCCACCGCCAAGCTGCTTGCACGTCAAGGTATGAATGTGGTGCTGGCAGACATTCAAGCTCAACCTCTGGCGCAATGCCTTCGTCAGCTCCAAGACGAGGGGCTCAGCGTTGAGGCTTGCCTGACCGATGTGTCGGATGCCGATTCTGTGAAAGCCTTGGCTGATTTTTCAGAAAAAAGATTTGGCGATATCCATGTGTCTTTCAACAATGCCGGTGTTGCCATGCACGGCGTGCCGATGGAGAAGATGGATTTGAAAGATTGGCAGTGGGTCATCGATGTGAACATCAAGAGCGTGGTCCATGCCATTGCACACATCCTTCCTCGGCTGCGCCGACATGGTCAAGTCGCGCACTTCATCAACACGGCTTCTATTGGTGGATTGCAAGTCAACCCCAATTGGTTGACCGGTGCTTATTCCATGACCAAATATGCGGTGGTCGCCATGTCTGAGGGCTTGCGCAATGAGCTGGCTGACACCGCTGTGAAAGTGTCTGTCTTGTGTCCAGGTGCTGTCGCCAGTGACTTTGGCAGTGCCAGCAGTCGGCCGACAAGACTGGGTGGGCCCACACAGCGTCCTGAGCAGGCCTTTTTGGCGCAAGCCTTGAGCACGGCGGGTGTCACCCCCGAGTTTGTGGCCCGACGCATATGGGCGGCGCTTGAAAACGACGAATTTTTTATCTTCACAGACAGTGCGATGCGATCTGTGATTGAGCAACGGCATCAGCAAATTTTGCAGGGCCTAGAACTGGCCGATGCGTTTCGAGCTCACACATGATGGATTTATTTTTCTAACTCACCACAACCAGGAGACCCATGATGTTCACCACCAAAAGAAAATTGCTTTCCATTGCCATTTCAAGTGTCGCGCTCACACTGGCCGCTTCATCTGTCATGGCGCAGCAAAAGCCGCCCATCAAAATCGGCCTGATCACGCCCTTGACGGGGCCATTGGGCAGCTATGGCAAGTCGCAAGATCTCGTCGTGAAATTGGCGGTCGAAGACATCAATGCCAAGGGCGGCATCAATGGCAGCCAGTTGCAAGTGGATGTGGGAGATTCACAAACCGACCCAGGCCAAGCCGTTTTGCTGTTTCGTAAATTCGTCAGCGAAGGGCACTTTGGTGTTGTCGGCCCCATGACGGGGACCCAATGGGAAAC
The DNA here is from genome assembly GCA_947381325.1 of Comamonadaceae bacterium. Classification (GTDB taxonomy): domain Bacteria; phylum Pseudomonadota; class Gammaproteobacteria; order Burkholderiales; family Burkholderiaceae_C; genus Limnohabitans. Next base: position 7,776 of record CANCUP010000031.1, read on the forward strand.
CGTCAGCCCTCTGGCCAACCAATTGAACATGCCGGCGATCAGCGTCAACGCCGTGAAACCAGGCATCACGATCAAGCCTTGGACCATCCGTTTGCAGCCGCCTGATGACACCCTGATGCCAGAAGGCATGAAAGATTTTCTGAAGGCTTATCCCAAAGTGAAGAAAGTCGTCATCGTTGCAGACGTTCGTGAAGCATCCAGCAAAGCCAGTGCCGACGCTTACGCCACGTTGGCCAAACAAATGGGCCTCGAGGTTGTGGAAGTGGTGGAGTTTTCATCACGCGCGACCGACTTGTCTGCCGCAGCGATTCAGATCAAGAGCAGCAATCCAGATGCGATTTTGGCGGCCGCATTTCCAGCGCAAGCCACCCTGTTGGCCAAAGACTTGACGGTCCAAGGGGTGAAGGTGCCTGTGCTCAACACCAGCATCTTGTGGTCGGGGCCCTTCATCAACATCGTCGGTGAAAACGGTCGCAACTGGCACGTCATTGGCTTTTCAACCAACGAATCTGGACCAGCTGGACACAGCGATCAAGCGGTCTATTCCAGCATGGCCAAACGCGCACTTCAACGCGCGGATGCTTCCATTGGTGTGCCCTTCAACGTCGCCAACTGGGCCATTGGGTATGACGGTGTGTTGCTCTATGCAGACATCATGCGCCGTGCAGGCATTGACGGCAACACCGATCCCAAAAAGGCGCGCGAGTCCATCAAAAACGAGTTTCTGAAACTCAAAGCCTTTACCGGTGCCTACAAATACACCATGCGTGACACGGGCGATGGACACATTCCCACGACAGTGTTGGCGGCAGACATCGACAAGAAAGTGTGGAAGTTTTTGAACGTTCCTCACTGAGCCATGTGAAAAAACTGAAGGATGTTGAAACATCCTTCAGTGTCTGGTGCCCCGATGGGTGCTGGGCCGTTCGGCTTGATGGTCAGGGCCAAGTCTTGGACGCGGCCTGAATCGCAGGCATGACATCTTTCGAAAACAGTTCGACAGAGCGTTTGGCATGCGCATGGGGCATGTCGCCAAACATGAACTGGCTCACCAAGTAATTGAGTTTGCCGTCTTGGGCCTTTTGACTCAGTGCACGTGCCACGGTGTGGGGTGACCCCGCCACGGCATGTCCGCTGGCGACCATACCTGCATAAGTGGGGCTTAATTTGACGCGTTCGGGTTCTGTGCCGTGCACCCGCCAGAGTTTGTAAAAGCTCTCATAAAAAGAAGGCCAGGCACTCTCGGCAATGTGCATGGCGGCTTCATCGGTTTCGGCGACCACCACATAGCGCCAAATGCCAATCAAGGCTTCATCTGTGCTTGAAGGGCGGTGCGCCGCAGCTTCAAGGCGATAGCGCTCACTGATGTCGCGCACCTTGCCCTCAGGGCCCCCGCAGATGATGTTCACGTTGTGATGCGCGGGCCACACGGTCGCATCCGCTGATCCCACGGCATACCAAATTTTGGGATGTGGTGTTTGATAGGGTTTGACTGTCACAGGCAGGTTGTGGATGTTCCAAAACTTACCTTGATGGTCAAGAACTTCTGACGAAAAATATTTCATCAATATCTCATAGGACTCGGCATACATGTCTCCCACAACGGCTCTGTCAAATCCAAGTGCTTCCAGTTCGTGAGGGTTCGCACCACGCCCTACACCAAACTCAAAACGCCCCTTGGAGAGATGGTCCAGCATGCAAATTTCTTCGGCCAAGCGCACTGGATGGTGGATGGGCAACAGATACACCAAAGGGCACAGCCTCATCTGGTGAGTTCTTTGCGCCACGGCCGATAAAAAAACGCTTTGCGAAGGCCCCATGCTCAGCGTTGTTGCGTGGTGTTCACTCAGGTGGTAGCAATGAAAGCCTGCCTCGTCATACATCTGTGTCAATTCCAACCGCTCGTCGTATTGAATGTGCAGAGGCCGTCCCGAGATGTCGTTTTGGTCAAAAACTCCGAATTTCATAGCGCTGTCCCAATTTAATCATCGATTAATTTATGCCATCATAAGCAGTCTTACCGCGCAGAGATAGTCTCTTTGGGCGAGGGGATTCCCTAGGGTTGTCTCTGCGTATCTTGTAGGCTTGCATCCATGCCCAAAAAAACACAGTCAATTTCAAAGTCTCCCAGTTCGCCGCCGCTGGTGGTCGACACCCAAACCCGCTTGATGGAAGCCGCCAAAGCGCTATTTGTCCGCAAGGGTTTTGCTGGCGTTTCAATTCGTGAAATTGCAAAGGAGGCGAACGCCAACTCTGCGCTCATCTCCTATTACTTTGGCGACAAGGAAGGGCTTTTCAAAAGCGTGCTTGAGTCCTTCATCCAGCCCTTGAATGCAACCCGGTTGACGCAGTTCACACTTTTAGAAAGCAAAGCCAAATTGACCGTCGAAGATGTGGTTCGGGCATGGGTCACCCCCATGTTCTTATCCGCATCGTCGACCAGCGCATCTCCCGTGGTGTCCCTGTCGTTGAGCTTGAGTGCAGAGTACGACAAGCTGTCTGAACAAATCATTGTGGAGTTGTATGACGACATGAATGAACAATTCTTGCGCTTGCTAGAGCGGTGTTTGCCCAATGTGTCGCGCACGACCTTGGTTTGGCGTTTGTATTTTTTAGTCGGTGCTGCGCTGACAGCTTCGCGACCACGCGCCAAAAGTGTTCTTAAATTGACCCAAGGCATGATTGATCACCAAAACCCGCAAGAGTTGGTGCATCAAATGGTCAAGTTTGCCTCAGCAGGTTTTATGGCGCTGGACGTGGGCACGACAACTGCTAAGAAACGCGCTAAGAAATAAAAGACGATGGATGTACCTGCATTTCAATGCGCGCTTCAATCGTCATGTGTGTTAATTGAAAATTGGAATTCTTATGAATCAATCGAACTCTGAAACTAAAAACTCTGACCATGTGGTGATCGTCACCGGCGGCGCCCGGGGAATCGGCAATGCATTTGCCCAACGGTTGGCCGAAGACGGATTTCACGTCGCGATTGTGGACACGCAGGGTGCCAATCAGTCGGCGCAAGCGCTCCAGCATGCGGGGTTTTCTGCGGCGGGCTACAGCGCCAATGTGACCCACGCCAGCGACTGGGACGCCTTACTCAAAGACATCGTCAGTTCGGGCAAAGCCCTGCACGGCTTGGTCAACAACGCAGCCATGTTTGCGAGTTTGGACATGCAATCCTTTGAACAAGTCACGCGTGAAGAATGGATGCAGGTGATGGAAGTGAACACCTACGGCCCATTTCTCGCCACTCAAAAAGTTGCCCCGATACTGGCCGCAAATGGCGGGGGCTCCATCGTCAATATCGCTTCGACATCCCCCCTCAAGGGCGTCACCGGAATGCCGCACTATGTGTGCAGCAAAGGTGCCGTCATTGCCATGACAAGAACTCTGGCACGCGAACTGGGGGACCGCGGTATCAACGTCAACGCTGTGGCACCCGGATTCACATTGAGCGAGGGCATCATGCTCAACACAGAGCATGTTGAGAAGTTCAGAGACATCGGCAAAAACGCTCGTGCGATGAAGCGCGATCAGTTACCCCGTGACCTTCAAGGGGCCGTCAGCTTTTTGATGAGCCCTGACTCAGGGTTCATGACCGGACAAACCTTGGTGGTTGACGGCGGCGCTTATTTTGTTTGATGGACTTCCTGAGTGCCAAGGCCAGCTGAGGCGCCATCCAGTCAAGCCTCGTGCAGTCCATATTCAGTTCCGACCTGAGCCGCTGACAAGATAAACAGCACCCCAAATGAAATAGCCAACCTGTACAGGTCGGCTATTTCTTTGGCTGAGGGGACAGCTGACTCAATTACCCCACATACACAGGCAAGGGTTCTTGAAAAAAACTTTCCAAAACGTTGTAGACGATGGCTAGATTTTTTTCGTGCAAACTGGAATGCGCGATTCCGGGCATGACTACAAAACGTTTGTCTGGATTGGGCAGTTTCTCGAAGTAGTTGAGCAAATCTTTGAAGCTGGCGATGCCATCAAATTGGCCGCGCATGATCATCACTGGCGCCTTTAACTTTTCAGGTTGACACACGGGCAGGTTGATTGACATGTCGACATAGGAGCCTGTTGGAACTGAGCTGTCGAGTTTGAGAATGGCATCTGCAAAAGCATTGACCACATCTGCATCGGCCGTGCCAGGGTGATCTCTGGTGAAAATACTTTGGATCATGGCTTGGTCAATGGGACGTCGATTTTTCCCAGACCATTCGCCAATACGCTTGCGCCTATTTTCTAAAGTTGGGCTTCCCTCACCTGTCCAAACAAATGCATCCAAGGCTATTCGATTGACTCGATCAGGAAAGCGTTCTGCAAACAAAGCGGCTTTCAGCGCACCAGAGGACAAACCATAGAGCATTAATTGCGTTTCACCGGTTTGCTCCAGTATGTATTGAGTAACGGCAGCTAAATCATCTGCACCGTTGCTGATGTCAAAGTTGATGTTGCGTGATTTACTCGATCGGCCATAGCCTTCATTGTCCAGACACCATGTGTCAAAGCCCAATCTTGCGAAATGATCCATGGTTGAGTATTGAGGTTTGCCTAGCACTTGTAGATCGAACACAGGCGTACCCGCCATGGACGAACCATGAACAAACAAAATCGTGCCCTTATGTGTTTTTTTTGACAATCGCGGCAAGCGCTTGCGCCAGATAAAAAGACGAATCTTTTCATCCCCAACTTGGCGTGAAACAAAGTGTTCTGTGCCAACCACTCCATGCGCAGGGCTCTTTGACTTGGCATGCGTCGAAACGCTTGCCAGGGCCAAAGCAGAGCCTGCACCCACCGTAAAAAACTGCCGCCGGTTGGATGCTTGTGATGTCATGATGCGTTTGTGTTCACGTACCCATAGGCCAAATTGGTTCGGCCTTCGCCATGCTTTTCATAGATAGCTTTGTTGTATGCAAACTTGTCGTTGATCAACTCAGCTCTTTGTTCAGGTTTGTAGTTGTAAATGCGCGCATTGTTGTCACCAAAAATGGCGTTCTTTACCGGGCCATCCGCTGCACCCAAAGGAGCGTATCCATACTTGCGTTGAATCACCTCGGGAATTTCAATACGGCGCAGAGCTTCAATTTGCCATTGAGGTGCACCGGTCCAAATGGCATCTGTCCCCCAGACCACATTGGATAAGCCGAGGCCTTTGATCAATTGACCCAGCATGACAGCAGCCAATCGGGGTTCGACCACTGTAGTTTGCGCGAACAATTGGCCCAAGTCAGCGTAGACGTTCTTCACCCCATACTTGGCAGGGATCTCTGCCAAATCGGTGATCCAATCAATTCGACCGGTGCGCTCATATTGATCCCAAGCGTCTTCTGCACGCCCTCCGCCTGCATAGCGGTAACCACCGTGGTAGATGATGAAATTGAGTTGCGGCCAATCTTTTGCGGCTTTGGCCACATCGTCTACGCGACAGTATTTCAGCAGATGTGGAAATTGTTTTTCAACCGAGGGAGGAAAGAGTCCCTTGTGAATACAGACATTTCTAAGACCCGCTTTTTGAAACTTTTCGTAGGCTGGATAAACCAACTTTTCATCGTCAAGCAACCATGGATGCTTGGACAAATGCTTGTTGGTGTTGTCGCCAATGGTGTAGCCCTTCATGGAGTCTGGCTTGAGTACCTCGATGGCGCGATCGATGTCTTCCATCCACCCTGGATAACCAGGGGTAAAGATCGCATGAGCAAAGGCCCGTTTGCTGCCAGCAATGCCATTGATGGCAGCACGGTATTTCACTTTCATGTCATTGGTCAAAAACCAATCCCCTGGAATTTCAGAGGGGGCGCCGCTGATGCATGCCACCTTGGTGTCGCTGTCTAAATAAATTTCTTTGATGTAGTTGGCAAATTTGAGGTCCTCAATGGTCTGTTCCTCAACCTTGATGGCTGGATTCCAGCCGGCTTTGCCAACAGCTTGACGCTGCAACAAAAATGATTGAATGCGCGTGTCATCTCGCAAAAAGTGGGTGTGCATGTCCATGATGAACTGCCCCGACAATTTTTTAGAGCGTTCGTTGGCCATTTCAGGCGTAGCGGCCTCGGCTTCGGAAACACCAAAAATTGGCCCATAGGTCTGGTTCATGGCAAGAAAGGCTGCTGCCATGCCTGATGAACTTTTGAAAAACTTACGTCGGCTTTGCCCTAGGTGCTTGGAAAGTCGATTGCCAATTTCCTTGACACGAAATTCATACTCTTTTTGTTTTGGAGTTTGCGGCGATGGCATGAACTCATCGCTCGATACGCATTGAACCGGGATGGGAGAAGGAAACAGGGCCGTTTCTGCTGGTTCCAGTTTTGACAGTTCTTCATCGCTCAAATATCCCATATCAGTCTCCTTGATTAAATCCCGCTGCGCGGTGGTTAAAAATTAGCTCTCTCAATCTTTGACACGAAAAATGTGGATAAACCCAGTTTCCTCATGGTTCAAGTCCTTGGATTAGTCCCATTCAAAAACACTTGCAGCAATCAGTTTGTTGATCACCTTTTGCACACCCTTTGTACTTCCAGCAATTGTTTCCGCTTGAGCAATGTGGTCAGTCTCTTTTAAAGTTCCTGTCAGTGTGGTGACGCCTTGGTGAGTTTGTACTTTTATACCCAACCCCCGCACCGTAACAACACCCTCGTATTCGTCCAAGCTTGCTTTGGCATTGGCTAAGCTGACACGAAGTTTTTCTGCCACTACTTTGCTGAGATCTAAATCTGACAAGACGCCTTGCGGAATTACTCGGTGACTTGGTTCTGAGTTGACAGTGGCAGCGTCAGAGGGCCCGATGGACAAGCTGGGTTTTGTCTGTTTTGTCAGGAGTTTGATAGCAGTATTGCCAGATGCTTTCAGCATGAAATCCACAATGTCCCGAACCTCTTGATCGGACAAATCGGTGTATCCCCCTTTGGCCGCCATGGCTGTGTTGGGTTTGCCAACAATCGCAGTTTGATAGAGAGCTTGGCGACCATTCGATGCCCGCTTGGCCCAAGTGTATTTGTCTTGGAGGCGAGGGGCCTGTCCTGCGCCTCCATCGTGACACACACTGCATTTTTCGCGGTAGTTGTCTTCCGGTGACTTTGCATTGCATGCAAAGCTAGCGGAGAACGCGACAACCGCAATGAACACCGAAGTAAAACTTATATGCCCCATCTGACGTGAAGTTCAAACGCCTTGATAAACAGGCTGTGGTTGAGAAAAGTACCGCTCTAACAAGTGATACACCAAGGCATAGTTTTTTGACCGTGTGCTGGTGTGTGCAATACCGGGCATCACCACAAACTGCTTGTCTGGGTTGACCAAGCGTTCAAAGAATGCCGCCAAATCTTGAAAACTGGCGATTCCGTCATATTGACCCCGCATGATCAAGGTGGGAACTTTGATTTTTTCAGGGTCGCAGACGGGCAAATTGGCCGACATGTCGATGTAGGTGCCTGTAGGCACCGACGAGTCCAAAGCCAATACCGCATCAGCAAATGCTTCCACGATGCTCAAGTCGCTGGTGCCTGGATGGTCGCGCGTGAAGATGCTGCGAATCATGTCTCGGTCAATAGGCCGACGGTTGTTGGCCAAATAGGCCGGTAAACGTTTTTTACGCTCTGCCAAGGTTGGACTGCCTTCGCCTGTCCAGACAAATGCATCGAGCGCCAATCGGGCAATCCGTTCAGGATGACGCTGGGCAAACAGTGCAGCGCGTAAAGCGCCAGATGAGGATCCATAGGTCAACAAGGGTTTGCCGCCATTGATTTTCATGATGTATTCGCTCACCACCTCCAAGTCGTCTGCACCGCAGGCAATGTCGGCATTGACAGGCCTCGACTTGTCTGAGCGTCCATACCCTTCGCAGTCAAAGCACCACGTGTCGTAACCCAGTCGCGCAAACCAGTCCATCATGGAGGACTCTGGCCGACCTGCAATTTGCAAATCGAAAACTGGCGTGGAAGACACCGAAGAACCGTGGACAAACACAATGGTGCCCTTAGGCGCCTTGTGCCCAGTGCCCAGCACGGCTTGCTTTTGCCACATGAACAATCGCACATCGGTGTTGGCTACATGCTTCACCGCCCAATGGGTTTTGCCTGTAAGTGGCTGAAGTTTTTTCTGGGGTGTTGCCGTGGCAGCGCCAGCCTGATCGCTCAGCAACAACGCGCCAGATAAGGTCGCCGTGCCTGAAAGTAATTGACGTCGTTTCATGCTTTATTTAGGTAATGCAGCCAAGCCTGCTTTAGCCACCACTTCATCTTGTGATCCTGTACCACCGGAACAACCGATGCCGCCAATCAATTTGTCACCTTCGATCACAGGCAAGCCGCCACGGGAAGCAATCACATCATCCAGCGTTGCGACATAAGGATTGCTTTGTATGGCTAGCTCCAGAATTTTGGTATCGCGACGAAATTTGACCGCTGTTCTGGCTTTGTGCAGTGCAATGTCAATGGATGCAATTTGTCCGCCATCCATCCGTTTGAAAGAGACCAAATGGCCGCCCGAATCCATCACGGCACAGTTGATTTTCCAGTTACGTTTTTTAGCTTCTGCCACCGATGCGTTCAACATGGCTTCTGCTTTGTCCAAAGAAACGGGTGTGCCATATGGCACATCAAATGGCATTTTTTCTGGTACCAAATCCGCGGGGCTCGGTGCCACTTGTGCAGACACTAACAAGGGCAAGCAGACCATCCATGCGAGGGTGAATTGAGATTTCATAGCGTGAGCTTTCTTTCAATCTGCGAACAAAGTGGCACCGATGAAAGCACACGTCCCGATCGCCACGCATAGTAAAAACCCGATACAAACATTCAATTCATGTGCAGTAGATCCACATCAGTCAAGTAGGTGACTTGTCTTGCGCATACAGTGACCAAATATGTCATCCATCGTTACGTCCCTTGTCAATATGAGTTTTTCAGATCACAAGATTGAACCAGACAATCTTGCCGTGCTACCGCGCACTTCGGGTGTTTACATCTTCAAAGGCGAGGGCACATTGCCCTTGTACATCGGCAAGAGCGTGGACATTCGTAGTCGAGTGTTGAGTCACCTCAGGACACCCGATGAAGCCAGCATGATGGCCCAGACACGCCGGGTCGACTTCATCGAGACAGCGGGGGAGATTGGCGCGTTGCTGCTGGAGTCGCGAATGATCAAAGAACACAACCCACTCTTCAATCAGCGTTTGCGTCGGGTCAAAACCCTGTGTTCCATCCGTTTGATGCAAACAGCTTCAGGTGCCGTGCCTGTGATCGTGGACAGCAAATCCGTCATCCTTGGTGCTACGCCAGAGCTTTATGGTTTGTTTTCTTCTGCGCATTCTGCGAATGCCAAGTTGAAAGAACTGGCGCAACAGCACATGCTGTGTCTGTCGGTTTTGGGTTTAGAGAAGACGTCCAAGCGAGGGTGCTTTGGCTTGCAGATCAAAACCTGCCTTGGCGCATGTGTGGGCAAGGAGGATCGGCTCACCCACGATCAACGACTCTTCTCTGCCTTGGTTGACACCCAGGTGGAGGTCTGGCCGTTCAGTGGCCCTGTTGACTTGATTGAACAGTCGGGTGATTGGATTCAGAAACACCGAGTAAACAATTGGTGCTACTTGGGGGCCCGGTGCTCCAAGGCAGGTCGACAAAGCAAGCTGTCGACCTTGAAGCAACACGACTTCGACCTGGACAGCTACAAGATACTGGTCAAACCCATCATGCTCAAAACAGTGAGGCTTGAAGAGGTGGCCTCATGAATGCCTGTGTGTGATGTAATTCGCGACTATTCAACCCGCTTTCAAAGGAGGTTTCGCACATGAACAAGTACATGGATCGACGTCAATTTTTGAAAGGCACCGCGACGGCCGCGGCTGTGGCCGCTGGTGGTTTGCAGTCTGGGTCAGTGGGCGCCGCAGTGCTCGAAGCGCCAGACGTTGATCAGCTGAGCATTCGGGTGTTGGTTGACAGCAGCTACGACTTGTTTTTTCGTCCTAACAAAGTCAACGGCGTAGCCATTCAACCCCCTCCAAGGGCTGCGGACTTCAGGCGCTCTCTGCACAACGAATGGGGCCTGTCACTGTGGCTTGAGTCTCAACGCGCTGCAGAGCAACGCACCATCATGCTCGACTATGGTTACAGCCAAAACGTGCTGTTCAACAACATGGAGCTGTTGGGCGTCGATCCACGCAAGTTGGATGCCTTGGTGGTGAGTCATGGTCACTATGACCACTTTGGAGGTTTGCTGGGATTTTTAGACAAATACCGCGCCATGCTGCAACCCGGCATCAAGTTGTACGCGGGTGGGGAAGACAATTTTTGCCACCGCCTCAATGGTGCGCCTGGCCAGTTCAGCGATTTCGGGACGCTGGATCGCCGCGAATTGGCAGCCCGCAACATCAGTGCTGTGCTTGCCGACAAGCCCACCGTGTTGGTCAACCATGCGTTCACCACAGGTCAAATCAAGCGCCGCAGCATGGAGCGCGTGTTGCCTAATACACATGTAGAGTTCGGCATGAAAAACGGTGTGGGCTGTGATGTGGGTCAATACCTGTCGGCCGATATGGCAGGCAAGACGGTGCCAGACGAACACCTTCATGAACATGCCACTTGCTTCAACATCAAGGGCAAAGGTTTGGTGGTCATCAGCTCCTGCGGCCATGTGGGCATTGTCAATTCCGTGCGTCAAGCGCAAGAGGTGTCGGGGGTTGAAAAGGTTCACGCCATTGTGGGCGGGTTCCACCTAGGCCCTGCACCGAAAGATTACTTGGTTGACGTGGTCGCAGAGATCAAAAAGCTCAAACCGGATGTGCTGATCCCCATGCATTGCAGCGGGCTCAATTTCATCCAAGAAGCGCGCAACCAAATGCCTGACAACGTGTTGGTCACCACCACGGGCAGTCGCATCACATTTGGCGCTTGAGATGGTCAAGCCAGTCGCCATGAGCCTCTGGCGGCGCGTGTGCACCACATCCCCCACACTGTTGTGCATTCTGTGCGGAATGGCCATGACGGTGGCCTTCGCCGCAGACCCACCACCCACCAAACGCTCAGCAGCGGAACTGATGGATGCGGTCATGTGGAACCGCGAGCCCGTAGGTGGGCCTTTTCGTTTGACCGATCACCAAGGGCGTGTACGCCGCGACACAGATTTTCGCGGCAAGCTCATGCTGGTTTATTTCGGCTACACCACATGCCCCGACATTTGTCCGACGGATTTGTACCAAATCAGCCAAGCCATGCATCTACTGGGGACATCTGCCAGCGAGGTGGTGCCAATTTTTATCACCCTCGACCCCAAACGCGACACGGTCAAACTGTTGTCGGCCTATGTGCCGTCCTTTCACCCCCAAATCGTCGGGCTCACGGGCAGCGAGACGGACATCCGCCACGTGGCCCGCGCGTATCGGGTGTTTCATGAAAAAGTTCCCGTCAGCGGTTGGCTGCGCTACACGATCGACCACTCTGCCTTCATCTATGTGATGGGCGTGGATGGCCGATATGTGGGATTTTTACCCCCTGGAACGGACGCCACTCGCATCGTCGATGTGGCTCGTTCATTTCTAGGCGCAAAATCGAGCAACTGATTCAGCGCATCAAACGTCAATCAATCCAATTTGATTTGGGCCGATTTGATCAATTTGGCCCATTCATTCAAGTCTTCGTTGATTTGTGTTGCAAATTCCTCAGGCGAGTTGGCCACAGGCTCCATTGCATCTGCAGTGATACGCGCTTGAAAATCAGGCCGTTTGATGATCGACGCCACATCGTCGTGAATTTTCTTGACCAACTCCTTGGGCATGCCGGCAGGGCCTAGGAAGCCGTACCAAGCATCGATGCGAAAGCCAGGCAAGGTCTCTGCAATGGCTGGCACCAGTGGCATGGCCTTCGATCGTTTGGCACTGGTCACCGCCAGCGCTTTGAGCTTGCCGCTTTTGGTCAGTTGCAGCGACGCTGTGATACCGCCAAAGATCAATGGCACATGGCCCGCCATCGCATCGTTCACGCCCTGGCCAAAGCCTTTGTAGGGCACATGGGTGATGTTCACGTCGGCCATGTGCTTGACGGTTTCCATCGACAGGTGTTGCTGTCCGCCTGCGCCGGATGAGGCGTAGGTGATCTTGCCGGGCTGCTGCTTGGCCATGGCAATCAGGGTCTTGAGGTCATTGGCTGGAAAGCTCGGGTGCGCCATCAACACAAAAGGACCACTCGCGGCATTGATGATGGGCGTGAGGTCTTTGGTGGCGTTGTAAGGAATGTTGCTGAACAAATTGGGCGCAATGGTGATCGTGGCATCTGCGGCAAACAGCAAGGTGTAACCATCGGGGGCAGACTTGGCCACAAAGTCGGTGCCGATCATGCCGCTGGCACCTGTTTTGTTTTCTACCAACACCGATTGCTTCCACAAGTTGCTCAACTCTTGCGACAAAATTCGGCCGTAAATGTCGGGCGTGCCCCCAGGTGGAAAGGTCACGATGACTTTGACGGGTTTGTTGGGATAGCCCTGGGCCCAGACAGCCAAGGGACTGAGCGTCAAAGCCGACAACCCAATAAAAACAAACGTCAAGAGTAGGCGCTGAATCATCATCGTAAAAATCCTTCTTGGCTAAAACAAGGCAAACCGCATCTGTTGTGCTGGAGTCTAAACACAAAGTGATCTCCCCCAAGTCACGGCTGCACGCTGGCATCCGGGGCGCAAAGGGTCAGGGCGCGACAATCAAGCGACATCGCGCCACAATTTTTTTCTGATCGCGTATTTCGTCGCAATAGCGCATGGCACGGCGTTCGCCTTCGGCTGACATTTTGATGAAGACAGAGCACTTGAAAGCGATTTTGTCGCCGTCTGTGGTGCTGTCCCATGCTGTCGCGCAGTGACTCATGTTCGTGAAATTAGGCTCTTCACGCTTGTACATCTGAAGCACGGCATTGGGCACCTCTGAGAGCTTGATGGTGGGGTAGAGGCTTTCGGCATGGCTCAACGTGGCTGCAAAGCCCAGCCAGGCGAAACCAATGAGACAAAGACAGCTTTTCATGGGGTATTCACAGGCTAATTGACAGCTGCAAAGTTTAAGTCTTTGAACGTGTCCTCAGAGCGCAGTGATGCGTGCTGCGTTGCCAAATCCCTAGAATGCTCGCATGGCCCTTCAACTTCCATCCCTGAGCGCGCTGCGCGCCTTTGAAGCCACGGCGCGGCACCTGAGCTTCACCCGTGCAGCCGTTGAATTGCATTTGACGCAAACCGCCATCAGCCATCGCATCAAAGAGTTAGAAAGCCTGCTCGGTGTCCAACTGTTCACGCGTCGCCCCAATGCCATTGCCCTGACCGATGTGGGACGCACTTACCTTGAACGCATAAGGCCGGCCTTGGCCCAAATTGCCGAAGCCACCAGCAACAGCACCTTGCATCAAGAAAATCATTTGACCGTGACGTGTTTGATTGCTTTCGCCATCAAGTGCTTGGTACCGGCTTTGGCGGACTTTCGCAGGCGCTATCCAGAGATCAACCTCAGCATCAAACCGACCTTTATGTCTTACGACGCAAGCCCGCAAGAGTTTGATGTGGCGGTGTGGCATGGCCTGGACGACTGGCCCGATTGGGACGCGCAGCAAATTTTGCGGGAAGAGAGTTTTCCGGTGTGCACGCCGCAGTTATTGGCCAATGGCCCACCATTGCGTGTGCCTGCCGATTTGGCGCAGCACACCATCGTGCGCACCACCTCCACCTTGATCACCGATGAGTGGCCGGCATGGTTGAACTTGGCAGGCGAGGGCCCCACCCATTTTCAGCATGAGATTTCATGCGGCAGTTTGTTTTTGTCCATGTCTGCCACCTTGAATGGGCTTGGGGTCGGCATGAGCCGCACGTCGCTGGTCCGCGACGACATCGCGGCGGGGCGTTTGGTCGAGCCCTTCCAGTTCAGGCTGCCTTCGCAGTCCTCGTATTACGTGCTCAGCCATCCTGAGAAATCTCAGTGGGCCAAGGTCAAGCTGTTCAAAGCTTGGGTGCTGGAGTACTTTGGCGCGCTCAGCCCTGACGCAGCATGACGGCAGCCTGTTGAACGGCTCGCACAATTTCTGGATAAGCGCCGCAGCGGCACAGGTTGCCGCTCAAATGTTCGCGAATTTCTTCGTCGCTGGGGTTGGGGTTGCGTGACAGCAAATCACGGCTCATCAGGATGAAGCCTGGGGTGCAAAAACCGCATTGAAAAGCACCGCATTCGATGAAGGCTTGTTGCACCGCATCGAGCTTGCCGTCGGGGTGTACTTCGTGCTCGATGGTGGTGACCTCGCAGCCCTCGGCCGACAGGGACAGTGACAAACAGCCAGAGACCGGCTGCCCATCCACCATCACCGTGCACGAGCCGCACAGGCCCTGGCCGCAACTCTCGCGCGCGCCAAACAGCTCAAAGCGGTTGCGCAAAGTTTCGAGCAGGGTTTCGTGGGGTGCGATGGCGGTGCAGACGCGCTCACCATTGAGCGTGAAGTGAAGAGGGTGCGTGACAGGTGTCATGGTGTTCACAAAGTATCAAGGGGTTCGCCACGGGCAGCGGCCATGGCACGGTAGATGGCTTCGGGTTTGAGGGGCAGGCTGGTCAAGCGCACACCCACGGCATCTTCAATGGCTTCGGCCAAGGCCGAGGCCACCCCAAAGGTCGCACTTTCGCCAACGCCCTTGGCGCCAAATGGGCCATTGCTTTGCTGGGCTTGGGCCACTTCGTTGCCCATGTTGGGCGGTATGTCTTGGATGCCTGGAATTTTGTATTCCGAGAACGAGGCATTGCGCAGTTGGCCGTTTTCGTCAAACACCATGTCCTCAAACATCGAAATGCCGATTTGCATGATGGCGGCGCCACTGATTTGTGTTTCCACAATCTTTGGATTGATGGGTGTGCCGCAGTCGACCACGTTTTCCATGCGCAAAATCTTCACATGGCCGGTGTCGGTGTCTACTTCTACTTCTACCCCGCAGGCGCCCACCATCCAGTTGGGGGTGATGTTGTCTGACTGTCCGTTCTCGTAATTGGGCGGCGTGTAGGCGGGGATGAAGCTGCCCACACCAATCACATTGCCGGCTTGCATGCCAAACTTCTTTCGCAGCAAAGTGGCTGCGTTGGCTGGCGAGCTATCGACCTCACCGACTTCGTCGGCCAAAGCGCGCAGCTTGACCAACACGTCTTCGGCTGCCAAGCGCACGGCATGTCCCATGTGGAAGGTCGAGCGCGAGCCCAGTGTGGCCATGTCGTAGGGTGTGATCTCTGTATCGGGCCGAGACACCTTGATTTTTTCAGCGGCAATGCCCAGCACCTCGCCGGCCATCAAGGCAATGGCGGTGTCCGAGCCTTGGCCCATTTCAACGGTGCTCGAATAGACGATGCAGCTGCCGTCGCCCGACAAATTGATCATGGCCACCGAGGTGGTCGGTGCGACCACGGCTTTGAACCCGAGGCCAATGCCGCGACCGCGTCGCAAGGTGCCCGTACCTTTCTCGAAGGGTTGATCCCACTTCATTCGGCTCGCGGTGCGCTCAAGCACCAAGTGCAATGCCGCTTCATGCATGACCGTGCCGGTGGCTTGGGGGCGGCCGTCGCGCAAGAAGTTTTTCAGACGAAACGCCACTGGGTCGATCTTGAGCGCGCGGGCCATGATGTCGGATTGGCTCTCATAGGCCCACACCAGCTGCGGTATGCCAAAGCCACGAAATGCGCCGGCAGGGGGCAAGTTGGTGTAGACCGCATACGAGTCCACTTTCACGTTCTCGATGTCGTAGGGCCCGGGTGCCGTGAAGCCAGACTTTTGCGTCACGCGTGGGCCAATGTCGGCGGCAGCGCCGCCGTTCCACCACACTTCGCATTCACGCCCGGTGATGGTGCCGTCTTTGCGCACCGCTGTCTTCATGCGAAAGGTGCTGGCGTGTTTGGTGATGGTGAAGAACTGCTCTTCCATCGTCAGGGCAATCTTGACCGGTCGGCGCGTCATCAGTGCCAATGCCGTCACCAGTGCTTCGAGCTTGATGTAGAGCTTGGCGCCAAAACCGCCGCCTAAGGTGCCGGTACGCACCCGCACTTGGTTTTCTTGCCAACCCAACAGCCTGGCAATTTCGATGCGAACAAACGAAGGGCTTTGCGAGGCGGTGTGGATGGTGATCTGTTGGTGCCCCGGCTCAGCGATCGACACCATGGGCTCCATCGGTGTGTGCATCACCTGTTGGGTGCGGAAGGTGTGCTCAAACACATGGTCGGCTTCGGCAAAGGCTTTGTCGACATCGCCGCGCTTGAGGTGAAAGTCCAAGGCGATGTTGGTGTGGGTGCGGCCCGCCAAGTGCTTGAGGTCGGGGAAAGTGCCTGCGGGTTTGAGCCGCTCGTGCACGATGACCTCTGACTTGCCGGCTTCCATTTCATCGAAGACGGCCGGTAATTCGTCGTAGTCCACCCTGATCAGCGCGCAGGCTTCTTCGGCAATATGTGGGTCATCCGCCAACACCACGGCCACCGGTTCGCCCACATAGTGCACTTTGCCCAGCGCCAAGATGGGCTGGTCATGAAAGGCCGGACCGTAGTAGGGGTCTGGGATGACGCGCAAGATGTCTTGCCCCGTCACCACCGAATGCACGCCTGGCAGTTGGGCGGCCGCGCTCACGTCAATGGCCCGGATGTGGCCATGCGCCACAGTGCTGCGAAAGATCTTGCCCGTGAGCATGCGTGGCAACACCAGGTTGTGGGTGTAGT
>CANCUP010000032.1 GCA_947381325.1 Comamonadaceae bacterium
GGAAACATCAGCAACACCACCGCCACACCATAAAACCACCAAGGTCTGGCGTTGTTGAAGGTGGTGGCGGTGTAGCGTCCAAACTGGTGTTTGCCAAACATATAGGCCAGCATGTCCGGGTGTTCGTGCGCAGCCAGCACAAACCAGGGCAAGGCCACGGCCAAAAACAACAGCACGCCGCTGACCCAAGGCAGCGTCCAGACCTTGCGCCACTGCCACGTCCAGCACACCCACAGGGTGAGCACAAAACCCGGCAACAGCACCCCAATCAGGCCCTTGCTCAACACGCCCAGGCCACACGCCACAAAACCTGCACGGGCCCAATTGGCATGCACGCCCTCCGGGTGCATGAGCGCTCGGGCGAAGCACCAAATCGCCACCCCCATCCAAGTGGCGACCACCATGTCGTGGTTCAGGTACTGGCCACCCACCAAAAAGGCCAGGCTGGTGCCCAACATCCAAGCGGCTCGGCGTGCCGTGGCAGCGCCTGCGATGTGACAGGCGCACAGCACCATGACGCCCCACATCAAACACGCATGCATAGCCACCACCAAGCGGGCCGCCCAAGGCGTGACGCCAAACAGCTGCATGGACGCAGCCTCCAACCAGTACAGCAAAGGCGGTTTGTGAAAAAACGGCACGCCGTCCAAACGGGGGGTGAGCCAGTCGCCGCTGGACAACATCCACCGCCCCACCTCGGCATAACGCCCTTCGTCGGGCAGCGCCAACGGACGCCATGCCGCGAGCACCAGCAACAGCACAGGCAGCACCAGCACCGCCCAATGGCGCAGACGGGCACGCCATGTGGTGGGCGTGTCTGCCATGGGGGGAACAGGGACGAAGGGGCTCATGGCAAACGACTCATTCAACCGGCAGGGCGTGTCCGCTGCCACGCACCAAGCGCACACCTGCGTCACGCAGGTCTTGCACAAAGTCGTGGCTGGCGAGGTAGGCAAACTCCATCGCTCGGGCTGCCCCGATCTCGTCGTCGGCTTGTGCCGAAGCCCCGGGATGGCACATGATGAGCGCCGGCTGCGCTTGCGCGGGCACGTCCAATAACCAAGCTTGCATGCGCTGGCGGTAGTCGTTCACGCTGCCATCAAACCCATAGGCACCCAGCAGCGGCGCCACGCAAGGCCAGTGGTGCTGCTGCGCCCAGCCTTGAAAGGCTCGCGCACCCATGGCGGTGATGACTTGCGCTTTCAGGCCCGCTTGCGCCACCAGTGACACGCGCAGCCATGGCCGGGGACGCTGGCTGCCATAGCGACGCAGCAGCACCTCGCACAGGGCTTCTCGCAGACCCGCAAATTGCTGCACATGCTGATGCCCGTCCACATGGTCGGGCGGGGCTTGCCACTGGGCCTCGAAGGCGTCGAGTTGGCGCTGCACTTCGTCCATCACCGCCTGGCGGTCAAACCTTCTCAGCACAGCGCGCACCATGACGGCACCTAAGCCTTGGCCAAAACCTCGGTCTTTGGCAAAGGCGCTGGTCCAGTCCAGGTGCAGCCCGACATCGATGCGCTCACGCATGTCGCGCAGCGCGGGAGCGTCTTGGGGCCAACGCGGCGAGTGCACCATCACGCTGGTGGCGCTCAAGCGCCCCAGCACACACAAGGCGACGATGCCTTGCGAGGTGGGCGCATTGACCGCGTAGTCATCCGCGCACATCACCACGGACTTGATGGGCCGCTCAGCGCTCATGCCAGGCTTTCCCAATAGTCAGCTTTGGCATAGCGGTCTTTGAGGAAGTCAATCCACAAACGCAAGCGCAAAGGCAGGTGCTTGCGTTGGGGAAAGACGGCGTAAATGCCATTGGGCGCGGCCGCAAAGTCGTCCAACACCGACACCAGCTGACCGCTTTGAATTTGCGCTGCCACCTCCCACGTGCTGCGCCATGCAATGCCGTGCCCGGCCAAGCACCAGTCGTGCAAGACCTGCCCGTCCGAACAGTCCATGCGTCCAGCGGGCCGCAAATGAACCACCTCATGCGCGCCAGCTGCGGTGGGGACGCGAAAGGCCCAACCCTTGGTTTGCGAGGCATCGCTGGACAGCGTCAAGCAGCGCAGGCGCATCAAATCGTTGGGGGTTTGGGGCGTGCCGTGGCGCGCTAAAAATTCAGGGGTCGCCACACACAGGCGGCGGTTGTCGGCCATGCGCACGCTGACCAAGGTCGAGTCGGGCAAGTCGCCCACCCGCACGGCGCAGTCAAAGCCCTCGGCCGCCAAATCAACCACCCGATCGCTCAGGTTGAGAGAGACGGTCACGTCGGGATGCGCGGTGCAAAACTGCGGCACCAAAGGCGCCACATGGCGCCTGCCAAAACCCGCCGGTGCGGTGATGCGCAAGTGCCCACTGGCCTTCAAGCCACCGGCGCTGACACAGGCCTCGGCGTTGGCCACATCGGCCAACAAGCGCTGGCAGTCTTCCAAGAAAGCGCTGCCTTCGTGGGTCAGGCTGATGCGCCGGGTGGTGCGCACCAAGAGCTTGACACCCAAATGCGACTCGAGCCCATCCAGCCGCCTGCCGATGATGGCCGGTGCAACGCCCTCGGCATGGGCTGCCGCGGTCAGACTGCCCTTTTGGGCCACCGACACAAAGGACTCAAAGGCTTTGAGTTTGTCCATCGGGCGATTATCCACGGGGGTGCCTCACCTAAACTCTGGCCATGCCTCACACCCCCATACCGACCGCCGCCTCGTGGATGACCCGCATCGGCGCGCCACTTGAACATCTTTTCCCCGCTTGGTTTGCCCTGGTGATGGGCTGGACCGGCTTGGCACTGGCTTGGCTGCGTGGCGCGGACCTGCTGGGCGAGATGGCGCTGGGTCTGGCTTGGGTGGCCGGAGGGTGTGCGGCGCTGATTTTTGGCTTGCTGTGTCTGGCCAGTGTGTGGCGACTCCAGCGGCATGCCCACGCCGTGCGCAAAGACCTGCAGCACCCGATTCGTCACGCCTTCATGGCCACGTTTCCGGTGTCGGTGATTTTGTTGGCGGCGCTCGGGGCGGCTTTGTTTCAACACATCGACCCCCTGCTTGATCTGGCCTTGGCCTGGTTTTGGTGCGCGGGCTCGGTGTTGGAGTTTGTCGCCACCGTGTGGGTGATCAGCCGTTGGCTGCGGCCACAGGACGCGGGCGGTTTGCAATGGCCCACCCTGACACCGGCATTGTTCATCCCGGTGGTGGGCAATGTGTTGGCGCCCTTGGGCGGCGTGCCGCTGGGTTTTGAGTCTTGGGCCACGGCGCAGTTTGGCATTGGCTTGTTGCTGTGGCCCATTTTGCAAACATTGCTGTTTGTGCGCTGGGGCCAAGCCGGCCCTTTGCCAGCCAAGCTGAGCCCAACCCTGTTCATCAGCGTGGCGCCTCCGTCTGCCGTGGGCTTGAGCCTGTGGGTGATGCAAGCCCCTGTCCAGCTGGTCTGGGCCGCTTGGGGCATGGCCTTGTTCTTTTTGGCCTTGACCTTGACGCAGTTGGCGGCCATGCGCGCTCAGCCCTTTGGCATGTCGTTTTGGGGCCTGAGCTTTCCATTGGCCGCCTTCAGCGCCTTGACGCTGCGGTTGGCGGGCACGCCTGAGGGCGCATGGTTGCAGCTGCCCGCGCTGGGCATGCTGGCCCTGACGTCGCTGGTGATCTTGGGCTTGAGCTTGGGCACATGGCGCGGCTTGCGCAACGGCAGCTTGCTGGTGGCCGACGCGTGAAGACCGAGGCGCCTGATTACCGACCTATTTGTCAGGGCAACCCCACCTTGTGCGTGTGCAATGGGGCTGGCGTCATCCCCTAAGATTCGCATTGATATTGACACCGATGTCTTTGATCCAAAATTCCCCCTTTTGATTCATCCAGAGAGAACCTCCCATGAGCCAACACGCCACCCCACGCACCCAGGTGCACAGCCTGCAAGTTGCCAGCAACTTGCACCAGTTCATCAACCACCAAGTGCTGCCCGGCACAGGCGTGAGCGTCGAAGGGTTTTGGCGCGGCTTTGACGCCATCGTGCAAGACCTGGCGCCCAAAAACATCGCCTTGCTGGCCGAGCGGGATCGCCTGCAAGCCGAGCTCGATGCGTGGCACAGCAAGCACCCCGGCCCGATCAAAAACATGAAGGCCTACCGTGCCTTTCTGGAAAAAATTGGCTACCTGGTGCCCGTGCCTGCCAAGGCCAAGGCCACCACGAAAAACGTCGACGCCGAATTGGCCTTGCAAGCCGGCCCCCAGTTGGTGGTGCCCGTGCTCAACGCCCGCTACGCACTGAATGCGGCCAACGCGCGCTGGGGCTCGCTGTACGACGCGCTGTATGGCACCGACGCCATCTCTGAGGCCAACGGCGCTGAAAAAGGCAAGGGCTACAACCCCGTGCGTGGCGCCCAAGTGATTGCCTACGCACGCCACGTGCTCGACCGCACCGCCCCCCTCAAGAGCGGCTCTCACGTCGACTCCACCGGCTACGCTGTGGTGAATGGTGCCTTGGTGGTGACGTTGAAAAACGGCAAGACCACCGCGCTGGCCAAAGCAACTCAGTTGATTGGCTACCAAGGTCAGACCAGCGCTCCGTCGTCGGTGCTTTTGCAACACAACGGCTTGCACCTGGACTTGCAAATCAACCGCAACACCGCCATTGGCGCCAGCGACCCTGCCGGCGTGAGCGACTTGGTGGTGGAAGCGGCCTTGTCCACCATCCTCGACCTGGAAGACTCGGTGGCCGTGGTGGACGCCGACGACAAAGTGGTGGCCTACGGCAACTGGTTGGGCATTGTCAAAGGCACGCTGACCGAAGTGGTGGAGAAAAACGGCAAGACCTTCACCCGTGGCTTGAACCCCGACCGCGTCTACACCGGCACCCACGGCCAACCTGTCAAGCTGCATGGCCGCTCGTTGCTGTTCTTGCGCAACGTGGGTCACCTCATGACCAACCCTGCCATCCTGTACACCGGCCAAGACGGCCAGGTGCACGAGATTCCGGAAGGCATCCTAGATGCCGTGGTCACCACCGCCATCGCGCTGCACGACCTGCAAGGTCATGGCGCCAACGGCATTCGCAACTCGCGCACCGGCTCGGTCTACATCGTCAAACCCAAAATGCACGGGCCCGCAGAAGTGGGCTTTGCTGCCGAATTGTTTGCGCGCGTGGAAAAGGTCTTGGGCTTGGCCGACAGCACGGTCAAGCTGGGCATCATGGACGAAGAGCGTCGCACCAGCGTCAACCTGAAAGCCTGTATTGCCGCTGCGGCCAGCCGCGTGGCCTTCATCAACACTGGCTTTTTGGACCGCACCGGCGACGAAATGCACACCGCCATGCTGGCCGGCCCCATGCTGCGCAAAGGCGACATGAAGACCACCCCGTGGATTCAGGCCTACGAAAAGAACAACGTGCTGGTCGGCTTGTCCTGCGGCTTGCGGGGCAAGGCGCAAATCGGCAAAGGCATGTGGGCCATGCCCGACTTGATGGCCGCCATGCTGCAACAAAAAATTGCCCACCCCAAAGCCGGTGCCAACACGGCCTGGGTGCCCAGCCCCACGGCGGCGGTGTTGCATGCCATGCACTACCACCAGGTCAAGGTCGTCGATGTGCAAAAAGAGATGGAAAAGATCGACGCCGATGCGCAACGCGACGTCTTGCTCAACGACTTGTTGCAAGTGCCCGTGGTGGCCAAGCCGAAGTGGAAAGACGCCGAGAAGCAAGAAGAGCTCGACAACAATGCCCAAGGCATTTTGGGCTATGTGGTGCGCTGGATTGACCAAGGCGTGGGCTGCTCCAAAGTGCCCGACATCCACAACGTCGGCCTGATGGAAGACCGCGCCACGCTGCGCATCTCCAGCCAACACATGGCCAACTGGCTGCACCACGGCGTGGTGACCAAGGCGCAGGTGAACGCCACCTTCAAGCGCATGGCCAAGGTCGTGGACAAGCAAAACAAGGGCGACCCGCTGTACCAAAACATGGCGGGCAACTTTGCCACCTCTGCGGCTTACCAAGCGGCCATAGACTTGGTGTTCAAAGGCAAAGAGCAACCCAGCGGTTACACCGAGCCCCTGCTGCATGCTTGGCGCTTGAAGGTGAAGGCGGGCACAGCCTAAAACAAGGCAAGCGGTAGCCCCAAACAAACGGCACCTGCGGGTGCCTTTTGTTTGGGTCAAGTTACTATGATCCAGCTCTATCTCCTTTAGGAACACACATGTCCAACTCTTTTGCCCAAACACTGGTGCGCTTCGCGCTGCGCACCCTCATCGGTTTGGTGTTGACGGTGGTGGTTCTGGCTGGGCTGTACCTGCTGTTCGCCTACCACTTCACCTACTCACGTGGCGAGAGCGTGGGCTATGTGCAAAAGCTCTCGTACAAGGGTTGGGTCTGCAAAACATGGGAAGGCGAGCAAGTGCGGGCCTTGGCCACCATGCCGGCGATTCCTGAAAAATTCACGTTCACCGTGCGAGACAACGCGGTGGCCGACCAAATCAATGCCCACATCGGCCAGAAGGTGGTGATGGAATACGAACAGCACAAAGGTCTCCCAGAGTGCATGGGTGACACCCAGTACTTTGTGGTGTCAGTCCGCCCAGCACCGGGCGAGTGAAGGCAGCCTGCGCGTCAGGCCCGTGGCGCTATGGGGTAGACCAACTGCTGCAAGTGGCGCACCCCTTTGTTGACCTGCACCCACCATTTTGAAAACGAGTCGCAGGGCTTGTCCAAGTCACGAAACAGCCTCGGCGCTGGTCGCTGCTGCCAAGGCACGGTGGGCATGTGGGGCAAGCGCAGATGCGCCACGGTGTGCACTGTCTGGGCTTGGGCCAGCACAGCCTCGAGGGCAGATTGGCTACCCCACCACAGGTTCGGCGTCAACGCGGCCATGCGCTCGGCCACAAACTGCCAACGTCGCTCGTCCCAAGGGTGTGCTTGGGTTTGTTCTGCGCAAATGGCAGCCACCACCACCACATCGCTGGGCAGGTCCGTGGGCACGTCGGCCAAAGCCCACGGGTGCACCCACCACACATGGCGTCCCTTGACGCAGCCGGCATCTGGCGCCGTGAAGCCGAGCTCCTCAGGAGGCGCATTCAGCACCCGTGGCTCGTCGATCCCCAAATGGTTACGCCCCCCTGCTTGGGTCAGCGTGGCCGGGTTGGTCGCCAAGATGTCCAGGGTTTCATAGCTGGTGTCCAGCAAGGTGCCGCGGCTGTGCCAAGCCGGCGGCGCAAATTTCTCCACATTGTCCGCATTGAACAAATACGGCTTGCTGCTGCCTGTGCCGGCCACCCACTGCCAGCTGAGGTAGTTGCTGGCCACATCGCCATCGAGCAAGTGGCCATACAGCCAATCGGCAGCCACGCGCCAATGCACTTTGCGCAGGTGGACCAAATAACTGGCCAGCCACAAGCGAGCATGGTTGTGCAAATAGCCTGTGGTGTAGAGCCCATACACCGCTTGGTCAATCACCGGCACCCCGGTGCAGGCATGGCGCACGTCCTCAGGAAACGCTTGGCCATAAGCGGCCTCAGGCAGCACGCCCGCGTGCAAGGCGGTGGCGATGCCAGCATCACCCCAATGCCGATGCACATGCTGGTAGTACTCGCGCCAGCCCAACTCCATCATGAATTTGTGTTGGACGCCCAAGCGGTGGCGGTGGTACATGGCACTGGCCACATCCAACACACTCAAAAATCCGTGCGTGAGATAAGGCGACAAGTAGCTGACCGCGCCGTTGAGGTCGTTGCGCGAGTAGGCGTAGTGTTTGGGTTCCACCAAGTTCAGGCGCTCTTGCGCCGCTTGGAGGGTTGGGGGAAATTGGTACATCACAAGTGCGCCATTGTGCCCGCATCGCATCGCTACACTTTGAGCATGTCCACCCTCCGCATTGCTTCGATCGACCCCTGCCAGTGCCCTGTCTGCGGCCAACCCAATCAGTGCGCCATGGAGGCGGCCAAAACCAGCGGGTCAAACGCACCAGCTTGCTGGTGCGTGACGGCAACCTTCTCGGCCGAGCTGTTGGCGCGTGTGCCACAGCCCGCGCAAGGCAAGGCCTGCATTTGCCAGAGCTGTGCAGCGTCACACCCATCCAGCCAAAGCGCACGCCATGTCTGACGTCGGCTCGTTGAGCGAACTGCAAAGCCGTTACGGCACACGACACCGCTGGTTGCTGTTGGCCACGGTGATGATTGGCTCGATGGCGGCCATCATTTCGTCGACCATCATGAACGTGGGCATTCCCGACATGAGCCGGCAATTCGCCATTGGCCAAGAGCAAGCCCAGTGGGTGAGTTCGGGCTTCATGGTGGCCATGACCGTGTCGATGCTGACCACGCCTTGGCTGCTGGTGCGCTTTGGCTACCGACGCACCTACACCGGCTGCATGCTGCTGCTTGGCGGAGCAGGTCTGGTTGGAGGCTTGTCGAGTGACTACAACTTGGTGTTGGTAGCTCGCGTGGCCGAAGGCCTGGCCGCCGGTGTGGTGCAACCCATACCCGCCATCATCATCTTGCGGGCTTTTGACACCTCGGAGCAGGGTCGTGCGAACAGCTGGTTTGGCATGGGCGTGGTGTTGGCGCCCGCCATAGGCCCCAGCATTGGAGGTCTGTTGGTCGACATGTTCGGTTGGCGCTCTTTGTTTTTCATGGTGCTGCCATTTTGTGCCGCATCGCTGTGGCTGTCGTTTCGCTATGTGCCCACCACCGCACCCGGCGGCGTGAGCGCCAACCACGGCAAGCCCACGCTGGATCTGGGTGGCTTGGCGCTGGCGGCTGCGGGCACCTTGTGCCTGCTCAATGGCTTGGTCATGTTGCACCGTGGTCAGTATGGCTTGTCGCTGGGCTTGTTGCTGGCCACATGCGCCTGCTTGGTGGGCTTCATTGCTTGGCAACGCTGGCAAATCGCACGCGATGGTCTGCCCTTGATGAACTTGGCGCTGTTTGCAAACCGTCCGTTTGCGATGGGTACGGTGGTGGCATTCATCTACGGCATTGCTTTGTTTGGCTCGACCTATTTGATTCCGGTTTATTTGCAATTGGGCCTGGGACTGTCAGCCAGTCACGTCGGCACCTTGCTGTTGCCCGCTGGCTTGGTGCTCGCACTGACCATTGCCATCGTGGGCCGCTACTCCAGCACCCACCCCACACACTTGTTGGTGAGCTTTGGCTTGGCGTTGTTGGCGCTGTCGTTTGCGTTGATGTTGATCGTCGATTTACAGACCACCTTGTGGGTGTTGGTGCTGCTGACCTTGTTGGGTCGCGTGGGTCTGGGCTTTGTGCTGCCGTCGCTCAACATCGGCGCCATGCGCAGCCTGGACGCACAACTGATCCCGCAAGGGGCGAGCACCATCAACTTTTTGCGCATGCTCGGGGGTGCTGCGGGGGTGAGTTTGTGCGGCATCTTGCTGGAATGGCGACTCGCTGCGCATGGCGACACCCTGGTCAACACCACCACCTCGCTGGCACGGTTGGCAGCGTTTGACGAAGTGTTCTTGTTGTTGGCCGCCGTGTGTGCGTTGGCCATGTTGGCGGCCTGGAAAATTCGTGACGTCCGTCACCCCGCCCTCGTTGAATCGAAATAAGCCACCATGTGCCAACTCCTTGGACTGAACTGCAAAAACCCCACCGACGCCACCTTCAGCTTCACGGGGTTCGCACAACGCGCTGGCGTGACCGACCACCATGCCGATGGCTGGGGCATTGCATTTTTTGAAGGCTCTGAACAAGACCGAGGCCTGCGCCACTTCATCGACCATTTGCCCGCCAGCTCCTCACCGGTGGCCGAGCTGATTCGTCGCTACCCGATCAAAAGCCGCAATGTGATCTCGCACATCCGCAAAGCCACCCAGGGCAAGGTGGCGCTGGAGAACTGCCACCCGTTCGTGCGCGAACTGTGGGGCCGCTATTGGGTGTTTGCGCACAACGGCAATTTAGAAAACTATGCGCCGCGTTTGCATGGCAACTTCAGACCGGTCGGGCAAACCGACAGCGAACAAGCGTTTTGCTGGCTGATGCAAGAGCTGGCCAAGTCACATGCCAGCGTGCCATCGGTGGCCGAGCTCACACTGACACTGCGCGAGTTGGTGCCCCGCATTGCCAAGCACGGCACTTTCAACTTTTTACTCTCGAATGGTCAGGCCCTGTGGGCCCATGCCTCCACACACCTGTGTTACCTCGAGCGGCGCCATCCATTCGCCACCGCCACGCTGAGTGACCAAGACATGAGCATCAACTTTGCCGAGCACGCCTCACCCGATGACCGGGTGGCGGTGGTGGTGACAGCGCCCTTGACCACCAACGAGGTGTGGACACCATTTACACCGGGTGCGTTGAAGGTGTTTGTAGACGGAGAGTTGGTGGCGTAAGGCGCTTCAATGACGCACCGCCGCCTCCAGCGCGTCCACAAACAAGGCTGCTACGTTGCAGCCGGTTTGGTCAAAGATTTCTTGAAAACACGTGGGGCTGGTGACGTTCACCTCGGTCAGGCAGTCACCAATCACGTCCAAGCCGACCAACAACAACCCGCGTGCCGCCAGCACCGAGCCTAGCGCCTCGGCAATTTCACGGTCACGCGGCGAAATGGCTTGTGCCACACCTTTGCCGCCTGCGGCCAAGTTGCCACGCACTTCACCGCCTTGAGGAATGCGTGCCAAGCAATACGGCACCACTTGGCCACCAATCACCAACACGCGTTTGTCGCCTTGTGCGATGGCTGGCAAAAACTTTTGCACCATCACGGTTTGGGCGCCGTCACGGTTGAGGGTTTCAATGATGGCGCCCAGGTTCAAGCCATCGGCTTTGACACGAAAAATGCCCATGCCACCCATGCCGTCGAGCGGCTTCAAGATGATGTCTTGGTGCTGCGCATGAAAGTGTTTGATGGCTTGCGCATCGCGCGTCACCAGCGTGGGACTGATGAATTGTGCGAACTCCAAAATCGCCAACTTCTCGGGATGGTCACGCAAGGCTGCAGGTTTGTTGAACACCTGTGCGCCCTCGCGCTCGGCTTGCTCGAGCAAGTGGGTGGCGTAAAAGTACTCGCTGTCGAAGGGCGGGTCTTTGCGCATGATCACCGCGTCCACGCTGTGCAGGGCCAGGTGTTCATCGACACCTTGCACCTCAAACCATGTGTCAGCTTCACCCGTGAGACGAATGCGCTGAGCCCGCGTGGTGACCTTGTGCCCGCTTTGCCACACGATGTCATGCGGCTCGCACGCCAACACCTGGTGACCACGCAGTTGTGCTTCCCGCATCATGGCGAAGGTGGTGTCTTTGTAAATTTTGAAAGACGCCAGAGGGTCGGCCACGAAAAGGATGTGCATGGCTTAAATCTCGACCTTGCTGCCCAACTCGACCACTGAGTTGCTGGGCAAGTTCAAGAAGTCGGCGGCAGAGCTGGCGTTGAGGTGCATTTGGGCGAAGAGTTTTTCGCGCCACTGCGCCATGCCTGTGCCAATGGTGGGCACGATGCTGTCACGTGACAAGAAGTAACTGGTGGTCATGGGGCTGACTTCGCAGCCCATGCCGCGCAACTGCTCCAAGGCGCCAGGCACATCGGGGTTGTCTTTGAAGCCGTAATGAATGACCACTTGCCAACAATCATGTCCCAAGGATTGCACGACCAAACGTTCTTTGGTGTCGATCCAGGGCACTTCGTGGTTTTGCACATTCACAAACAAGTTTTGCTGGTGCAACACTTTGTTGTGCTTGAGGTTGTGCAACATCGCGTTCGGCACGGACCCTTTGCCAGATGTCAAAAACACCGCCGTGCCATCGACCCGGGTGGGGGGCGACACAAACACCGCCTCCAGGAAGCTGGACAAATCCATGGCCTCTTCTTGA
The DNA here is from genome assembly GCA_947381325.1 of Comamonadaceae bacterium. GTDB lineage: Bacteria > Pseudomonadota > Gammaproteobacteria > Burkholderiales > Burkholderiaceae_C > Limnohabitans. The sequence continues at coordinate 11,793 of CANCUP010000032.1, forward strand.
CGCTTTTCATTCAAGATCGCCCGCCCGTCACGCCAGGTCAGCATGAGGGTCAAAATCGCAGCGCCGATGAGCAAGGGGAACCAGCCGCCTTCGAACAGCTTGAGCAAGTTCGACGCCCAGAACGCAAAGTCGACCAAAAAGAAAAATCCCGTGGCAGACAGACACAACCACAAGGGGTATTTCCAGCTGTAGCGGATCACAAAGAAGGTCAACACGGTGGTGATCAGCATGTCGGTACACACCGCAATGCCGTACGCAGCGGCGAGGTTGCTGGACGACTTGAACATCATCACCGCCAACACGATGGTGGCAAACAAACCCCAGTTGACAAACGGGATGTAGATTTGGCCGGTGTCTTTGACGCTGGTGTGCAGCACTTGCAAACGGGGCAAGAAACCAAGTTGCACCACTTGCTTGGTGACACTGAAGGCGCCAGAAATCAAGGCCTGCGAAGCGATCACCGTGGCAGCGGTGGCCAAGGCCACCAGGGGCACCAGCAACCAATCAGGAGCCATCAAGAAAAACGGATTGGCCACCGCCTCAGGGTTGCTCAGCAGCAAGGCCCCTTGACCAAAGTAGTTCAAGGTCAATGCGGGCATGACCACCAGGAACCAGGCCATACGAATTGGTTTTTTTCCAAAGTGCCCCATGTCTGCATACAGGGCTTCACCACCTGTGACGCACAAGACCACGGCGCCCAAAATCAAAAAGGTGACCTCGGGCTCGTTGAAGATAAAGCTCAAGGCGTAATGCGGGCTGATGGCCCACAAAATTTCTGGGTGTGCCGCAATGTGATAGACGCCCAATGCCGAGATGGCGATGAACCACACCACCGTGATCGGGCCAAAAAACTTGCCAATGCCACCGGTGCCACGTTTTTGCACGGCAAACAAGCCAAACAAGATGACGAGGGTAAGCGGGATCACGTACTTCTTAAATGCCGGCGACACCACCTCCAAACCTTCAACGGCTGAAAGCACAGAAATGGCTGGCGTGATCACCCCATCGCCATAAAACAAACAGGTGCCAAAAATACCCACCAGCAGCATCTTGCTGCGCAACTTGGGTTTGTCTTTGACCGACATCGACGCCAACGCCAGCATGGCCACCAAGCCGCCCTCGCCATTGTTGTCAGCACGCAGCACCAGGGCCACATACTTGACCGACACGATGGTGGTGAGCGTCCAAAAGAAGATCGACAAAATGCCATACACATTGTCTGGCGTGAATTCGACATGGCCGGAGCCAAACACCTCTTTCATGGCGTACAGCACGCTGGTGCCGATGTCGCCGTACACGACACCAATGGCGCCCAGGGTCAAGGCCGCCAGTGAAGACTTGGCATGTTGTTCCATCGTGATTTACCTCAGTCGTAATTTTCAGCTTCGGGGTCGGTGGCTTCGAGTTCGTAGCTCGCGGCCAACATGGCCAAGCGACCAATCACCCCATACATGTAAAAGCGGTTCGGGGTGCTGGCCCCAGGCTTGACCCCTGGTTGAGGGGTGTGCGCACTTTGCTCAAACGCCAAGGGGATGAAACTGGCACCCGGCGCGTTCAGGTTTTCGTCAATGCCACGGTCGGCATGCACACGGTAGAAGCCGCCCACCACATAGCGGTCCATCATGTAGACCACGGGTTCGGCCACGGCGTCGTTCAAACGTTCGTAGGTGAGCACACCTTCTTGGATGATGACTTGGTTGAGCGACTGACCATCTTTGACCACGCTCATTTTGTTGCGTGTTCTGCGGTTCAAGGCCTCCAGGTCTTTGACATCGCGCACCGTCATGATGCCCATGCCATAGGTGCCGTTGTCCGCTTTGACAATCACAAACGGCTTTTCTTGAATGCCGTACTCTTTGTATTTGCGCTTGATCTTGGTCAGCAGTGCATCCACGTTGGTCTGCAAGCATTCCATGCCCGTGCCTTCGGCAAAGTTGACTTCGCCGCACTGGTTGAACATGGGGTTGATCAACCAGGGGTCGATGCCCAACAACTTGCCAAAGCGCTTGGCGACCTCTTCGTAACATTCAAAGTGTTTGCTCTTGCGCCGCACGCTCCAGCCTGCATGCAGCGGGGGCAACAAATACTGCTCGTGCAAATCTTCCAAGATACCGGGTAGGCCTGCGCTCAGGTCGTTGTTGAGCAAGATGGTGCAGGGGTCGAAGTCCTTGAGGCCCAAACGACGCTTGCTGCGAATCACAGGCTCGAGCGTGACGCTGTCACCGTTGGGCAAGTCGATGGTGGTGGTTTCTTTGATTTCGGGGTTGATGGAGCCGATGCGCACATTCAAACCGGCCATGTAGAAAATGCGCTGCAACTGCGCCACGTTCGACAAATAGAACATGTTGCGGGTGTGGTTCTCGGGAATCACCAGCAGGTTGCGGGCCTCAGGGCAAATCTTTTCAATCGCAGCCATCGCCGCTTGCACGGCCAGGGGCAGCATTTCAGGGGTGAGGTTGTTCCAGCCGCCGGGGTAGAGGTTGGTGTCCACCGGCGCGAGCTTGAAGCCCGCATTGCGAATGTCCACCGAGCTGTAAAACGGCGGCGTGTGCTCCATCCACTCCAAGCGAAACCAGCGCTCAATCGCAGGCATGGAGTCGAGGATGCGTTGCTCGAGTTCGTTGATGGGGCCCGTCAAGGCCGTGATGAGGTGGGGAACCATGGTGTCCTTCTAGTGGGGGGCAATTCTAGGACCTGGGGTCACGAATTTGAACTTCATTGCATGCGCTGTCACCGCGCGGCATCAGCCGCGGACTTCGCCTTGCCCCAAGACCACGTATTTGAGCGAGGTCAGGCCTTCAATGCCCACAGGTCCTCGGGCATGGAATTTGTCAGTGGAAATGCCTATCTCGGCACCCAAACCGTATTCAAAACCATCCGCAAACCGGGTGCTGGCATTGACCATGACGCTGGACGAATCGACCTCGCGCAAGAAGCGCTGGGCGTGCATGTGGTCGCGCGTCAAGATCGACTCGGTGTGGTGGCTGCCGTAATGGTTGATGTGTGCGATGGCCGCATCCAACCCATCCACCACCTTGATGCTGATGATGGGGCCGAGGTATTCCTCAAACCAATCTTGCTCGGTGGCGTCTTTGAGGTGTGCGCCTTGAACCCCCGCCAGCAAGCCACGGGCTTCAGGGCAGCAGCGCATTTCCACGCCTTTGGCGGCAAAGATGGCGCCGATGCGGGGCAAGAAGTCGGCGGCCACGCCGCGCGCCACCAACAAGCTTTCGCTGGCGTTGCAGGGGCTGTATTTTTGGGTTTTGGCGTTGTCCGCCACGGTGACGGCCATGTCGATGTCGCAAGGGTCGTCCACGTAGGTGTGGCAGTTGCCATCCAAGTGTTTGATGACGGGCACTTTGGCGTCGCGGCTGATGCGCTCGATCAAGCCTTTGCCGCCGCGCGGAATGATCACATCGACAAACTGTGGCATGGCAATCAAATGCCCCACGGCTTCGCGGTCGGTGGTGGGCACCAGTTGCACGGCTTCGGCGGGCAAGCCCGCATTCACCAGGGCTTGTTGCACCAGCAAGGCCAGGGCTTTGTTGGATTCGATGGCTTCTGAACCGCCACGCAAGATGCACGCATTGCCGCTCTTGATGGCCAAGGACGCCGCCTCGATGGTGACATTGGGGCGGCTCTCGAAAATCATGCCGAACACGCCGATGGGCACGCGCATTTGCCCCACGCGGATGCCGCTGGGTTGTTGCTTCATGCCCATGATTTCGCCAATCACATCGGGCATGCTGGCGAGCTGCTCGCAGCCCTGTGCGCAAGTCTCCAACACCTTGGGGCTGAGCTTGAGACGGTCCACCATGGGGGCGTCCAAGCCCGCCGCGGTGGCGCGGGCAATGTCTTTGGCGTTGTCCACTTGCAAGGCGTCGACGTTGGCGCGCAGCAACGCAGCCAAATGACGCAGGGCTTGGCTTTTCAAAGCGGCCGAGGCTTTGGCCATGTGTGCCGAGGCTGTTTTGGCTTGGGCGCCCAGCAATTGCATCTGCTCGGCAAGGGTGTGTGAAGTCATGGGGGTATTTTCCTTCAAGCCGGACGCGCCATGCAGGCGCGGCACAAGCGCATGGCCAAGCGGTGCAAGGCTTGCCAACTGTCGGTGGGCCACTCCGGCACTTTGAGGCCTTTGACAATACCGTCCACTTGGTGGGCCGACTGCAAGAGTTTGTCCAGCATGCCCACGCTCAAGCGGGGCAACACGCGCTCGAACAAGCGCTCACGCGGGCCCCAAATGCGCTGCTCGCGCAACACCATGGGCAGGGCCTTGCCTGCAGCCACGGCGTCTTTGACGCGCTTCAAGGCGCGGATTTCTTCGGCCAAGGTGTAGTGCACCAGCACCTCGGCCTCGCCCTCGGCTTTCAGGCCGTCCAACATGCGTTGCACGCGCAAGGGCTGACCGCTGAGCACGGCCTCGGAGAGTTTGAACACGTCGTAGCGCGCCACGTTGAGAACAGCACGCTCCACCTGCTCTAGGCTGAGTTCACCTTCGGGATAGAGCAGCCCAAGTTTTTGAATTTCTTGGTGCGCCGCCAGCAGGTTGCCTTCCACCCGGTCGGCAAAAAACTGCAAGGTGTGTTGGCCCGCTTCACCCGAGGCCACGCGCTGTTGCTGCGCCCCCAGGCGTTGGGCAATCCACATGGGCAGGGCTTGGCGCTCGACTGGGTCGATCTGCACGCTGACACCGTTGTTCTCTAGCGCGGCAAACCAAGCGGTGCTCTTGGTCTGTTTGTCCAGGCGCGGCAACAACACCACGGTCAAGGTGCTGTCGTTGCCCTGTGCGGATTCGGCAATGTGCTGCAAGGCCACGCTGCCTTCTTTGCCTGGCTTGCCTGAGGGAACGCGGATTTCAATGATTTGCTTGTCGGCAAACAAACTCATCGAGCCGCCTGCCGCCAACACCTCCCCCCAGTCAAAGTGGGCGCCAGCCACGGTGAAGACACTGCGCTCGGTATAGCCCTGGGTACGTGCGATGGCACGAAGGCTGTCCATGGCCTCTTGCTGCAACAAAGGCTCGTCACCATGCAAGGTGTAGAGGCTGCGCAGGCCTTTGCTGGCGTGCGCCTGCAAGTGTTGCGAGAGTTGGTTGGCGGCGACTTGCATGCGCCGCTCAGAGTTGGCGCAGTGTGGCCAAGCGACGTTGGATCTGTTGCACCAAGTCGTTTTCCATGTCGCGGTAGAGCAAGCCCTCTTCAGACTCTTTGAAGAGCGCGCCCGTCTCGTTGAAGTTGATGTCGCGGTTGAGTTGGATCTCGGTTTCAGGGATCAGCTCTTTGCCCTCTTGCGTGCGCAGGCGAAAGCGGTAGCGCAAGCGCAGTTGAAACTCGCGAATCGCGCCCGACGAGGTACGGCCCACCACCACTTTTTCTCGCACTTCAGCCAATGGGTCAAAGATGACTTGCGCACGCTCAATTTGCCGTGCATCGGTGATGACTTCCACCTGACCTGAGCTCTGCAAACCCCGACTCAGCTGGATGCCAAGAGGCGAATTCAGGGGCGCTGTGCTGAACAAGGTGTGGAAGGCGTAGGTGGGCGAGTGGCGCAACTCAAAACCACACCCCGCCAGCAGCATGATGGCGCCTAGCGCCAGCCACACAGCAACACAACGGAGGGTGGCGCTCGTGGACATGGCTTAGACCACCACGTTGACCAAACGACCGGGCACCACGATGACCTTCTTGGGCGCTGCACCGTTGGCTTGTTTGATGAAGGCTTCGCTGGCCAAGGCGGCCTGTTCGATGTCTTCTTTCGTGGCGGAGGCACTGACGTGCACCGAGCCGCGCAACTTGCCATTGATTTGCAACATGAGTTCCATCTCGTCGCGCAGCAAGGCCGACTCGTCCACCTCGGGCCAGGCCGTGTCGAGCAAGTCGCCCAAACGCGCGGCATAGCCCAATTCAGCCCACAGGTTGGCGCTGAGGTGCGGGCAGGCGGGGTAGAGCAAGCGCAAGAGCACAGACATGCCTTCGCACACCACGGCGGTATCGGCTGCGCTGCCATCGGGCTTGAAATCTTCCAACGCGTTGAGCAACTTCATGCAACCCGACACCACGGTGTTGTATTGCATGCGCTCGTAGTCGTAGCTGACTTGTTTGAGCACCAGGTGCACTTCGCGGCGCAGGTCTTTGGCTTCGGCGCGCAACTCGCCGGGGTGGACGTCGGCAGCGACAGCGGCTTTGAGAGATGCTTCGTGCTTGAAGGCAAAGTTCCACACACGGCGCAAGAAGCGGTAGCTGCCTTCCACCGCCGCGTCGTTCCACTCCAAGGTGGCCTCGGGGGGCGCGGTGAACATGGTGTACAGGCGTGCGGTGTCGGCGCCGTATTTCTCAATCAGGTCTTGCGGGTCGACGCCGTTGTTCTTGGACTTGGACATGGTGCCCACGCCCTCGTAGTCAATCAAGGTGCCCGCGGGCAATTTGCCATCGCTGCTGTCGGCTTCGTTCTTGAGCTTGGCGCCCACCACCTTGCCTGCCTCGTCAAACACATGCTCCACATCGTGCGGCCAGAAATAGTCTTTGCCGCCTTTGGCGGTGCGCCGCGAGTAAATGTGGTTGAGCACCATGCCTTGCGTGAGGAGCTTGGTGAAGGGTTCGTCCACGGTGACCAGGCCCATGTCGCGCATGACCTTGGTCCAAAACCGCGCGTAGAGCAGGTGCAGAATAGCGTGCTCAATGCCGCCGATGTACTGGTCCATGCCGCTGCCACCGGTGGCTTGGTGGGCATCGCGCATCCAGTACTGGGTGCCTTCGGCCACCATCTGCTCGGCGTTGGTCGGGTCGCAGTAGCGCATGAAGTACCAAGACGAATCCACGAAGGTGTCCATGGTGTCGGTCTCGCGCCGCGCGGGCTTGCCGCACACCGGGCAAGTCACCCCTGCGTGAAAGCCTTCATGGGTGTGCAAGGGGTTGCCCGAACCGTCAGGGATGCAGTCTTGCGGCAGCACGACCGGTAGGTCTTGTTCGGGCACCGGAACCGCACCGTGTTCGTCACAGTGGATGATGGGAATCGGCGTGCCCCAGTAGCGCTGGCGGCTCACGCCCCAGTCGCGCAAACGCCAGGTGGTTTTTTTCTCGCCCAAGCCTTTGGCGGCCAACAGCTCGGCGACTTGGTTCACCGCGTCTTTGAAGCGCAGGCCGTCCAGTGCCCCAGAGTTCACGCACACACCGGCTTTGGTGGCATACCACTCTTGCCAAGTTTTGGCATCGAACGCCGCGGCATCGGCGGGTGCGCCGGGCGACGATTTTGAGCTGGCGTATGAGGAGCCCAGCGTACCCGTCGAGGGCGCTGCGGCCACGTCAAGGCCAACCACCTGGCGAATGGGCAAGCTGTATTTCAAAGCAAATTCAAAGTCACGCTCGTCGTGCGCAGGCACGCCCATCACCGCGCCATCGCCATACGACATGAGCACATAGTTGCCCACCCACACGTCGACTTGGGCACCGGTCAAAGGGTGCGTGACCAGCAAGCCTGTGGCCATGCCCTTCTTTTCTTGGGTGGCGAGTTCTGCTTCGGTGGTGCCCCCGGATTTGCAGGATTCAAGGAACGCGGCCAAAGCGGGGTTGGAAACCGCGGCATGCAAAGCCAGTGGGTGTTCGGCCGCCACCGCGCAGAAGGTCACGCCCATGAGGGTGTCGGCACGCGTGGTGAACACGTACATCTTGCCGTCGCCAATCAAGGCGCCGTCAGCACCTTGGATGCTGTGGGTGAACGCAAAGCGCACGCCTTCGGATTTGCCAATCCAGTTTTCCTGCATCAGGCGCACTTTGTCGGGCCAGCCATTGAGGGTGGCTTGGTCGTTGCCGATCTGCACATGCGCCAGCAATTCGGGCGCGTACTGGGTGATGTTGAGGTAGTAGCCGGGGATTTCGCGCTTTTCCACCACCGCCCCAGTCCGCCAGCCTTTGCCGTCGATCACCTGCTCGTTGGCCAACACGGTTTGATCCACCGGGTCCCAGTTGACGACTTGGGTCTTGCGGTAAGCGATGCCTTTTTCCAGCATCTTTAAAAAGAGCCACTGGTTCCACTTGTAGTAGCTCGGGTCACAGGTGGCCACTTCGCGCGACCAGTCGATGGCCAAGCCCATGGCCTGCATCTGCTGCTTCATGTAGGCGATGTTCTCGTAGGTCCACTTGGCGGGCGGCACACCGTTTTTCAAAGCCGCGTTTTCAGCGGGCAAGCCAAAGGCATCCCAACCCATGGGCATCAACACGTTCCAACCCTTCATGCGCAGGCTGCGTGTGAGCATGTCGTTGATGGTGTAGTTGCGCACGTGACCCATGTGCAACTTGCCGCTGGGGTAGGGCAGCATGGAGCAGGCGTAGAACTTCTTTTTCAGCTGGCCTTGTGCGTCGCGTGCGTTTTCGCTGACGCGGTAGGCGTCACGTTGGGTCCAAGCGGTCTGAACGGCACGTTCGACCTCGGTGTGGTTGTATTTGTCTTGCATGGAGTCGGTCTGAAAACCCCGCACAGGCACGGGGCGCATCGCCATAGAAAGGCGGTTGTGGTGCGATTTTAGGGCTTGGATGCGGCGGGCTTGTGCTCGGTAACAAAGCCGATACGGGTGAGCCCAGCCAACTGCGCCACGTCGATCACTTCGACCACACGCCCATAGGCCACGTCAGCATCGGCTTGCAACTGGACTTCGGGCAATTCACCGTCTTCCATCGAAGCAGCTTGGTTCGCACGATCGCGCAAGGCTTTGGCCAAGTCAGGCCATGCCACGGGTTTGTCATCTAGAAAAATCTGCCCTTGGGCATTGAGTTGCACACGCACGGTACGTGCTGAGACGTTGGCCTGGCTGGATTCAGCCTTGGGCAAACTCAAGCGCAATGCACTGGCCATGAAGGGTGCTGTGATGATGAAAATCACCAACAACACCAGCATCACGTCCACCATGGGGGTGACGTTGATGTCGCTCATGGGCACTTGCCCTTGTGTGCGCTGTATGCGGCCGAAAGACATTCACAGCGCCCTCAGGTCGTAGGCAAAACCCTCAAGCTCTTGCTCGACACGGTTGATCAGTCGGCCCATGATGTTGAAGGCCACCACCGCCGGCAGCGCCACGGCCAAGCCCGCCGCCGTCATGACCAAGGATTCACCCACAGGACCGGCGACCAGTTCTAGGCTGAATTGTGTGGACGCGGCAATCCCCACCAAGGCGTGGTAGATGCCCCACACCGTGCCCAACAAACCCACAAAAGGCGCGGTAGCGCCGACACTGGCGAGCAAGACTTGTCCTGATTGCAAGCGTTGCAAGACGCCGTGCAAGGCATCGCGCAACACACGGGTTCGCTGATCAACCCGCTCAGCCTGTGTGCCCAAGGTGCCAGCCAACAGCTGCTGCTCGGCCTGGGCCAAAGGCATCAGCACCTGCATGCGGTCGAGCGCCTCAAGCGCCATCCATGCCTGCTGCCGATCACGCGCCTGCCAAAAAGCAGCCCGTGATGCATAGAGATCAGCCCCAACGCGATGCAAAAACCAAGATTTGTAGGCGATGACGCTCCAACTGGCCACAGACATCGCCAACAAAATCAATTTCAGCAACACGCTCAACGCGTCACCATCGGAGTTGAAGGTAGAGGGATTCATCGCAAATTCAACACATCAAACATATCAAACAGCCCCTTGCTTTGGCCGACCAAAAAGCGCGCAGCGCGCAAACTGCCCTGTGCATACGTGGCGCGACTCGAAGACTTGTGGGTCACTTCAATGCGCTCACCGGTGCCGGCGAAGAGGACGGTGTGGTCACCGACGATGTCACCTCCTCGGATGGTGGCAAAGCCAATCGTCGATGGGTCGCGCTCACCGGTGTGGCCATAACGCTCATAGACCGCGCAATCTTTGAGATCGCGCCCCAAAGCTTCGGCAATCACCTCGCCCATTTTCAAAGCTGTGCCCGAAGGCGCATCGACTTTGTGGCGGTGATGGGCTTCAATGATTTCAATGTCGTAGCCGGTTGGCATGGCTTGTGCAGCCATTTGCAAGAGCTTCAAGGTCACATTGACGCCCACGCTCATGTTGGGCGCCATCACGATGGCAATGTCTTGCGCTGCTGCGGCAATCTCTGCTTTTTGCGCATCGGTGAAGCCTGTGGTGCCGATGACCAATTTCACACCCAACTCACGGCACATGGCCAAGTGCGCCAAAGTGCCTTCGGGACGCGTGAAGTCGATCAAGACTTGGCTGTTTTGAAGCCCCGCGCGGAGATCTGCCCCAATGGTGACGCCACTGGCTTGTCCTAAAAAACCCGTGGCATCGTTACCAATGCCGGGGCTGGAAGCGACGTCCAAGGCACCGCACAGACGCAAATCGTCGCTATGGCGCACCGCCTCAATCAGCATCTGGCCCATTCGGCCACTGGCACCAGCAATGGCGATGCGCAATTTATCGGGTGAAGAGCTCATGTTCAAGGACTTTCAAGCGGCGGATAAGAAGCCGCACCAAGGGCTGGGGCAACAGGCGGCACAGCGGGTGAAGCTTTCGGAGGGAATTTTGACAAGGCCTCTTCTGAAGCCTGCATCGCCGGTGATTTGACTGTCGGGCGACGGGTGTCCACTTTGGCGGCGAACTCTGCCTCGGTAGGCAAAGGATCGCCTTCGATCCGGTCCAGCACGTCCGCTCTGAAGAAAACACTCAAGCGCCGTTGTTGGGGCTCTGCGCCTTGACGTCGGATGGTGAAGGCATAGTCCCAACGCTCGGCATGGAACAAACTGGTCACCAGCGGCGTGCCCAAAATGTCGCGCACCGTTTGGCGTGGCATCCCCATGCGCAAAGCCTGCACCTGCTCGCTGGACACAAAGTTACCTTGAACCACCTCCGCCCGATAGGGGGTCATCCACGTCGAACAAGCGGTCAAGCCGAGTCCCGCCAGCATACTGAAGGTAACCAAAAACATCCGACAAAACTGCATGGCAGGGCGGGCTTTTCGACAGAGTTCAAACATGGTGTGAAAGGCCGAATCGGGCGGTAAGGATATGATCAGTTCATTGTAGCGGGCAGCTTTTGTGCCCTAGGGAATTGACATCATGGCACACGCAGACGAGCTCAAAAACATTGGCCTAAAAGTCACCCTGCCACGGCTGAAAATTCTGGAGCTGTTTCAAGCCGGCACACAACGCCACATGACAGCAGAAGACGTTTACCGGCAGTTGCTGCTGCAGCAAGTTGACATTGGCTTGGCCACGGTTTATCGGGTGCTGATGCAGTTCGAGCAGGCTGACATTTTGAAGCGCAGCCATTTTGAAAGCGAGCGCGCGGTCTACGAACTCAACCAAGGCGAACACCACGACCACTTGGTGTGTCTCGACTGCGGGCGGGTGGAAGAATTTCACGACCCCGACATTGAGGCGCTGCAAATCAAAGTCGCCAAGAAGCAAGGCTTCGAGATTGCCGATCACGCCTTAAGTTTGTATGCGCATTGCCGCAAAAAAGCATGCCCTCATCGCCCAGCAGCCAATTGACGGCGTCTTGACGCTCGGCGGTTCAGGGCCTAAGACTCCATGGCACGTCGATGCCGCGCAATGAATTCTTGGTACGTGTCAACCCCACGCAATTGCAAGATGGAGTTGCGGACCGCAGCTTCCACCAGCACCGCAATGTTGCGCCCAGCCACGACTTGAATCACCACCTTGCGCACGGGCACACCCAAAACGTCTTGGGTCAAAGGTTCGTGGGGCAAGCGCTCGTAATCACGCTCGAGGGTTTCTTTGCGCACCAAGTGCACGATGAGCTTGAGGCGCATTTTGCGCCGCACGGCCGTCTCACCAAAAATGGCACGGATATCGAGCAAGCCAATGCCGCGCACTTCCAGCAAGTTTTGTAACAACTCAGGGCAACGGCCTTCGATGGTGGCTTGGTTGATGCGGAACAAGTCCACCGCATCATCGGCCACCAAACCGTTACCGCGTGAGATGAGCTCTAAACCGAGTTCGCTTTTGCCCAAGCCCGACTCGCCGGTGATCATCACGCCGAGTCCCAAAATGTCCATGAACACGCCATGCATCGACGTGCGATCGGCAAAGTGTTTGGACAAATAAGCGCGTAAGACATCGATGACGAAAGCGGCCGACTCGGCAGTGGCAAACATCGGAATGTGTGCGCGCTCGCACATGGCGAGCAGTTCATCTGGCGCTGCTTGGCCATCGGCCAAGACCAAGAACGGGGGCTCTAAGGTGACGATGCGTGACACACGACGCACGCAATCTGCCGAAGTGCCTTTGGCGATGTAGGCGATTTCACGCTCACCCAAAATTTGAACACGGTAAGGGTGGATGTAGTTCAGGTAGCCCACCAAATCTGCACCTGAACGAGCGGCACGCACGGCCACCTCGTCAAAGTGGCGCTCGGAAGCGCTCAAGCCTGCGACCCACTCCCAGCGCAGCTTGGTGCGAAATTCTTCAAATAAAACGTCAGCGCTGATGACGGTAGGTTTCAAAACGACACCGCGTTCCAGGT
>CANCUP010000033.1 GCA_947381325.1 Comamonadaceae bacterium
CCGTATTTGGTTTTTTCGTCTTTGCGTGTCTGGACCAAGGCCCTGGGATCGCTGTAGCTGCCGGGGTTTTGCAACTGCCACTGGGTGGCATCGTTGAAACTGGCCAACACAGCCCTGTTGCGCCAAGCCAGTACACGCCATTTACCGGGTTGTCCACCCAATGTGTGAGAACGCTCAATCTCAAGCTGATCACCGTAGTGGCGTGCCAGGGCAAAGTCAGTGGGCAAGCCGTTGGGAGTGGTGGGCCCCGTCATACGCCCCATGCGCAACACCCAGTCGTCTTGGTACCACTCGCCAGCCACGCCCCAGCCAAAGCCACGGGCATCGGCTGCATAGTCATAAGCGGCATAGGTCCAGTTGCCCCAGTTCATGAACTGGGTACGGGGGTCTTTGGCGTAGGCATTGTCGTCAAACACATCGAGTGCAGAGAAGTTGCCTGCAGTGAGCACAAAGCGGTTTTTATCGACCAAGCCCGCGAGTTGGTTGAAGTCCCCCTCTACAGCTTCTTGCTCTCCGCCATGGTTCCAGGTCTGGCGCACAAACAAACGCTGTCGGTAGAGCTTGGGGTTGCTGCCACCCGCTCGCGTGATCTCACCGTTGGTGAAGCCGCCCAAGCCTACCAAGTTGCCTGAAAACGGCACGCCTTGGGTGATCTCGGGGTTGAAATACAGCTCGCCGTCTTGCCACGGGCGAAAGCCCCAGTGCGCCGTGGCACTGAAGGTGTACATCTTTTCGGAGATAGGCTGAATGCTGTTGGCACCGCTGTGGCTGGCGTTGAAGGCACCGTGGTGCTGCCAGTTGTAGGTCAGTTGGTAGCGTGCGGTTTGGTCTTCGGCATCTGGCGTTTCGGCCCAACTGGTGCTGGCAGTCAAAGCGCAAGCAACACACGCAGCGAAGTAAGCAGGGTAGAAACGCATCAGCAGATTGTAGGTAGCCGTTTTCAATTGGCGGCTAGGGGTCAGATGCCAATTCGCGCCGAGCATGATGGGTGGGGTCGGTGTGGTCAAAGGTGTTCGCGGGGCAAATGGATCGGAGCTTGATGGACTGTAGTCGGCGGACGTGACAGTTTTGAGACACGAATATGTCATGAAAATGACCTAGGATTGCAAGCCATGAACCACGGCACCCTCCTTGCAGCCATTGATTTGGGCTCGAACAGTTTCAGGCTAGAAATTGGACGCTACGACCACGGACAAATTGAACGCATTGAATACCTGAAAGAAACCGTTCGACAAGGCAACGGCCTGGACGAAGAGCGCAATTTGTCACAAGAGGCCATGCAACGCGGTTGGGACTGCTTGGCACGATTTGCCGAGCGTTTGTCAGGTTTCAAGAAAAACCAAGTGCGTGCGGTGGCCACCCAAACCCTGCGTGAAGCGAAGAACCGCGATGTGTTTCTCAAACGCGGTTGTGAGATTTTGGGTTTTCCCATTGAGGTGATCGCAGGCACCGAAGAAGCCCGGCTGATTTACCAGGGCGTCTCGCACTTGTTGCCACACAGCCAAGAAAAACGTTTGGTGGTGGACATTGGCGGACGCTCAACAGAACTGATTTTGGGCACGGGCACGCAAGCCTCAGAAACCGCCTCGTTTCGCGTGGGCAGCGTGGCATGGTCGATGAAGTATTTCCCCACTGGCGAATTCACAGAGCAGACCTTTTATCGCGCAGAGATTGCTGCACAAGCGGTGCTGGAAGAAGCACTGAACCAATACCCACGCGCTGCTTGGACAGCGGCCTATGGCGCCTCAGGCACCGTGGGTGCAGTGGCTGATATTTTGCAAACTGCGGGTTGGCCTGAAGGCGAGATCAGCCAGGACGGTTTGAATTGGTTGACGAAATGTTTGTTGCGTGCAGGCCATGCCGACCGCGTGCGGCTCGAAGGCATGAAAGAAGACCGACGCGCTGTCATTGGCGGCGGGGTGAGCGTGCTGCGTGCTTTGATGGAGCTGCTCAGGATCGAAAAGCTTCTGGTCGCGCAAGGCGCGCTGCGTCATGGCGTGTTGTTTGACATGGTCGAGCGCGAAGACGAAACCTCCGATGCACGCGATGTGTCGGTGCAGCGTTTGGCTCAAAAGTTTGCGGTGGACGCAGCGCAAAGCCAACGGGTGCAGCAAGTGGCCGCACATTTGTTTCAACAGTTAGCCCCTGCCACTGGCCCTGAGCTCATGCGCGCCATGAGAAAACTGGGCTGGGCCGCAGCGCTGCATGAAGTGGGCATCGCTGTCTCCCACAGCGACTACCACAAGCACGGCGCTTACATTCTGGACAATGCCGACATGCTGGGCTTCAGCATGCCTGAGCTACACCGATTGGGTTTGTTGGTGCTGGGTCAACGCGGTAAGCTGAAAAAACTCGACAGCTCCCTAGAGTCCAACAGCTTCACCAAACTGCTGGTGTCTTTGCGTTTGGCCATCATCTTGTGCCATGCACGCAAAAACCCAGAGATGCAGGGCTGCCACTTGAGCTGTCATGACACCAAACGCACGTTCACGCTGAGCGCCAGCAGCGCTTGGGCCACTCAGCATCCGCAATCTGCCCACTTGCTGCGACAAGAATCTGTGGCTTGGCAAAAGACGCTTTGGTCCTTTGATTTTGTGACAATTTGACGACGTTTTAATGACCTCTAAAAAGATATAAACAATTTATACTGTTTACATCTTTCACCCTTTTCTCAAGGAGTCATCATGGTCACCCGCAAAGCACCCGCACACAAAACAGCTGCTAAAAAAGCCGTCACAACACCCGCTAAAAAAGTTGCACTGAAAAAAGCTGCGCCACGCAAAACCGCAACGCCTGTGCCAGTTAAAAAAGCTGTCGCCCCTAAAAAATCGACCCCCGTGCAACAAGCCGTCAAGCCTGCGAAACCCCTCAAACCCGCCAAAGTTGCCAAGGTGAAAAAACCAAAGATGGTGCGCGACAGCTTCACCATGCCCAAAGATGAATATGCAGTGATCGACAGCCTCAAACTGCGCGGCGGCAAGTTGGGTCAAGCAGTCAAAAAGAGCGAGTTACTGCGCGCTGGCATCAAGGCACTGGCGGCCATGAGCGACATTCAGTTCAAGGCGGCACTGAGCAATGTGCCCACCATCAAGACCGGTCGTCCCACGAATGCGAAATAAGGTCAGGGCTGGCCACGGTCAACAGCACCGTTTGTAGTTGCCCCTCGCGCATGCGGCTGCGCATCCACCACACGGAGCCCTTGCGAACAGAGGACGCCGTCTCTTGGATGCCCAGCAAGCGCGCTACGATTTGCCCAAGGTAAGGCTGGTGCCCCACCAGCATGACCGGGCCTTTGCCTTGGGGCCCTGTCTCAGGGTGCCATTTCAGCAAACCGAGCACATCGTCCACGGAGCTGTCTGGCACCAATTCATCGCGCAGCTTGTATTTGCGACCCAAGGCTTGCGCTGTTTGTTCGGTGCGTCTTGCGGGGCTAACGAGCACGCGCGCGCCTTCGGGCAAATGACGGTCCAACCATGTGGCCATGCGTGCGGCTTGACGCTCGCCTTTGGGTGTGAGTTCGCGCGACAGATCGTCGCAACCTTCGGCCGCTACTTCGGCTTCGGCATGGCGCCACAAGATCAGGTCCATACGGTCACTCTAATGGTGCGCGAAGTACAAGGCCATCAGCGCAGCCTGCGCACTGCGCAAGGGCTTGGGCTTGGACCTGCCGCGTGGCTTTGGCGGGGCCACGCGACTGTAGCTTGCGTCGGGGTTGAGCAGCCAGGCATCCACGTTGTCCTGGAGGTAGGCCACCAAACACTCGTCCACAATGCGCTGGCGCAGTATGGGGTCTTCGATGGGCCACGCCAGTTCTACCCGGCGCAACATGTTGCGGTTCATCCAGTCGGCGCTGGACAAATACAAAGTCTCTGTATCGCCGCTGCGAAAGTAAAACACGCGGGAGTGCTCCAGCATGCGTCCAATGACGGAACGCACCCGAATGTTCTCACTCAAACCCGGACGCTGGGCGGGCAACATGCATGCACCACGAACGATCAAATCGATCTGAACGCCTACTTGCCCTGCACGCCACAAGGCTTCCATGAGCTTTTCATCGGTGAGCGTGTTCATCTTCAGAACGATGCGGCTGGGCACGCCCTGTGCTGCGGATTGGGCGGTTTTGTCGACCGCCTCGATCAAGTTGCGCTGCAAATTAAAAGGTGCAAGCCAGAGCTTGCTCAAGCGCGGAATCTTGCTTTGGTTGGCCAGCAAATTGAAGACGTTTTCAACGTCTTGGGTCAGCTTAGGCTCGGCGGTCAAATGGCTGAGGTCGGTGTAGAGCTTGGCCGTGCGGGGGTTGTAGTTGCCTGTGGACAAATGCGCGTAACGACGAATGCTGCGCCCCTCACGGCGTGATACCAACAACATCTTGGCATGGGTTTTCAAACCGACCACACCGTAGACAACTTGCGCGCCAATGTGTTCGAGCTTTTCGGCCCAATTGATGTTGGCCTCCTCGTCAAAACGCGCTTTGAGCTCCACCACCACGGTGACTTCTTTGCCACGTTGCACACCCTCACGCAACAGCTCCATCAATGCCGAGTCAGCGCCAGTTCGGTAAATGGTTTGTTTGATCGCCAGCACAGCGGGGTCGCGCACAGCTTCACGCAAAAAGGCCAGCACACCATCAAAGCTTTCGTAAGGCTGATGGATCATCACATCACCCAACTGCAGCTGCTCAAAGATCGACCCACCCGCAGACAACTGGTGCGGGTAACTGGCGTGGTAGGGAGGAAACAACAGCGCTGGGTTATCCACCAAGTCGATCAATTGGTTCAAACGCACCAAGTTAACCGGGCCGTGAACACGGTACAAAGCGGACTGGGGCAGCTCAAACTGATGAAGCAAAAACTCAGCCAGATAGTCAGAGCATCCCGCCGACACTTCGAGGCGCACGGCTTGGCCGTAGTTGCGATGCACCAAGCCTTGGCGCAGCGCAGTGCGCAGATTTTTGACGTCTTCTTCGTCGACCGACAAATCCGAGTGCCGTGTGACGCGGAACTGGGCAAACTGCCCGACCTCACGGCCAGGGAACAAGTCGCTCAAATGGGCACGGATGACACTGGAAATCGACACAAACAACATGCGCTTGCCGGAGAGTTTTTCAGGCAAACGAATCAAGCGCGGCAAACTGCGTGGCACTTTGACGATGGCAATTTCGTTGTCACGGCCAAACGCGTCTTTGCCTGACAAACGGACGATGAAGTTGAGCGACTTGTTGGCCACTTGCGGAAATGGATGGGCTGGGTCTAAGCCCACCGGCAAAAGCAGAGGCCGCACCTCACGTTCAAAAAAGGATTTGACCCAGCGGTGTTGGGCGATGTTGCGCTCACCAAAGGACAAAATGCGCACACCGACTTTGGCAAACGCAGGCAGCAACACATCGTTGTAGAGAGCGTATTGTTCGTCCACCAACTCATGCACGACGGTGCTCAACGAATGCTGTGCTTGAGCGCCTGCGGCATCCGGTGCAGCCTTGGGGTGGGCCATGCTGTGATGGAGTGCAGCACGGACCTCAAAAAACTCATCCAAGTTGGACGACACAATGCATAAGTACCGCAGCCGTTCAAGCAAGGGGACTTCAGCACGCTTGGCCCAATCCAGCACCCTCACATTGAAGGCCAATAGGCTCAAATCGCGATCGATCCACTGCGGCACGAGGGATGGCTGGGCGATGGTGTGATGCGATGCTGTAACAGTCATAGGGCTCGTATTGTCATGGGTCATGAGTGTTTCAGTCTGATGTGACAGAAATATGACAATCAAGTGACTGCGCATCCTTGCCGGACGACCTCAGCCCATCCGTGCCGGCTTGCAGCTGTTCAAGACTGGGTGCTTGAGACCACGTCTGAGAGCTTTTGAAACAACGCGTCCCACCCATGCAGCGTGATGGCATGTTGCTCATCCATCAGCACAAACTCGTGAGCGCGCGCTGGCAATCCGATCTGCACTGTCCAATTGCGCTTGGAAGTCAGACATGACACGCGCAATCCGGGGACAGCGTGGCTGAAGTCGTTGGTCATTGAAACAAGCAGATCGTCGCAAGCCCCGGTGGCATCCACTTTGGCAAGCAAGCTCGGGATGAATTCATGCCTGATTTTTTGATAGTCACGCAGTCGACCGGATTCAGACAAAAATCGTTCAAAGATGGGGTCGCTGAGGTGATTGGCTAAAAATGCGGGCCGAGGCGCGATGGGCACCAAGTTGTTGACGAACAAGCGGGTGGCTTCTTCCCAACTGAAATCCAAGGCCTGTAATCTGGCATCGGTTCGAGGTATGTGCAAAGCTTGCACACTGGCTTGCGCCAAATCTTCACTCAGCACACCGCCTCTGCGCTGACCGGGGTATTCCAAAGACGTTGGCAAGACTTCAAGTGGGCCATCAACCGGATAAGCAGCCACAGGTGTGCCACACGCCATGGCTTCCAGCATGACCAGGCCAAATGTTTCGTGACGACTTGGAAAGGTGAACACATCGGCTGCGGCATACACACCCGCCAACACATCCCGCTTGAGAACACCGAGCCATGTCACACCGTGGTAGCGCGATTTCAATTCACCCTCTAACGGGCCCACACCGCAGACCACCTTGCTGCCATGCCAGGGCATGTCCAAAAAGGCGTCGATGTTTTTCTCGTAAGACACGCGGCCCACATACAACGCGATGGGGCGCTTCAAGTTGCTCAACAACTCGTGGTGACGCGCTTGAGGGTAGAACGCGAAGAGTTGTGTGTCCACACCATGCGTCCAGCTGCGCAGCTGACGAAACCCTTTGCCCTCCAGCAAGCGCAACACCCCCTGGGTGGGCACCATCACCGCAGAGGACGGGCGATGGAAATGTTTAAACAACGCATAGCCCACCCACAAGGGAATGCGCAAGGCAGCTTTGAGAATTTCTGGAAAACGTGTGTGATAAGCCGTACTGAACGCCAATCGATGCTGCAAGCAGTAGCGACGCCCTGCCCAACCTAAGGGCCCCTCGGTGGCCAGATGGATGGCTTGCGGCGCAAACGCATCCAGACATTGCGCCAGACCTGCATAGGGACGAATCGCCAAGTCGATGCCGGCATACCCTGGGCAAGGACGCGTGTCAAACATGCCGGGATGAATCACCTCCACGGTATGGCCCTGCTCACGCAAGTTGTCCACCAACTCCACCAAGGTCGTGACCACCCCATTGATTTGAGGTCGCCACGCATCCGTGATGAGGGCGATTCTCATGCAGCTTTCATCACCGGGATGGTGCTGGCTTGAGTCAGCTCATGCCAATGCAAAAGCTCCAGACGACCATCCACGGTCTCAACCAAGGCCGTGCAACTCTCGACCCAATCGCCGTCGTTGCAATAGAGCACGCCGTTGACGTCTCGAATTTCAGCGCGATGAATATGCCCACACACCACGCCTTGGTAACCTTTTTTGGCGGCTACGTGCGCCACGGCATTTTCAAAATCGGTGACGTAATTCAAGGCCTTTTTGACTTTGTGCTTGAGGTAAGCCGACAAAGACCAGTAGGGCAAACCTAAACGTCCACGTAAGTTGTTGAGGTAGCGGTTGAGCTTGAGCGTGAACTCATACAAGTGATCACCCACAATGGCCAGCCATTTGGCTTGCTGCACCACAGCATCAAAGTAGTCGCCGTGGATCACCCACAACCGGCGACCGTCACGCATGAGGTGAACCGCTTCTTCGTTCACCACAATGCCGCCAAATTGATGGTCTAAAAAATGGCGTGCAAATTCGTCGTGGTTACCCGGTACATACACGACACGGCAACCCTTGCGCGCTTTGCGCAAGAGCTTTTGCACCACATCGTTGTGCGCTTGAGGCCAATACCACCTGCGGCGCAATTGCCAGCCATCTACGATGTCGCCCACCAGGTACAAATAGTCACTGGTGTGCTCCTTCAAAAACTCCAGCAGCGCTTCGGCTTGGCAACCGGGGGTGCCCAAATGCAAATCAGAGATAAAAACTGCGCGGTAGTGCATCAAGCACCCAAAAAGTGTTTGCGGTAACGCGGCGGCAGATCATTGATCTTCATCAACATGGGTAAATCTGCGGTGTTGAAGTCAGGGTCCCAAGCTGGGGCACCCAGCACTTTGGCTCCCAAGCGCAAATAGCCTTTGATCAATGCAGGGGGTTCAAAGTGGGTGTTGACCTCCCAGTTGTCCAAGGGCAAAGCCAATCGCGGACGCACTTGGTACTCGATGTCCGCCAAATGGGTGTGCTTGAGCTGGTGCCAAATGCTGGCAGCGACCTCGCCACTGACCACCCCTTGGTGCAGCATGGGAATGCTGGCACAGCCAATCATCACATCCAACTTGTTGCGCACCATAAACTCTGCCAATGCCCCCCACAAGGCCATGATCACACCCCCATGCCGGTGTTCGGGGTGCACGCAACTGCGACCCAACTCGACCATGCGTTCGCGGTAAGCACGCAATCGGGTCAAATCAAATTCCAAATCCGAGTAGGTGCTGCCAATACGCTTGGCTTGGACAGGTGTGAGGACACGGTAGGTACCAATGACTTGGTGGGTGATCTCGTCGCGAATGATGAGGTGTTCGCAAAAGTCGTCAAACAAATCAATGTCATGGCCCGGAATGCTGTCTTTCAGGCGCGCGCCCATTTCAGTGGCAAACACCTTGTAGCGCAGACGCTGTGCTTCACGCACTTCGTCTTGGTGTTTGGCCCATTGGACGATCAGACCCGAACGGTTTTTTTCGACTTGGGGAGCGCCAATATTTTTTTGAGTTTCAAGATCGTTTCGATGAAGTGACCCCCTGGGCAAATCGATCATCGACAAGGGCATGGTGGGGTTTGGAAGTTCTTTCATCGTCTATCCTTGTGTTGTGACGCATCAGTCTTGGTTGCAAGATGCAAGGATTCTTGAGACTTGGTATGACGGGGCAAAGTCAAAACCATGAAGAATTGGTGACAAAAATTCTGTCAATTCACACATCTGTCATGTGCCATGCCTATGCTGGATCTCCACCATGCCCTTCAAGTACGCACGCCTGATTTTTTCTTTCATCGAAGCTTTTTGGATCTTGTGGGTACGTTGCCCGCATTGGAGCCGTGACAAGAAGTGGGCAGAGATACAAAGCTGGTCGCAGCGCACCCTGCGCATCATGGGCGTGACGGTTCAACTCCATGCATCTCAAGATGTGTCATCGCTGCCAGCAGCGCCTGTGTTGTTGGTCTCCAACCATGTGTCCTGGCTGGACGTGTTGGTGATTCAGTCGCTGCAACCCAGTGTGTTTGTGGCCAAGAAAGAAGTGCGAACCTGGCCGGTGGTCGGGGCCATCGCCCAAGCCTGCGAGGTGGTGTTTGTCGACCGTGGCTCGCCAAGCTCTGCACGCAAGATGGTGGCTGACGTCAGTGATGCACTGGCTCGGGGGTATCGGGTGACAGGTTTTCCAGAGGGCACCAGCACGGAGGGAGTTGGCGTGCGGACGTTTCACGCGAATTTGTTTGAGGCTGCGATTGACCAATCGGTCGACGTCCATCCCCTGGCACTGCGCTACATCCATGCCACCACAGGCGAGCATTGCCAGGTGGCGGCTTTTGTGGGTGACATCGGGTTTATGGAGTCCCTGCACAAAGTGATGTGCGCACCCTCGATCTGTGTGAGCTTGCTGATGGGCGAGCCGTTGTCGCCGCAAGGGCACTCTCGCAAAACACTGGCGCAACTGTCACACCGCTGCGTGAGCGCACAACTTGAATCGCTCAGCGTGGCCACGAACTGACCCACTCAGGCAAGCCCAGAGCCAAAAGTGGTAGCCAAGAAATGAGCAAGGTCCCGACAAAGATCGCTCCCAAAGCGGGCAAGACCGACAGGGCCACACGTCGGATGGGCTTTTGAAACACCGCCGAAGCAAAGTAAATGTTCATGCCAGCTGGCGGACACAGAAAGCCCATTTCCATATTCGCTAAGAAAATAATGCCGAAATGCACGGGGTCAATGCCGTAGCTCTGCGCCAAGGGCAACAGCAAGGGCACGAGCACCACGATGGCCGCATAAATTTCCATCAAAGCGCCAGCCAATAATAAAAACACATTCAACGCCAACAAAAACACCCATTTGCTTTGCGTCACGGCTTGAACCCCATCGACGGCGAGATCAGGAATTCCGGCATCGATCAAGTAATTGGTCAAACCCAAAGCCATGCCCAAGATCAGCATGACGCCGCCAATGATTTGTGCGCACTCCGACAGGCAGTGCCCCAGCAAGCGCCAGCCCAACTCACGGTGCGCAAGCGTTTGGGTCGCCACCGCATAGAGCGCGGTCAAGGCGGCGCTTTCGGTGGGCGTGGCCCAGCCACTGGCCAACGAACCGATGGCCACGAAGGGGGCCAAGATTTCCCACTTGGCGACCCAACATGCGCTGGCTAAGGGTGTGGCAAGCACCGTCGCAGGGGCAGCCTCCGCAGGGTGCGGATGGGGCAATCTGAGGTACCCACCAATCACCAACAAACACCCCACCATGACCACCGCTGGGACGAAACCAGCCATGAACATGGTGTTGATGGGAACGCGCGCAATGATGGCGTACATGATGAGCGGCACAGAGGGTGCCAACAACACCCCCAGCGCACTCGCGCTGGTGACCAAGCTGATGCCTTTGGTTTCTGGATAGCCCGCACTGCGCAGCAGCGGCAACAGCAAGCCGCCCAGTGCCAAGATGGTCACGCCACTGCCGCCTGTGAAGGCGGTGAAGCAAGAGCACAACACGGCTGCAGCCACCACAGAGCCCATGGCCCCACCGCCAAACAGGGCCATGAACACCGCACCCAAACGCTGGGCAGCCCCGGTGCGTGCAAAGACCAAGCCGGCCAAGGTGAACAAGGGCAAGGCAGGCAAAGAAGGATTGACGGTGATTTGGTAATGCGACAAAGCCACTGAGGCCAATGGCAGCCCATCCTGCCAAAACAGTGCCAAAGCCAAGCCACCCAGCACGGCAAAGATGGGCGCACCGCACAACAAGATCAAGACCAGCCCCAGGCCGATGGGCCACAAGGTGAGCGCTTGGCCATCGAACTGCCACGCCAACGTTAATCCAAGCAACGGACACGTCAAACCTGCGAGCCAGCGCCAAGTTACGGAGACCACATCACGCATGGCCAACTTGGCCCCCAGTACCGCGAAACCCAAAGGCATGACGGCTTGTACCCACCACACGGGCAGCGAATAGGCCAACAGTTGTGCCGCCTCTCGCTCACTCACCACCAACTGCCAACTGGCCCACGACAAAACACCGCAAATCACGGCAGCACTGGCATTGGCCAGTCCTTGTCGGCCTGTGAACAAGGCACCCAAACTTGACAGGTGGCCATGACGCTCGGCCGCCACAGCGCCAGTCATGGCCATGCACAGCCCCAAGTGTTGTACCAAAATTGGGGCGTTTTCTATGCCCTTGCCCAACACAGGACGCGCCAAAATTTCGAGCAATGGCACCAAGGCCATGAGCACCAGGGCCACCGAGGCAAAGGCCTCATCGACACGCCATCGCAGCGACATCACTTGGCTTTGCTCGAACGATAGGTTTTGAGGTGGCGCATGACTTCGTCAAAAGTTTCTGCAGGCACCAAGGTGCCACGGATACGTGGATAGAGTTTTTCGGCCAGCTCATTCCATTCGCGCATCTGCTCAGGGTTTGGACGGTTGACGGTGAGCCCACGCTTTTTCATGGCGTCGACAGCTTCTTCGACTTCGAGTCGGGCTTTGCTGCGAATTTGCGCCCCTGCTTTTTCTCCTGCAGCACGCACCACATCTTGCGTGGCAGGCGACATGTCGTCCCACGCTTTCTTGGTCACGACCAAGGCACCCACGATGGGTGCCCAATTGATTTCGAGCATGTGGGGGGCCATGGTGTAGACCTGACTGGCCAGTGCAAAGTAAGGGGTCGAGGGCACCACATTGATCATGCCGGTTTGAACCGAGGGCAAGATGTCACTGGTCTCCAAAGGCACAGGGGTGTAGCCCAAGCTCTTCATGATCTCTTGCTGATCGGCCTCGCCGCCCCATGCAAAGAACTTCATCTTCTTGTAGTCATCAGGCCGAAAGGCTGCTTCTTTGGAGAAAAAGCGCACCCAACCCGCATCACCCCAGGCCAGCACGACAAAGCCTTTGTCGAGGAATTTTTTCTCCATGGCAGGGCGCATTTTTTCGCGCACGTAGTCCACTTCATCCCAATTTTTAAACAACAAGGGCATGGCTTGTAAGGCGCTGATCGAGGGCTCGATCTCATGCAGCCCCACCACCGACAACAAGGCGCCCTGCAATTGTCCGATGCGCATGCGCCGCGCCAATTCGGTCTCACCACCTTGGCTGCCATCGGGAAAAACCACGTACTTAGCACCTGCACCTTGGGCTGCGCGCCAGGCTTCACCAACCTCCAACAATTGGCGGTGGTAGAGCGAGTTTTTGGGTGCCAAAGTGCCCAATCGCAAAAGTTTGTCGGCAGCGTGGCTGGCGCCAGCGCTGACAACCAGAACACAGGCCAAGAAGACAGAAATGGGTTGAAACACGCAGTACTTTCAAAAAAGATCGTCGGCCATACCGAGCAGCCATTCGGCACGCTCACGCATGATGTCGTTTTGCAAATTGCGATGGCGTGCAGCGACTTCGAGAGCGCGCTGCAACAAGGCTTCGAATTGGGCACGGTCGCCTTGAGACAAGGCAATGTTTTCTGCTTTTGCCACATACACGCCGGCGCTTTTGCTTGCACTGGCGGTCATGGCTTGCTCAAAGTAAAGGCTAGCTTGCTGGACAGACCCGCCAGGACGCGAGGCCTCAAAGGTCCCCATCAAACTGGCCAAGGCGCCTTGTGCGAAATCGGGTTGATGGCGCCAGGCCAAGTGAGCGAGGCGAACCGCAGCAGGCAAATCGGCCACCACATCAGGGTTGTCTTTGGACAAAGAAATCAAGCCACCCCAAGACGCTGCGGCCCAGTAAGCCAGGGCCACTTGGTCTTGCGTGAATCTGAGTGTTTTCACGTCATCCGTTTGCGTCAATGCCTTGGACAAGCCCGGCGAACTCGCTTCGAGTGCGGCCATGGCGTGGCGGTGCGCCCGCGCATACAGGCGGGCCGCACGCTCACGCAGCTTTTGGGCGGCAGCTGCGTCTTGCGGCTCAAGCTTGTCGGCTTCAAAGGAGACGAAAGCGTAGGCGTATTGGGTAAACCCGCTCGACACCGCAGCCGCCAGCTTGAGGTGTCCGGGTACCTCGCGCAACAAGGACTCTGAGAGTTTGAGGTAGAAAGCACTGGCTTCACGGGCCAGCACCAAATCGTCCTCGGGCATTTGGCTTTGGCTTGACAAAGCCGTTGCTGCTTCATCCACCACATAAGGACGGATGGCGCATCCCGTGCTGGCCAGCACGAAACAACACAAGCCAACTGCCAATGAAACAAGCCTCAAAATGATTCCACCCTTGGTTCAGCGGATTGCCAAATTGAGCGGGACTGTAGCCACGAATTGTGAAAGTCCGGTGACAGTTTGTCATCAAGCTGAAACACGGGACCGGGATGATCGCACGCAAAAGAAAGCCCTCTATGACCCCAGCCACCACCCCCTTGGACGATGAGCAAATTCGCCGTCTGCGCGAAGACATCTTGGATTCAATCGACGAAGAGTTGGAGATGTCGTTTGAAGACGGCTCTGACGAAAACGCGCCTAGCTTGAACGAACCGGGTCAGGTGAACCGAGCCCTGTACTTTCGTGAATTGCTTCGCTTGCAGGGGGAGCTGGTGAAGCTGCAGGATTGGGTGGTCGCCACCAAACAACGTGTGGTGATTTTGTTTGAAGGGCGTGACGCGGCCGGCAAAGGTGGCGTGATCAAGCGCATCACCCAGCGACTCAACCCTCGCGTATGTCGTGTGGCTGCCCTCCCCGCGCCCAACGACCGGGAGCGCACACAGTGGTACTTTCAGCGTTATGTGGCGCACCTGCCCGCTGCCGGTGAGATTGTCTTGTTTGACCGCAGTTGGTACAACCGCGCAGGGGTGGAGCGGGTGATGGGGTTTTGCAACGACGATGAATACGAAGAGTTTTTCCGCACTGTGCCAGAGTTTGAAAAGATGTTGGCACGCAGCGGCATCACGCTGATCAAGTATTGGTTTTCGATCACCGATGACGAGCAACATGCACGCTTTTTAGGACGCATCCACGACCCTCTCAAACAATGGAAACTCAGCCCCATGGACTTAGAGAGTCGACGTCGTTGGGAAGACTACACGCGCGCCAAAGAGACCATGATCGAACGCACACACATTCCAGAAGCGCCATGGTGGGTGGTGCAAGCAGTTGACAAAAAACGAGCCCGTCTCAACTGCATTGACCACTTGCTGGGTCAGTTTGATTACCACGACATCGAACATGCGGAAGTGCAAATGCCTGCGCGGGTGCGCAACCCCGATTACATCCGCCACCCAGTGCCCGACAACATGGTGGTGCCTGAGAAATACTGAGCTTGCACGCTCAGTGTGTATGTCCCAGGTAGCGCTTGCGCCAAAAAAATACCACCAAGACCACAGCCAGCAGCCCCATACTGACCAGGGTCCATAGCAAACCTTGCTCGTCGTGGAGCAGGGGAAAGTTTTCGAAGTTCATGCCAAAGAAACCTGTGATCAGGTTCAGCGGCAAGAAGATGGCCGTCAACACCGTGAGCGTTCGCATGATGTCATTGGTGCGGTTGCTTTGCGCATTGAAATGCATCTGCACGGCAGTTTCAGCGCTTTGCTCTAAGCGCCGCACATGGTGGACAACGCGCTCGATGTGCTCCAACACATCGCGACTTCTGACCTTGAGCAACTCAAACGATCTGAGGTGTTCTGGATGGGGCTCATTCACCCCCTCCAATGCATCGATCCAGTCTTGAATGGCTGCACGTTGGTCCTCACAAATTTCATCCAAATGGTGCAGGGACAAACGCGCATCCAACAAGGCGCTCCAGTTGTTGAAACGGGTGTTGGGGTTGATGAGTTCGCTTTGCCAATGGTCCAGTTGGCGGGTCAGTTCGCGCCTTAAGTTCAAGTAGCCATCGACCATTTGGCTGATCACACGCAACATCAAATCTGGGGCACTCAAGGGCATGCGGTTGGCTTGTAAATGGACCGATGACTGCGCTGTGTGGAGCAAACGTGACGCAAAGCTTTCGCGAATCGCACAGTCCGTGGGATGCACCGTCAAGACCACACGGTCAAACACCACGAAAGCCACAGGACTGGTGTCAATGCGATGCAACACGGGTGGCCCCCCGGTGTCGCGCGACCGGTGCAAGATTTCACCCGGACGCGATAGATCGGATTCAGTCTGACCGGCTGCCAAGCGACGAAACACCATCAGGTGGTAATCCGAGGTGTAGTCATAGTGCGACGGCAATTGGTTGTTGAGTACATCGGCCACATGCAAGTCGACAATTTGAGCGCCGCACATTCGCTCCAAAGTCACCTGTATCGGTTGCTGCAACACCTCAAACTCACGGCGCGCAAAAGCCATCCAGACAAAACCTTGGTCAGGCATTACGAGGGGTAAGTCAGCCGTCTCCACCACGTTTTGGGGACTGATGTGGAAGATTCTCATGGAACCATTGTGCGACGTTTGTGTGACAAAAGCGTCATATCTGATGGGCGAGAGGACATCACACACCGAGGCAGTGTGCAGATGATCAAAGCATGTTTGCCAGCCGCAAGCTTTTTGATTTTTCGAAGAATGTTGGCGCTTGGACTCAATACGCCAGACGAGGCGGCTGTGGACACTGAGGTCCACAGCTTGCAAAGATTTACTTTTGCTTCATGTCGCCGTGGAAGCGACCGCCGCGTTGGATTTCAAGTTCGGAGTATTCCAAGCTGCCGCTCACCTTGCCGGTGCTGTGAATCAGGATGTGGTCTTTGCAGACGATGTCTTCGTTGAGTTCGCCATGCACATCGATTTCACGGGCTTGAACTTTGCCTGTGACTTTGCCGTTCTTGCCAATTTGCAGATCATCCGCCTGGAGTTGGCCTGTCACGGTGCCACTGATCAACACCTTGCCTGGCGCCACGATAGACCCATTGAAGGTCACACCCTCACCAATGACGAGGTTGTTTGCCAATGCCGCTTGTTCAGCCATAAAACTCCTTCAAGCCGCTGGGGGCCTACATAAGTGACACGATTATGAGTGTTTTTCAAAGGCCGCGCTTGCGCACCGCATAAAATTGCCGCTTGCAGCATAGGAAGACCCATGGGACGCACGCTTTACGACAAAATTTGGGACGAACACGTTGTCCATACCGAAGAAGACGGTACCTCCATCCTCTACATCGACCGCCATTTGGTGCACGAAGTCACCAGCCCGCAAGCGTTTGAAGGCCTGCGCGAGGCCGGACGCAAGGTGTGGCGGGTCAGCTCCATCGTGGCCACGGCCGACCACAACACCCCCACCACAGGCTGGGAGCTGGGCTATGACGGCATCACCGACCCCGTGAGCAAAGAACAAATCACCACCTTGGACAGCAACATTGCGGCGTTCGGTGCTGCAGCTTTCTTCCCGTTCATGTCCAAGCGCCAAGGCATCGTGCATGTGATTGGCCCTGAAAACGGCGCCACCCTGCCCGGCATGACGGTGGTGTGTGGCGACAGCCACACCTCCACCCACGGCGCTTTTGGTGCACTGGCGCATGGCATCGGCACCTCAGAAGTCGAACACGTGATGGCCACGCAAACTTTGCTGGCTAAAAAAGCCAAGAACATGCTCATCAAAGTAGAAGGCGTGTTGGGCAAAGGGATCACGGGCAAAGACGTGGTGCTGGCCATCATTGGCAAGATTGGCACCGCAGGTGGCACGGGCTACACCATTGAGTTCGCGGGTTCGGCCATTCGGTCCTTGAGCATGGAAGGTCGCATGACCTTATGCAACATGGCCATTGAAGGCGGCGCACGCGCGGGCTTGGTGGCCGTGGACGACAAAACGATTGAGTATGTCAAAGGCCGCTTGCTGTCACCCGGCACCGACAAGGCCACCGGCCTGTTTGTCGGTGGTGTGGAGTGGGACAACGCGGTCTCTTACTGGAAAACATTGCACTCTGACGCCGACGCCAAATTTGATGCCGTGGTGGAGTTGAAGGCCGAAGACATCTTGCCGCAGGTCACCTGGGGCACATCGCCTGAAATGGTGCTCACCATCGACGACCGTGTGCCAGACCCCGACAAAGAAAAAGACGCCAACAAGCGCGGCGCCATTGAGCGCGCCTTGACCTACATGAACCTCACGCCGGGCAAGCCCATCAACGACATCTTTTTAGACAAGGTGTTCATTGGTTCTTGTACCAACAGCCGCATTGAAGACATGCGTGAAGCTGCAGCGGTGGTGAAAAAACTGGGGCAAAAAGTAGCCAAGAACGTCAAGCTGGCCTTGGTGGTACCGGGCTCTGGCTTGGTCAAAGAACAAGCTGAGCGCGAAGGCCTGCATGAAATTTTCAAGGCTGCAGGCTTTGAGTGGCGCGAACCCGGTTGCTCGATGTGCTTGGCCATGAACGCCGACCGCCTAGAGCCTGGTGAACGCTGCGCCTCGACCAGCAACCGCAATTTTGAAGGCCGTCAAGGCGCAGGCGGCCGCACCCATTTGGTCAGCCCCGCCATGGCGGCGGCCGCAGCCATTCACGGCCACTTTGTGGATGTGCGCAAGTTCGTTTAACCAGAGACATGACCATGAAAAAACTTCTATGGGTTGCACTGGTCTTGGCTGCGGTGCTCGGCGTGAGTGCCTGCAACACCATGCGAGGCATTGGTCAGGATGTGCAAAAGGCCGGTACGGCCATTGAAGACGCAGCAAAGAAGAAGTGATGCAAAAATTTACCTTACACACAGGCTTGGTGGCCCCAATGGACCGCGAAAACGTGGACACCGACGCCATCATTCCCAAGCAATTTTTAAAGTCGATCCACAAAACTGGTTTTGGACCCAACCTGTTCGACGCTTGGCGATATCTTGATCCGGGTGAGCCCGGTCAAGACCCCGCCAAACGCAAGCCCAACCCAGACTTCGTGTTGAACCAACCGCGCTACCAAGGTGCCTCCATCCTGCTGGCCCGTAAGAACTTCGGTTGCGGCTCATCACGCGAACACGCACCTTGGGCCTTGGACCAATATGGCTTTCGCTGCGTGATTGCACCCAGTTTTGCCGACATCTTTTTCAACAACTGTTTCAAAAATGGTTTGCTGCCCATTGTGTTGCCAGAAAACGCAGTGGATGCTTTGTTCAACGAAGCCCTGGCCTTTCCTGGTTTTGAGCTGACCATCGATTTGGAGCGCCAAGTGGTGGTGCGCCCTCAAGGCGAGACCATCCCCTTTGAAGTTCAGGCGTTTCGCAAATACTGCTTGCTCAACGGCTTGGACGACATTGGCTTGACCTTGCGCCAAGCCGACAAGATCAAGGCCTTTGAAGCGCAACGCTTGGCCACCAAACCTTGGTTGGCTCACACGGTTTAAGCACAGAAAGTAGACGCATGAAAATCGCAGTATTGCCAGGTGACGGCATTGGCACCGAAATCGTGGCCGAAGCGGTCAAAGTT
Organism: Comamonadaceae bacterium; assembly: GCA_947381325.1. Taxonomy (GTDB): domain Bacteria; phylum Pseudomonadota; class Gammaproteobacteria; order Burkholderiales; family Burkholderiaceae_C; genus Limnohabitans. Next base: position 18,549 of record CANCUP010000033.1, read on the forward strand.
CTCAACGTTCTTGACCTGAAGCTTGAAACCGAAACCGCCTTGGTGGGTGGCGCCGCCTTTGACGCACTCGGCCACCCTCTGCCCGACAGCACCTTGAAGCTGGCCCAAGAAGCCGACGCGATTTTATTTGGCGCTGTGGGGGACTGGAAATACGACACCTTGGACCGCCCGCTGCGTCCTGAGCAAGCCATTTTGGGTTTGCGTAAAAACCTGGGCCTGTTTGCCAACTTCCGCCCCGCCATTTGCTACGAGCAATTGGTGGGCGCATCGAGCTTGAAGCCTGAGCTGATTTCGGGCTTGGACATCTTGATCATCCGTGAGCTGACGGGCGACATTTATTTTGGTCAGCCCCGTGGCCGACGTGTGGCCACCGATGGTCACTTTCCTGGCGCCGAAGAAGCCTTTGACACCATGCGCTACAGCAAGCCCGAGATCGAGCGCATTGCCCATGTGGCCTTTCAAGCCGCACGCAAGCGCAAGTCATCTGGCAGCGAGGGTCGCGTGACCAGCGTGGACAAAGCCAACGTGCTGGAAACCTTCCAATTCTGGAAAGACGTGGTGAGCGAAGTCGGCAAAGAGTACCCCGACATTGCACTTGACCACATGTACGTGGACAACGCAGCCATGCAACTGGTGAAAGAACCCAAACGCTTTGACGTGGTGGTCACAGGCAATATGTTTGGCGACATCTTGAGCGACGAAGCCTCGATGCTGACCGGCTCGATTGGCATGTTGCCTTCGGCCTCTTTGAACGCCAAGAACCAAGGCCTGTACGAGCCCAGCCATGGCAGCGCACCCGACATCGCGGGCCAAGGCGTGGCCAACCCCTTGGCCACCATTTTGAGCGCGGCCATGATGCTGCGCTTCAGCTTGAACCAAGCCGCTGCAGCGGACCGCATTGAAGCCGCCGTGAAAGCTGTGCTGGCCCAAGGTCTGCGCACCCCTGACATTTACAGCGCGGGCACCACCCGTGTGGGCACATCGCAAATGGGGGATGCTGTGGTGAAGGCACTGGCTTAAGCCAAGGCGGCTTCACATCCAATACAAAGGGCGCTCTCATGAGCGCCCTTTGTATGTCAGCTGGCTTAAAGCGTGCATCCGATACAATCTTGACCATGTTTCACGCCTGCTTGTTCATCCTCCTGAACCCTGTCTCAGCTGATAAAGCTGCAGCGCGCACGCGTGCATTCACCTCCAAAACCACGACCATTCCAGGCTGAACGCCCAGGCTTCGTCGTGCGCCCCCGGCCAGACGAGCCGGGCAAACAGTCAGGTGTGGCACTGTTTTCTATCTTTGAAAAGGCGTTGAAATGAGCAAGTTAGTAGGTTTAGTCGGTTGGCGCGGCATGGTAGGTTCGGTCTTGATGGACCGCATGGCTCAGGAAAAAGACTTTGACCTGATTGAGCCGTTGTTCTTCTCCACGTCCAACGCAGGTGGCCCAGCGCCCGCGCTTGCCAAAAACGAAACCACGCTGCAAGACGCCAACGACATCACAGCCCTCAAGCGCTGCGACATCATCTTGACCTGCCAAGGCGGTGACTACACCAAAGAGGTCTACCCCCAACTGCGCGCGGCAGGCTGGACCGGTCACTGGATTGACGCAGCGTCGTCGCTGCGCATGGCCGATGACGCGGTGATCGTGCTCGACCCCGTCAACCGCCATGTGATCGACAGCGCGCTGGCCCAAGGTGGCAAGAATTGGATTGGCGGCAACTGCACCGTGAGCCTGATGCTGATGGCCATGGGCGGTTTGTTCAAGCACGACATGATTGAGTGGGTCAGCGCCATGACTTACCAAGCGGCCTCGGGTGCCGGGGCACAAAACATGCGTGAATTGCTGTCGCAAATGGGTGCGCTGCACGATGCGGTGAAAACCGAGTTGGCCAACCCTTCTTCTGCCATTTTGGACATCGACCGCAAAGTGGCCGCCACCATGCGCGACGCTTCTTTTCCGACCAAAAACTTCCGCAACACGGCGCTGGCTGGCAGCTTGATTCCATGGATCGATGTGCCGGTCGAACACGGCCAAAGCAAGGAAGAGTGGAAAGGCGGCGCAGAGTGCAACAAGATTTTGGGCAACCCGGCCTTCCGCAGTGCCGGCAGCATTCCGATCGATGGCTTGTGCGTGCGCATTGGCGCCATGCGCTGCCACTCGCAAGGCCTGACCATCAAGCTCAAGAAGGACGTGCCGATGGATGAGATCGAGTCGATCTTGGCCCAAGCCAACGACTGGGTCAAAGTGGTGCCCAACCAACGCGAGATCTCCGAGCGCGACCTCACGCCCGCTGCCGTGACTGGCACCCTGACCGTACCTGTGGGCCGCTTGCACAAGCTGGCCATGGGCAACGATTATTTGGGCGCCTTCACGGTGGGTGACCAACTGTTGTGGGGCGCGGCAGAGCCGCTGCGACGCATGCTGCGCATCCTGCTCGAACGCTGAAAAAAACCCAGTACTATTCTTGCCATGATCAGAGACACACGCCCGACCTCTCGCCTGTTCCAGCGCACTGCGTTGTGGGCGGCCCTGTCCTTGACATTGCTCAGTAGTGCGCAGGCGCTGACCTTGGTTCGTCCCTTGGTTCAATCCAAGCAAGGTGAAGCGCTGAAGGTGGAAATTGATATCTTGGACATCTCAGCCAATGAACAGGTCAATTTTCAAGCCGCTCTAGCCCCGCCTGAGGTCTACAAAGCCACCAAACTCGAAGCGCCTGCCAGCAATGGCACGGCACTGGATATCCAAGTCAAGCTGCTCAAGCGCAGCAATGGCAACGCTTACCTGGCGATCAGCAGTGAGCAAGCTGTGACGGGCAATACCCTCGACTTGCTGCTCGATCTGCGGTGGGCCACGGGCCGTTTGCTGCGTGCGGTCAGTGTCTCCATCGACGAAGCACGCCAAGCAACGCCTGTGAAGCCCCCCAGTGGCATGGCTGGAGCCGCCCAAACCGTCACCGTCCAACGTGGCGACACCGCCAGTGGCTTGGCCATGAGCCAAAAGTCGACCACCGTGTCCTTGGATCAAATGTTGCTGGCCATGCTGCGCAGCAACCCAGACGCTTTTGTGGATGCCAACGTCAACCGCATGAAAGCAGGCGCCTTGCTGACGATGCCCACCGAGCAAGAGGCCAAGGCCATTTCTCGTGAAGAGGCCCGTCAAGCCATTCAAGTGCAAACCAACAACTTCCACGCTTACCGTGCAGAGTTGGCCGCCCGCGCTCCCGGCGGGGTGGTGCCCAAGGCTGCGCGCGATAGCGTTGGTAAATTGCAAGCTCAGGTCGAAAACAAAAAGGGCAATGCCAAACAAGACAAACTGACGCTGAGCAAGCCCACCAACAACGGCGCAGAAGACAAAATTGCCAAGCAGCGTGAAGCGCAAGAGGTGGCCAGTCGCGCCGCCGAAATGGGCCGCAACATTGCAGAACTGGGCAAAATTGCAGCTGCCACAGCCACTGGATCGGCGTCGGGCGAGGTCGCTGCTGACCTGCCTGTGAGTCCTGCATCAGGCGAGCAAGACTGGCTCACGCAGCTCACCAGCCACACCCTGGCGCCCGTGGGAGCCGGCAGCTTGATCGGTCTGCTGGTTTTGATCGGGCTCTGGCGTCGCCGTGCCAACCAATTGGCTCAGGGTGACAACATCCAAGGCCTGCCGCCTTTGAACGTCAAGTTTGATCTTGACCTGCCCGACCATGACGCGATTGAGCCGAAGGTGGAGCCCACACCTGCGCAGCAGGCTGAAACCGCCGAACCATCGACACCCCCAGACGAAATCAGGCTTGAAACCGCACCTGTTTCGTCAGCCCAGCCCGAGCGTCCCACCCTGGACATTCCCAATGTGTCACTGGACTTGAGCGAACCTGTGCTCGACGGTCCCTTCCAAGTGCGCATCGATTTGGCCGATGAACTCTGGAAATTGGGCCAACTGCACACCAGCCGTGCCCTGATGGAAGAAGTGGCCAGCGAAGCGACCGGCGAAGTGCAAGCCCGTGCCAAGCAATGGCTGGCTGAGCGAGGTTAAAGCCCATGCGCATCGCCATGGGCTTGAGCTACAACGGCCAAGCCTACGAAGGCTGGCAAAGTCAGCTCTCTGGCAAAACAGTGCAAGACAGACTTGAAGCGGCGCTCCAAAAGTTCACAGCCACACGCGTGCAAACTTTGTGCGCGGGACGCACCGACTCGGGCGTGCACGGCTTGATGCAAGTGGTTCACTTTGACACCGAGTTAGCGCGCGACCCCAACTCTTGGGTGCGCGGCACCAACAGTTTTTTGCCGCCAGACATCGCCGTGCAGTGGGCCCAAGAAGTGCCAAGAAATTTTCACTGCCGAGGCAGCGCCATCGCACGCCGCTATGCCTATGTGCTGCTGGAATCCCCAGTGCGACCCAGTGTGGATGTGGGCCGCGTGGGTTGGGTGTATCGCCCACTCAACTTAGAAGCGATGGAACAAGCCGCTGAGCACTTGTTGGGGGAACACGACTTCACCTCGTTTCGCGCCTCCAGCTGCCAAGCGCTGAGCCCCATCAAAACGCTGCACAGCATCCGCATCACGCGGCGCAGCACGCAACCGCACTCGGCCTACTGGCGCTTCGAGTTCGAAGCCAATGCCTTTTTGCATCACATGATCCGCAACCTCATGGGTTGTTTGATTCCCATCGGCGAAGGCACACACCCCCCCGAATGGATGGCCGAGGTCTTGGCAGCACGCAGCCGCGACGCTGCCAGCCGCACCTTCAGCCCTGATGGCTTGTATTTCTTGGGCCCGCAGTACGACGCCCAGTGGGGCTTGCCCACCGGAGCGCCTGCGTATGATGGTTTGCCATGAACCGCACCCGCATCAAAATTTGTGGCCTGACCCGCGAACAAGACGTTGACGCAGCCGTGGCCGCAGGCGTCGACGCCATCGGCTTTGTGTTGTACCCACCCAGCGCGCGCGCTGTGACCGCTGAACGTGCAGCCGAGTTGGCGCGGCGCTTGCCCGCCTTCGTGACCCCTGTTTTGCTGTTCGTCAATGAGACCTCCGAGGCCATTGCGCAAGCCTGTTTGCGCGTGCCGGGTGCTTGGCTGCAGTTTCATGGCGACGAAACGCCCGAGCAATGCCGCCAAATCGCCCAAAGGCTGGGGCGGCGCTGGATTCGGGCTGCACGCATTCCCCTCGAACCTGCCCACGGCGAAGCCCCGTTTGACCTCTTAAAATATGCCCACGATTACACAGACGCCCAAGCGGTGCTGCTCGACGCCCATGTCGACGGTTACGGCGGTGGCGGCAAGGCATTCAATTGGTCACAGCTTCCACAAAACGTCAACGCTCACCTCGTCTTGTCTGGTGGACTCAACGCTGCCAACGTGACAGACGGTCTGC
>CANCUP010000034.1 GCA_947381325.1 Comamonadaceae bacterium
TTGGCCGCAGACGCCTTGCTGCACAACAGCAACCCCTCGCACACCCTGTTGAGCGACCGGGAGTTTGAAGTCTTCAGTCGCATCGTGCGCGGTGTGAGTCTGACCAACATAGCCAACGAGCTGTCATTGAGTGTCAAGACCGTCAGCACCCACAAATCGCACATCTTGCTCAAGATGCACATGAGCAACCACGTCGACTTGGTGCGTTACGCGATCGACCATAAATTGTTGGACCCCTCCCACGAGTAATGCGAAACGACACAGTTGAGTAGGACTTGTCTGATGCCCAACATCATCCTGCGCCTATAGCCCCTAGCGCGGCGAAAAACCAAAATCTAAGCACACACACAGACAGAGCAAGTGCTCATGCCGTGTGAATTTTTCAATACTTAGACGAGGTGATTCCATGGCACACACAACGCATTCAGCCATCGCAGCCAGTTTGATTGGCGCCGCATGTTTGTTACTTGCTCCTGCAAGCCAAGCCATGGATGCAGAGTCCGCCAAAGCCTTGGCCAAACAAAACAACTGTTTGAAGTGCCATGCCATCGACAAGGAAAAAGACGGACCAGCCTACAAAAAAGTGGCTGAGAAATACAAAGGCAAGGCCAACGCCGAAGCCCGTTTGATCGACCACATCACCTCGGGTGAAAAAGCCAAGTTCCCCGATGGCCACGAAGAAGAGCACAAAGTGGTCAAGACCTCACCGCCCAAAGACATGGAGCAAATCAAGAACTTGGTCCAGTGGATCTTGGCTCAATAAAGTCGATTTAGGACACAGGTGATCAAGATGACAACACTTCGAAAGCTACTCACCACTGGCCTGTTGCTTGTCGGCATGGTAGCTGCAGCCACGGCGTGGGCGGCAGACAACAACTTGCCCAACTTGGGTCATGAAAGCAACAAAGCGGCCGTGGCCAAAGCTGCTTTGAAAAGAGACGCCGTGTGTACCGGTTGTCACGACGAAAGCGAAACGGCACCGATTCTTTCTCTCTACCAAACCAAGCACGGTGTACGTGGTGATGTGCGCACACCGACCTGCCAGTCATGCCACGGCGAGAGCGATAAGCACGTCAAGGGCGACCCCAAAGTCAAAGGCCGCGCCGCACCGGATGTGGTGTTCAAAAAAGGCGTGTATGCCCAAACCGGCGACAAAGAACGCTCCGAGCAATGCTTGACTTGCCACAAGGGCAGCAAGCGCAGCAACTGGGACGGTGCCCAACACCAAAACAACGGTGTCGCCTGTAACAGCTGCCACCAGGTGCACAAGCCCACCGACAAAGTGTTGAGCAAAAAAACCCAAACCGAGGTCTGTTTCACTTGCCACAAAGAGCAACGCGCTGACAGCAAAAAAATCTCGCACCATCCCATCGAAGAGGGCAAAGTGGTGTGCTCTGACTGCCACAACCCACACGGCGCGACCGGTCCCAAACTGCTCAAGAAAAACACGGTGACTGAAACCTGCTACCAGTGCCATGCTGAAAAACGCGGCCCCTTCTTGTTCGAACACCAGCCTGTGAGTGAGGATTGCGCTAACTGCCACAGCCCCCACGGCTCGAACATCTCGCCTCTGTTGAAGTCGCGTGCACCGTTCCTGTGTCAAGAGTGCCATGACGGCCCGCACAGCAGCGCCACACCCAACGGCCCCAACGTGGCGGGCATCTCGGCCAAAAACAATGCCGGCACGGCGCAATACCCCAGCAACGCGAAAACAGGACGTGCCTGCACGAACTGTCACAGCCAAGTGCACGGGTCAAACAGTCCTGCAGGTGGCTACTTACAGCGCTAATGGATGGAATTGGAGATCATGATGAGCTCGCCTACAACACACCTCAAACTCAGTGCCATTGCTTTGGCGGTGGTCACTGCACTGACAGCCCTGTCAGCCCGCGCCGATGACGACGAGGCTGCAGCTTTGAAGAAGCCCGAGAACACCATGGAGCTTGGCATGTTGGGGGTTTCCCAAAGCTCCGCCAAATTCGGTGAATACTCGGGCACCAACAAAAGCGGCGCCTACGCCATTGGCAACATGTTCATTCGTGGCGGCAGCGCTTACGAAAAAAATGAAACCGGAGGCACCCACCGCTGGTCCATCCGCGGCACCAACCTGGGAATGACCTCGCGCAACATGGAGGCCACGCTGAGTGACCAGGGGGCGTGGAACTTGGGGCTGCAATACGATGAGCTGCAGCACAACTTGACCGACAGCTACCAGACCCCGTATGCGGGCAGCATGGGTGGCAACAGTTTCACCTTGCCCGGGTTCGGTTTGTTGACCAATGCCAATAACCCGACCATCACTGGCGGCATCAGTGCCGCACAGTTGGCTGCGTTCAAAACCATGGACATTGGCACCACCCGCAAAAACACCACCCTCAGTGGTGGCGTGGTGATCAACTCGCAACTCAACTACAGCTTTGATTACAACCACCTCGACCAGTCGGGTGCCAAGTTGATGGGCTTTGGTGTGGCAGGTGTGGGTGGCGCGACCGGCGAGACGATTTCGATCTTGCCCATGCCCACCAATTACAAGACTGACACCTTCAACGTGGCGATGAACTGGCGGCAAGACGATGCCTATGCCACCCTGTCTTTGGTGAGTTCAGTCTTCAGAGATGGCTACAACAGCGTGAGCTTTCAAAACTGGTCAGGCACAAGCACCTCGACCCAGTTGATGCCAACCGCTCCCGACAACGCCTTCAACCAAGTGAATCTGTCGGGTGGCTACAAGCTGTCGCCCCAAACGAAGCTGACCGCCAATTTCTCTTATGGCGGCGGCACACAAAACGTGCCCTTTGTGTCGACCAATGGATTGCTGTTGAACAACGGCATTCCCAGCTCCTTGAATGGGTCGATCATCAACACGCATGCCGATGTGAAGTTGAGCAACCAAACCAGCCGTGATTTGCTGATGTCGGTGGCCTACAAATATGACCAGCGCAACAACCAAACCAGCTCGAACTTGTACAACTTCAATGCGATTTCGGGCGCCAACACGGCCAACTACCCCAACACGCCGTTGAGCACGCGCAAAGAACAACTGGAGGTGGCTGGCGACTACCGCTTGAAACAAGACCAGCATGTGCGCATGTCGGTCAGTCATGAAAACTACGAACGTTGGTGTAACAGTTATGCCTATGGCGGCAGTACGGCCTACAAAGCCACCACCAATTGCGTGGTGGCCAAGTCGAGTGCAGACGACAAGGTTGACGCCACCTACCGCATCAAAACCGACGAAGACACCCAAATTCGTTTAGGTGTGGGTTACAGCGACCGTAAAACTGTCTCGGACCCCTATGCTTTGGCAAGCATCATTGGGAACAAGGGTGCCATACCCGGACCGATGCCAGTGGCCGGTGTCACCACACCGCTGGGTCAAAATGCGGGCGACTATGTGGGCTTTTACCCTGGTTTCTCAGCCTCGCGGCAGCAGCAGTATGTCAAAGCCAGTGTCAACTGGCAGGCCAGTGAGTTGTTGGAGTTGGGCGTGACGGGGCGTTACACCGACGACAAATACCCAGATAGCACCTATGGGGTGCAAAACGGCAAAAGTTGGAGCTTGAACTTAGACGCCACCTACAACTACAGCGAAAACGGCTCGTTCAATGCCTACGTGTCGCAACAGTCCCGTCAACGCGACATGACCAATTTGCAAAACACCACGGCCACAGTTGCCAATGCCACCACCACCATAGCGGTTCCTGCCTTGTCGACATGGACCAACAAGTTGAGCGACGAAGACCTGACCCTCGGCATGGGCTTCAAGCAAGGTGGGTTGATGGCGGGCAAGTTTGAACTTGCCGGCGACTTGAGTTACTCCTTGGGCAAAGCGGGCTACAACACGCAGCTCAATTACACCGGGACCACCACCAGCACCCCCGCTTTGACCTGCAGCGATCCCACCATTGGGTCTTGCGGTCAAGTGCCAGAAATTCGCACCTCGATCACGCGACTCAAACTCACGGGCACTTACCAAGTGGACAAATCTTCCAAAGTGGTGCTGGTCTATTTGCAACAACGCCTGAGCAGCAGCGACTACTACTACACCGGTCTTTTGGGCCCGGTCGGCGCCACCTCGGCTGGCTATAACCCGAGCAGCGTGATGCCAACCTACCAGACCTCAGGCAGCTACTCTGCCAACGCTTTTGGCGCGAGCTTTATCCATAACTTCTGATCCACAAATCAAGTAACAAATTGTGTGTGATGAGTTTGCGAGGTCAGCAATGACCTCGCTTTTTTCAATTCAGTAGATCGGATGGTCAAGATGGACAAGCAACAACCCGGCTTCCTCAAGCGCATGTGGGGTGTTTTGAAAAAACCCAGCGCCAAGTATTCGTTGATTGGCATTGCCGGCACTTCGTTTGTGGCGGGCATTCTCTTTTGGGGCGGCTTCAACACCGGCATGGAGATGACCAACACCTTGGAGTTTTGCACCACCTGCCATGAGATGCGTGACACGGTGTACCAAGAGTACAAAGAGACCATTCACTACAGCAACCGCACAGGCGTGCGCGCCATTTGCTCAGACTGCCACGTGCCCAAAGACTGGGTGCACAAGATGATTCGCAAGTCCAAAGCCAGCTTTGAAGTTTGGGGCAAACTCACCGGCAGCATTGACACCAAAGAAAAGTTTGAAGCCAAGCGCATGGAGTTGGCCGGGCACGAATGGGAGCGCATGAAAGAGAGCAACTCGCGCGAATGCCGCAACTGCCACAGCTTTGAGGCCATGAGCGCTGAGTTGCAAAAGCAAACGCCATATAGAAAGCACATGAAAGCCAAAGAAGAAGGCAAAACCTGCATCGACTGCCACAAGGGCATTGCACACCAGTTACCCAAAGAATATGAAGATCCTGACGATTGATCTTCGAGCTTGCAGCGTCTCTTGGGGCGCTGTCCATGCAAAAAGGCCGATGCATGCATCGGCCTTTCTTTGTTGGCGCATGGCCTCAGTTCAGTGTCGTCCCAGACCAATGGGTTCAGGCGCATTCATGGTGATGCGCGTGAACAAGCGGTCGTACAAAGGCTCGCGCGGGTATTTGCCGGTGAGTGGGTCGCAGTGGGTGGCAAAGGCGGTGTCGAGTTTTTTCCAATCCGCATCGCTCAATACTTTGAGCGCTTCAGGAATGACCACCGTCTCTTCCATGTGCATGTGCTGCATGTAAAAGTCGATGAAAGCGTGGCTGGCTTGTTCAAAAGCCTTGCGGCGCGAGTCCCCCAACAGCTCCCACGCCAACAACAAGTGTTGTAACTCGCGGATGTTGGACTCGCCTGCCTGATGGTCTTTTTCCAACTGCGCAATCACCGCATGGCAATGGGGTGAGCGCTCGGCCACGGGCGGAAACAGCATGGCCGATTCTTTGGGGTGGTGCAGACGTTCTGGAAATTCGTCGATGTAAAAGAGCATGGCACGCAACACGTCAAAAAATCTTTCAGGTTCGTCTTTGGGGCCTCGCGTGAGCATCATGCGCAAAGATTGCAACATGGCCGACAGTGCGGCATGCTCCTCGCGGATGATTCGAATACTTTGGTGTGTCATTGATCGGTCTCCTGCATATTTGTATGGGTGTTTGAAGAATCGCATGCCTGACTGATGCACGCGTTGATCCATGTCAAACGATCACGCGCACAATGTCCCTTGGCGCGCCTCGGTGAACAGGGGCAAGCGCTTAAAATCTGGCCACACACACATGGCGTCCAAGGCGCACACAGATAAATTGCAGACACACAATTCGCGCCCCGGCATCAACTGGTTTTATTACGCTGCGCCACAAACTTTTTATGGTTTGGCGCAACGCCTGTGGCCTTGGTGCGCTTGTCTGGCCACTGTGCTGTTGTGCTGGGGCCTGTGGTTGGGCTTCATGGTGGCCCCCACTGACTTTCAGCAAGGCGAGGGCTACCGCATCATCTTTGTGCATGTGCCTGCATCTTGGATGTCGATGGTCATCTACATGGCCATGGCTTTTTGGAGTGTGCTGGGATTGACCTTCAACACCCGACTCTCCGGCATGATGACCCGGGCTCTGGCCCCTACCGGTGCTTTGTTTGCGTTTTTGTCTTTGTGGACCGGTGCCTTGTGGGGCAAGCCCATGTGGGGTGCTTGGTGGGTCTGGGACGCACGCTTGACCTCTGAGCTGATTCTGTTCTTTTTGTATTTGGGCTACATCGCCTTGACTTCGGCCATCGATGACACCCGCCGTGGTGACCGCGCCGGTGCCTTGGTGGCGATTGTGGGGGCCATCAACGTGCCGATCATTTATTTCTCGGTCAAGTGGTGGAACACCTTGCACCAAGGCGCTTCGGTGTCCTTGACCAAATCGCCCAGCATGGCTGCCGTCATGCTCTGGGGCATGTTGCTGATGGCCATGGCGTTTTGGTTGTACACCTTGGCATTGGTGTTGTACCGCGTGCGCACTTTGATCTTGCAGCGTGAGCGCCATGCCGCCTGGGTGCAAGATTTGCCGGAGGTGCAGCCATGATTTGGAACAGCTGGTCCGATTTTTGGGCCATGGGTGGCTATGGCGTTTATGTGTGGGGCAGCATGGGCGTGACCTTTGGCCTGCTGCTGGTCGAGGTGGTGCAAGCAGTTCGTGCGCAGCGCCATGTGTTGGTGCAATTGCGTGCTGAGCGTGCGCTGCTGGATTTGCCTTCTGAGGATATGTTGTGATGAAACCAAGAACCAAGCGTTTTGCCCTGATCGCCATCGGCATCGTGGTGCTGGCTGGGGCGGCCGCTTTTGTGTTGAATGCATTCCAGAGCAATCTGGTGTTCTTTTTCACACCCACGCAAGTCCACCAAGGCGAAGCACCCAAAGGACGCACGTTTCGCGCCGGTGGCATGGTCAAAGAAGGCAGCTTGCAGCGCGACGGCAACAGCGTGCGCTTTGTGGTGACTGACACCGCGCAAGAGATGACGGTCACGTTTGTGGGCTTGCTGCCCGATTTGTTCAAAGAGGGACGCGGCGTGGTGGCGCAAGGCAAGCTCGGCGACGATGGCGTATTTGTGGCCAGTGAGGTGCTGGCCAAACACGACGAGAACTACATGCCACCAGAAGCCAAACACGCGCTCGACCAAGCCGCAGCTGCCAAAGCAGCTCAATCTGTGAAAGCCGCACCATGATCGCTGAACTCGGGCATTTCGCCCTCATCCTGGCTGCCGTGGTGGCTTTGGTGCAAGCCGTGTTGCCGCTGGTGGGCACCTATGTGCCTCAACTGCAGGTGCAAATCACCTTGCAAAGCTTGGCGCGCCCCGCAGCGACTCTGCAATTTGTGTTGGTGGCCTTGGCCTTTGCGGCTTTGGCGGCTTGTTTTTTGAACAATGATTTTTCTGTGCAGTATGTGACACAGCACTCCAACTCTTTGTTGCCCAAGCCCTACCAGTTCGCTGCTGTATGGGGTGGGCACGAAGGCTCGTTGTTGCTGTGGGTCTTGTTGCTGGCCCTGTGGTCGGTGGCCGTGGCGCTGTTTTCACGCAGTTTGCCCCTTGACATGGTGGCGCGGGTACTGGGCGTGTTGGGTGTGATTTCGGTGGGCTTTTTGCTTTTCATCTTGACCACCTCCAACCCGTTTGAGCGTTTGTTGCCCGCGGCTTTGGATGGGCGAGACCTCAACCCCTTGTTGCAAGACCCAGGCTTGGTGATTCACCCGCCCATGCTCTACATGGGCTATGTGGGCATGTCGGTGGCGTTTGCGTTTGCACTGGCTGCCTTGCTGAGTGGCCGCTTGGATGCGGCCTGGGCCCGTTGGTCGCGTCCATGGACGGTGATTGCCTGGACCTTTTTAACCTTTGGCATTGGTCTGGGCTCGTGGTGGGCGTATTACGAACTGGGTTGGGGAGGCTGGTGGTTTTGGGACCCGGTGGAGAACGCCTCGCTCATGCCTTGGCTGGTGGCCACGGCCTTGATCCATTCGCTGATGGTGACCGAAAAGCGTGGCAGCTTCAAAGCGTGGACGGTGTTGTTGGCCATTGCGGCATTTTCACTGTCGCTGCTTGGCACGTTCTTGGTTCGCTCAGGCGTGCTGACCTCGGTGCACGCGTTTGCTTCAGACCCCAAGCGCGGTATTTTTGTGTTGATCTTTTTGGCGGTGGTGGTCGGCGTGTCGCTCACCTTGTTTGCTTGGCGTGCGCCGCGTGTGACCTTGGGTGGGCGCATGGCCTTGGTGTCGCGTGAGTCGTTTTTGCTGGCCAACAGCGTGCTGCTGGTAGTGGCCATGGCGGCGGTGTTGCTGGGCACGATTTACCCGCTCATCATTGACGCGCTCAACTTGGGCAAGTTGTCGGTGGGGCCGCCGTATTTCAATGCGGTGTTTGCGCCACTGCTGGTGCCGGTGGTGTTCTTGATGATTCCAGGCTCTATCGCCCGTTGGCGTGAGGCACGCGTGGCAGAGTTGGTGCACAGGCTGCGCTTCACGGCGGCAGGTGCGTTGGTGGTGGCCTTGGTGTGGCCCTACTTTTTAGGCGGTTGGTCTGTGACCACGGTGCTGGGCTTTTTCTTGGGCGCTTGGGTGGGTCTGGGCACCTTGCAACAAGTGGTGGAGCGGGTGCGCAAACCCGGTCGCATCGGCCTGTCGTTTTGGGGTCAGCAGATCGCCCACTTTGGCATGGCGGTGTTGGTGGTGGGGGTGACCGGCGTCAAGTCCTACGAGGTGGAGCGCGATGTGCGCATGCATGTGGGGGATGTGGTGACGATTGCGCCTTACACCTTCCGCTTGGACCGCCTGCAAGAAGTGCAAGGCCCCAACTACAAGGCCACCCGCGCCGATGTGCAAGTGCTGCGCGATGGCCAGGTGGTGGAGCTGATGCAGCCTGAAAAACGCCGCTATTTCTCGTCGGCCATGCCGATGACCGAAGCAGCCATTGACTCGGGCTTCATGCGCGACCTGTATGTGTCTTTGGGGGACGCCTTGGACGACGCCCGCACCGAGTGGAGCATGCGCGTGTACTACAAGCCTTTTGTGCCGTGGCTGTGGGCCGGCATTTTGTTGATGGTGTTGGGCGGTGTGTTGGCTGCCTTGGACCGCAGATACCGCAGGACAACGCCATGAAAAAGTTTTTGATCCCGCTTGCGCTTTTTTTGGGCTTGGTCGTTTTTCTGGCCATTGGCTTGAACCGCAACCCGCGTGAAATCCCCTCACCGTTGATCAACAAGCCCGCGCCTGCATTCAGCCTGCACACCTTAGAGGGCGACGCCATGTTTTCGCCTGCCGACATGCGCGGCAAGGTCTGGATCCTCAATGTGTGGGCCACTTGGTGTGTGGCGTGTCGCGAAGAGCATCCGGTGTTGGTGGCCTTTGCCCAAAAGCACGCGGTGCCAATTGTTGGGCTGAGTTACAAAGAAATTCAACCCCAAGACGAGGCGGCCAAGTTTGGCCCACAGGCCAAGCTGCAGGTCGCGCGTGAGCGCAGCTGGGTTTGGCTCAAACGCCACGGCAACCCCTACATCAACTCGGTGATGGACTTGGACGGGCGCGTGGGGATTGACTACGGGGTGTATGGCGTGCCAGAGACCTACGTCATTGACAAAGCGGGTGTGATTCGCTTCAAGCATGTGGGGGCGGTGACGCCTTCGTTGTTGGCTGACAAGATCTTGCCCTTGATCGACACATTGGACAAATCATGAGGCCATGGATCAATCAACGCTGGTGGTGGGTGCTGTTGGGCTGCGTGATGCAGCTCCAGGTTCAGCTGCAAGTGCCCCTCTATGCGCAGGTCATCGGCCCTGAGGCTGCGGCCATGGCGCAAGACCCGGTGGTGGAAGCGCGCTTGGTGGAGTTGTCGCAAGAGTTGCGTTGCTTGGTGTGCCAAAACGAGTCGTTGGCTTCTTCGCACGCCGAACTGGCCGATGACTTGCGCCGCGAAGTGCGCAGCTTGATCCGTGAAGGCAAAAGCGACCAAGAGGTGAAAGACTTTTTGGTGGCCCGTTACGGCGACTTTGTGTTGTACCGACCCGAGGTCAAGCCCTTGACCTGGGTGTTGTGGTTTGGCCCGTTTGTCTTGATGCTGCTGGCTGTGGTGTTGTTGGGCCGTTACTTGCAAGCACGCCGTGCGCAAGTGACCCCGCAGGCCCTCAGCGACGAAGACCGCGCCCGTGCCGAGCAATGGTTGAAAGGTTGATGTGACCCCTTCTCTTGTTTTTATTTTGGCGGCCATGGGGTTGACCCTGGTGGTCGTGGCCGTGTTGTGCTGGGCCCTATGGCGTGGCCATGGGACGGCTGTGCAAGTCAGTCAAAGTGCGGCCCAAGCCCGCGACAACCCTGCGCAGGCCAATGCGGCGGTTTACCGCGACCAGTTGGCCGAATTGCAGCGCGAGCATGCCTTGGGCAATTTGAACGACCACGAGTTGCAGATGGGTCAAGACGAGCTGAGACGTCGTTTGCTCGACGATGTGGGCATGTCCGCGCAAGCGCCGGCCCATGACGCGGTCGCACCTGAGTCTGTGCCCGCAAATCCGCAGCGCAAACCGTGGCTGTGGATGTTGGCCATGGTGATGCTGGTGCCTGCCTTGTCGGTGCCGATGTACAGCGTGCTCGGCGACCCAGAAGCCTTGGACCCCAAGGCTGCGCAACAAGGTGGCGACCATGGTGGCGAGATCACCCAAGAAAAGTTGATGACCATGGCCACGGCGCTGACGCGACGTTTGCAAGACGAGCCCAACAATGTGGATGGCTGGGTCATGCTCGGACGGGTGCAGCGCGCCATGGGGCACTTTGACGAGGCCGACGAGGCCTTGCGCAAAGCGCTGGAGCTGAGCCGAGACGACAACGTGATGGTCGAGCGCGCCGAGATCATGGCGCAAAAAAATGATGGCAACTTTGCCGGTGAGCCTTGGGCCATCTTGCAGCGTGTGCTCACCGCCGACCCGCACCACCTCAATGCCTTGTTGCTGGCGGGCAGTGCGTCGTTTGCCGAGGGCAATTTCCGCTCGGCCTTGCGTTTTTGGGAGCGTGCACGCGAAGAGGTCTCACCCGATTCGCCCGATGCACCTGAGCTCGATCGCGCCATTGCCGAGACGCGCGACAAGATGGGTTTGCCGCCGGTGCCCGGTCGCAGCAGCGCTGCCTCGGCCAAGAACCCCGCGCTGTCGGTTTCGAGCATCAGCGGGCGTGTCAGCCTGGTCAGTGAGCTGGCCGACAAAGTGTCGCCGACCGACGCGGTCTTTATTTATGCCACCCCAGTGACCGGATCGCGCATGCCCGTGGCGATTGTGCGCATCACCGCCGCGCAATTGCCCTACGACTTTGTGCTCGACGACAGCACGGCCATGAACCCTGCGGCCAAGCTCTCGTCGATGGACGAAGTGACCATGCGCGTGCGCATTTCCAAGTCCGGCCAAGCCACGCCTCAACCCGGCGACTTGGGTGTGAGTGTGAGCCCCGTCAAGCCCGGCACGGCAGGCTTGAACTTGATGGTGCGAGAGGCTTGGCGTTGAGTCGTTGACGCCAGTGCCCAACAACAAAGCCGCTCATGGAGCGGCTTTGTTTTGCGTGGGTGGGCTGAGATTTACAGCAGGCCGTGCATGCGGGCAAAGTGCAGGGTCTGTGTGCGGCTCTTGACGTTCAAGCGACGGAACAAGCGCCACAGGTGAACTTTCACCGTGTGCTCGCTGATCTCAAGCTCTGCGGCAATGTCGCGGTTGCTCAAGCCCCGGTCCAGCATGATGATCAACTGTTTTTGGCGCTTGGACAATTTGGTGTCGCCGGCCACCACCACTTCTTCGTCGGGGTTGCCATCGGTCGCGGCAAACAGGCCTTGGATGGCGGCTGAAATTTCGTTGGCCGAGGTCGACTTTTCAATGTAGAGGTCAGCACCGGCTTCGATGCAGGTCTCTTCGGCTTCACCGGCGGGCATGGATGAGATCACGACCAAGGGCACGTCGCCGTACATGCCTTTGACTTCACTCACGGCGCTGGTGCCTTTGACACCGGGCAGCAAGAGGTCAAGCACGAACAACTCGGGGGCGCCGTTTTTGATGATGGCGGCTTGTAACTCGCTGAATTTCTCGAGCTCGATGACTTTGGCTGCCGGCTTCATGCGGCGCAGCAGCATGCCAATGGCTTGGCGCACCAGTGGGTGGTCATCAATGATGTACAAACTCATGTTCTTCTCTCCTGCTTTCAGTAATTCAGGCCAATGGCTTCGCGCACATCGCGCATCGTTTCTCTGGCGGTGATACGTGCTTTTTCAGTACCTGCGTCAACGATATCACGAACTATTTTAGGGTTTGTCACATAAGGCTCTGCGCGCTCGAGCATGGGTTGTTGCTCTCGCAAGATCGCTTCAATGATGGGTTGCTTGCATTCTAGGCAGCCAATGCCTGCACTTTGACAGCCTTGGGCGACCCATTCGCGTTGGTCTTCGCTGCTGTAGACCTTGTGAAATTGCCAGACTGGGCATTTGTCGGGGTCGCCCGCATCGGTGCGTTTGATGCGTGCAGGGTCGGTGGGCATGCGCTTGACTTTGTGCTCAATGCTGGCGCGGTCCTCGCGAATCGCGATGGCGTTGTTGTAACTCTTGCTCATCTTGGCGCCATCCAGCCCAGGCAATTTGCTGGCTTGGGTGAGCAGGATCTGGGGTTCAGGCAGCACGATCTTGCCCGTGCCTTTGAAGTAGCCCTCCAAACGCTCGCGGTCCTCCGTCAAGAGCTCAGGCGCAGATGCGAGGTAGCCCAAGGCGCCCTCCATGGCCTTGGCGTCTCCGGTTTCTTGGTAGGCCTTGCGGGATTTTTCCAAGCGCTTGACGCTGTCCTTGGGCAACTTGGCCAGGCTGGCTTGAATCTTGGCCTCGGCATGGATCTCGCGGCCATACAAATGGTTGAAACGGCGCGCGGCTTCACGGGTCAGCTCCACATGGCTGGCTTGGTCTTCACCCACCGGCACATATTTGGCTTTGTAGATCAAGATGTCTGCGGCTTGCAGCAGCGGGTAGCCTAGAAAGCCGTAGGTGGTCAGGTCTTTGTCTTTGAGCTTTTCTTGTTGGTCTTTGTAGGTGGGGACGCGCTCCAACCAACCTAGGGGCGTGCCCATGGCCAACAAGGTGAACAGCTCGGCGTGCTCGGGGATACGGCTTTGCAAGAACAAAGTGCATTGTTCGGGGTCAAGGCCGGTGGCCAGCCAGTCGATCACCATCTCGTAGACGTTTTTCTCGATCACCTCACGGCTCTCGTAGTGGGTGGTCAAAGCGTGCCAGTCGGCAACAAAGAAGTAGCAGTCCATTTGCGACTGCAAACGGACCCAGTTTTTCAAAGCGCCGTGGTAATGGCCCAAATGCAAAGCACCGGTGGGGCGCATGCCGGAGAGAACGCGTTCTTTCATGAGATCAAGGCTTCAGTAAAAATTCAAAAGGACTCAGTAGGAGCGACAAAACAACCAGGGTCCACTTCATGAGGGGACCCATCCAATAGTCGTTGAGGAGGTGAAAGGCCACCAGGGCCAACACCACGTACATGCCGTAAGGCTCGACTTTGGACAACCCAACCGCTTGCTTCCAAGGCAGCAAGCCGACCAGGACACGACCACCGTCTAAGGGCGGCAAAGGGAACAGGTTGAAGACAAACATGGAGACGTTGACCACCACACCCGCCAAGCTCATTTTCAAGAAATAGTCTTCGGTCACGCCCAAGCTGTTCATCCCATAAAACGCCAGCAACCACGCCAAGGCTTGGACGAAGTTGATGGCCGGGCCTGCCAGCGAGACCCAGATCATGTCCCGTTTGGGGTGATGCAAATTGCCAAAGCGCACGGGTACAGGCTTGGCGTACCCAAACAAAAAACTGCCGCCTGTGGCCACGTAGAGCAGGGCAGGGATCACGATCGTGCCCATGGGGTCGATGTGGGGCATGGGGTTCAAGGTGACGCGACCCAGCATCCACGCCGTGTTGTCGCCCAAGCGGTGGGCCACATAGCCGTGCGCTGCTTCATGCAAGGTGATGGCAAAGATCACCGGCAAGGCATAAATCAAAACGGTTTGAATCAGGTCAGAGACATTCACACGAACATTCTCGCATTCAAGCCCTTGGGCTCACTGCAGCCCCAAGGGGCCCAAGGGCCCGCGCCCCTGGCGAACCAAGGTGGGTTCGCCGCCGTTGCCCATGGGGGTGAGGTCAACCACGGTGGTGGGCGCCAAGGGGCAAGCCCCTGCATCGATCACAGCGGCGAGGGCGTGTTCAAAGCGCGCGCGAATCTCTTGCGCGTCGTTCATGGGGTCGGTCTCGCCCGGGGCAATCAAGGTGGTGGCGAGCAAGGGCGCGCCGTGGAGTTCCAGCAAGTCCAGCAAGCTGCGGTTTTGCGGCACCCGCAAGCCAATGGTTTTGCGTTGCGGGTGGCTGACGCGACGCGGCACTTCTTTGGTGGCTTCCAAGATGAAGGTGTAGGCCCCCGGTGTGGCGGCTTTGAGCAATCGGTATTGGCGGTTGTCGACCCGCGCGTAGTTGGCCAACTCCGACAGGTCTCGGCACATCAAGGTGAGGTGGTGCTTGTCGTCGACTTGGCGCATGCGCCGCATGTGTTCGACCGCCGCTTTGTCGTCAAGGTGGCACACCAGGGCGTAGCTGGAGTCGGTGGGCACCGCCACCACGCCGCCACCAGTCAGCAAGGCCACGGCTTGCTTGAGCAAACGCGGCTGCGGGTTGTCGGGGTGAACCTGAAGAAACTGCGCCATGTCAGAGGTTGTTGTGTTCGCGGTGGCTGAGCCATGCGGCGCCCACACCGCACAGCGCGATCAGCACCATGCCCAAGCGTGCCCACAGGTCGGGCATGTGGGCAAACACCAGCCAACCCGCAAAGGTGGCAAAAGCGATGCCGCTGTAGAGAAAAGGGGTCACGCTGGCGGCCGGTGCATGTGAGAAGGCCAAGATCAACAGGTAATGGCCCAAGGTGCCTGCACACCCGATCAACACCATCAGCCCCCATTCCAAGGGACTCAGGACCGTGGTCCAAGCGCCCCAGGTCACCAACACCGAAGCGATCAATGCGCCGACCCATCCGGTGTAGAGGTGCATGGTCACAGGACTTTCCGTTTTGGCCATGTGGCTGGTCAAAATTTGAAACACAGCATTCGAGATCACCAGGCTCAGCGGCAACCAAGCGTGGCGGGTGTCCATGCTGCCGCCGGGACGCACGATCAACAGCGCACCGACCAGGCCACCGCTGACGAACATCCAGCGCCAACCAGACACCTGCTCTTTCATGACAAAGCGAGCGAGTGCAGTCACCACCAGGGGGGTGAGCATGATGAAGGCGGTGAATTCGGCCACCGGCATGTACTGCAGGCTGGTAAATCCCAGCAAACTGCACAACATCAGCAGCAAGCCACGCACCATTTGCAGCCGAAAATTGTGGGTTTGAAACATGGCCATGCCATTGCGTGGCCACATCACGGCGGTGCTGGCCAAGGCTTGGAAGGTGTAGCGAAACCACAGCACCATCAGCAAGGGCACGCTGGCGATTAAAAACTTGTTGGTGGTGTCGAGCACCGCAAAGCAGGCCATGGCCAACACGGCACACGCGATCCCAGCAACC
The DNA here is from genome assembly GCA_947381325.1 of Comamonadaceae bacterium. GTDB lineage: Bacteria > Pseudomonadota > Gammaproteobacteria > Burkholderiales > Burkholderiaceae_C > Limnohabitans. The sequence goes on from CANCUP010000034.1 coordinate 15,513, forward strand.
GGCAGGGGCTGAGCTGAGGGGGCGTTCATTGAATGCGGTCTGCCAGCAACTCCCACACGGGGGTGAGCTGGCCGGGCAACCACGGCAAGGTGCCCAAGTCGATGCGGCTTTCATCGGGGCTGTGAAAGTCACTGCCACGCGAGGCCACCAAGTTGAACTCGCGCGCCATGTCGGCGTATTTCACAAACTCTGGCGGGGTGTGGCTGCCGGTGACCACTTCGACGCCTTGGCCGCCATGGGCTTTGAACTCGGTGAACAGGGCGAACTCTTCGTTGGCGGTGAAGCTGTAGCGACCCGGGTGGGCGATCACCGCCACGCCTTGGCAATCGGTGATCCAGTGCACCGCGTCTTTGAGCGAGGCCCAGCGGTGCGGCACAAAGCCGGGTTTGCCTTCGGTCAGGTAGTTGCGAAACACCTCAGAGGTGTCGTGACACACACCGCTTTCCACCAAGAAGCGGGCGAAGTGGGTGCGTGAAATCAGTTCTGGGTTGCCCACGAACTTGAGGGCGCCCTCAAAAGCGCCGCGAATGCCCACTTTGGCCAAGCCATCGGACATGTCTTGTGCCCGCTCACTGCGGCCACCGCGGGTGCGACGCAAACCTTCCACGATGCGCGGGTCTTGGGCATCAAAGCCTAGGCCCACGATGTGCACGGTTTGCCCGGCGAAGGTGACGGAGATTTCCACCCCGGTGAGGTACTTCATGCCCAGCCCTTGAGCGGCTGCCAAGGCGCGTTGTTGGCCGCCCACTTCGTCGTGGTCGGTCAGGGCCCACAGCTCCACGCCGTTGGCGTGTGCCCGAGCGGCCAGCGCCTCAGGGGTGAGGGTGCCATCCGAGACCACGGAATGGCAATGCAAATCGGCGTTCAAGATAGAGGTGCTCACGCGCCCGATTGTAGGCGGGGCAGTGCCGCGCAGGCATTGCCGCGCATGGCCTGCGCCAAGGCGTCAAGCGAGATGCCGCGCAGCTCAGCCAGCACCTGGGCGATGCGCGGCAATTCCGCCGGGCTGTTGCGGCCTTGGGGCTGACCGGCTTGGCGTTGTTCGGCGGTGGTGTAGAGCCAGTGCGGCGGGATATCCGGCGCATCGGTTTCCAGCACGATGGCCGACAGCGGCAACGCCTTGGCCAAGCGGCGCAGCTGCAACGCACGCTCAAACGTGAGCGCGCCCCCAAAGCCCAGTTTGAAGCCGAGGTCGATGAAGGCATGGGCTTGTTGCAGGCTGCCGTTGAACGCATGGGCAATGCCGCCCATGCTGCCGATGTCACGCAGGCCCTTGAGCAACGGGTCTGCCGAGCGCCGCACATGCAAGATCACCGGCAGTTGGTGGCGTTGCGCCAACTTGAGCTGTGCCCGGTAAACCTGCTGTTGGGTGTCCCAAGCCGCAGGGGTGTTGAGGGCGGGCACCCAGCCATCCAAGCCAATTTCCCCCACGGCCACCAAGCGTGGGTCTGCGTGCTGCGCCAGCAAAGCCTGGTCAAGTTGATCGAGGTCTGCCGCGCTGGCTTGCGGTGTGAACAGGGGGTGAATGCCCAGGGCATAGGCGTCTTGGTGGGCATGGGCCAGCGCACGCACGGTGTCGAAGTTAGCGGCTGCAACCGCCGGGATGACGCAACAGCCCACGCCTTGCGCTCTGGCGTGCGCACGAACTTGGGGGCGATCAGCCTCAAATTCGGCAGCGTCAAGGTGGCAGTGGGTGTCGATCCAGAACATGGCGCTTCGATTATCCAGCGCCGGCCTTGAATGACCTCAGATGAAGGCGTGCAAGCGCCCGCGGCGGTCGTAGGTGGTCAGCACACAGGGCGGCGATGGCGCCATGGCGGGGGGCGACGCCCTGTCAGGGCGCTGCGCCTGGGTGAGGTGCTGGCGCTGATTGAGGTGGCGACACCAGCGGTCATAGGCGCGGCGACGCTCTGGGCAAGACAAGACCGCATAGGCTTGGTTGAGGGCCGCCATGCGTGAGGCAGCTGTGGAATGGACCTGCCCCAAGCGGTCTGGGTGGTAGCGCTGAGCCAGCACCCGGTAGGCCGCCCGAATGACTTCGGGTTCTGCCTGAGGGGCTACGCCGAGCAAGGCGTAAAAATCGGGGTGTCCATCCATGGCCAGATGGTACACAAAAAACAAACAAAAGTATTAAATATTACAAAACCAATAAATTCGAATTTTTATTGGAGCTGGCCCTCGACCAAGTGCAGACGTCGGTCGCAACGAGCGGCCAAGGCGCTGTCGTGGGTGACCAGCACAAAGGCGGTGCCTTGTTCGCGGGCCAGTTGCAGCATCAGGGCGAAGACTTGGTCGGCGGTGTGGCGGTCGAGGTTGCCGGTGGGCTCGTCGGCCAACACACAGGCAGGCCGCGTGACCAGCGCGCGGGCCATGGCCACGCGTTGGCGCTCACCGCCCGACAGCTCGGCCGGACGGTGGTGCAGGCGTTGGCCCAGCCCCACGGCTTGCAACATGGCTTGGGCCTGTGCGGTGGCCGCTGTGCGGTCCAAGCGACGGATCCACAGCGGCATGGCCACGTTGTCCAAGGCGCTGAATTCGGGCAGCAGGTGGTGAAACTGGTAGACAAAGCCCAAGTGCTGGTTGCGCAAGGCGCCCAGCTGTGTCACGTTGAGCCCTTGCAGGGGCTGCCCCAACCAAGACACCGTGCCTGTGCTGGGCGCGTCCAGCCCACCCAGCAGGTGCAGCAAAGTGCTTTTGCCAGAGCCAGAGGCACCCACGATGGCCAGGGTTTCGCCCGCTTGCACGGACAAGTTGACGCCTTGCAGCACGGTGACGTCCAACGGCCCTTCGTGAAAACGTCGGCCCAACGCCTGCGCTTGCACCACGGGCTGGGTTGCGACCGCAGACATGGGCTCACTCATAACGCAGCGCCTGAGCAGGGTTGATGCGGCTGGCGCGCCAACTGGGGTAGAGCGTGGCCGCCAAGGCCATGCCCAAAGAGATCAAGGCCACCGGCCAGATGTCGGCCGACTGCGGGTCGCTGGGCATGCGGCTGATCAGGTAGATGTCGCGCGGCAAAAAGCTCGCGCCCAGGGCGTTTTCAATCGCGGGCACGATGACGTCAATGTTGAACGCCACGCCCAAGCCCAGCAACAAGCCAGCCAAGGTGCCGAGCACGCCCACCGTCGCGCCTTGCACCACAAAGATGGCCATGATGCTGCGCGGGCTGGCGCCCAAGGTCCGCAAGATGGCAATGTCGGCCCGCTTGTCGGTCACGGTCATCACCAAGGTGGTGACCAAGTTGAACGCCGCCACCGCCACGATCAGGGTGAGGATGATGAACATCATGCGTTTTTCCACCTGCACAGCCGCAAACCAGTTGCGGTTTTGCCGGGTCCAGTCGCGCACGATCACGTCCGGGCCGAGCTGGGCGGCCAGGTCAGAGGCCACGCTGCGGGCTTGTTGACCGTCTGTGAGTTTCAAGCGCACGCCGCTGGGGGAGGTGAGGCGAAAGATGCGCTGCGCATCCCCGATGTGCAGCAAGACCAAGGTGGCGTCGTACTCGTAATGACCCGAGTCAAACAACCCAGCCACGGTGAGTTGTTTCAGGCGCGGCATCACGCCTGCGGGGGTCACTTGCCCGCCGGGGGCCACCAGCGTGACGCGGTCGCCCACTTGCACGCCGAGGGCGCGTGCCAGTTCGCCGCCCAGCACCACGTTGAAGCTGTCGGCCTGCAAGGCTTCACGCACGGCAGGCGGCAGTTGGAGTGTGAAATCGGTCACCTGTGTTTCAAGCGCGGGGTCAATGCCGCGCACCATGGCACCTCGCATGTCGTCGCCACGTGCCATCAGCGCTTGCTGCGCCACAAAAGGCGCGGCGGCCAGCACCGAGGGGTGCTGGCGTGCTTGGCGCATCAAAGCTGTGACATCGGCCAAACCTTCCCCGCCCGGGGCCAACAATTCAATGTGCGCCACCACGGCCAACATGCGGTCGCGCACCTCTTTTTGAAAACCATTCATCACGCTCAGCACGATGATCAGCGCGGCCACGCCCAAGGCAATGCCCAGCATGGACACGCCCGAAATGAACGAGATGAACCCATTGCGACCACTGGCGCGCCCAGCGCGGGTGTAGCGCCAGCCAATCAGCAGTTCGTAGGGAATTCGTGAGGGGGTGGTCATGTCAGGCGCGATTGTGTCATCACATCACAGACAATCGCGCCCATGCTTTCTGACTCGCCCACGCCCACGCCTCAGCTCATGGTCGTGCCTTATGCCCTGTGGACTGCACCAGAGCCCAAGCCCGCAGCCTGGGCGCAAGCCTTCCAGCACCTCAAGCTGCCCGCCTTGCGCGCATGGGTGGCCCAGTCGCAACGCCGCGTGGTGGCGCCGCCGACACCCACAGGGTGGGCACCCGGCAGCTTGTCGCTGCCGCACGAACGCGTGCAGGCCCATGCGCTGGGCTGGCGACTGCCCGATGGCGCTTTGCCTTGGGCGGCTTTGCGTGCGGCAGAGTTGGGTCGGGTGGCGGATGGGTTGACTTCGAATGCGCCCAGCGCATGGGGCTTTGTCAGCCTGTGCCATTGGCAGGTGAGCCACGGGCAAGTCATCTTGGGCGATCCCGCGCATCTCGCGATCGACGCGCCCACGGACGAGCGCTTGTTCAACAGCATGGCCCCTTTTTTTGCCGAGGATGGTTTGACGCTTTACCGCGACCTGCCGGGCCGTTGGTTGGTTCATGCACCGCTGCTGGCCGAGGTGACCACTGCTTCGCTGGATCGTGTGGTGGGCCGCAACATCGACCCGTGGCTGGTGGGCGGCGAGTCGCCCAGCGGAGCCGCCAAACTGCTGCGCCGCTTGCAAAACGAAATGCAAATGTTGCTCTACACCCATGCGGTGAATGAGAGCCGCGCGATCAGCATCAACTCATTTTGGTTGCACGGCACAGGTGCCATCCCCGCTGCCGCTTCACACGCGCCTGTGCCGGTGAACGTGGTGACCCACTTGCGCGAGAGCGCCTTGCAACAAGACCTGATGGGCTGGTTCGAGGCTTGGCAGCGCTTGGACGAGGAGGTGTTGGCGCCTTTGCGCTTGGCCGCGTCCAGCCCACAGCCGCCCGCCTTGGTGCTGTGCGGCGAGCATGAACACCATGTGTACGACCGTGCCAAGCCAGGCTTGTGGCAGCGTTTCATGGGCCAATTCAAGCCCCTGACCCTGGAGACCGTCTTGACGGTTGCCGCTCCGAAAGAATGAACCGATGCAACTGATTCCGCGCGATATGCCCCCCCGCAGTGTCTGGGCCTTAGAGCAAGCCGGTGTGCACCCCTTGCTGGCGCGCTTGTATGCCGCACGGGGCGTGAGCGATCCGCACAGCATGGACGTGTCGCTGGCGCACCTGTTGCCGCCGGATGGTTTGAAAGGCATGCATGAAGCCGCAACGTTGCTGGCCGACGCCATCGCCGCCGACAAACACCTGTGCATCGTGGCCGACTACGACTGCGACGGTGCCACCGCCTGTGCCGTGGCGCTGCGTGGCCTGCGCATGCTGGGCGCGCGTCATGTGTCGTACATCGTCCCGGACCGTGTGGTGGATGGGTATGGCCTGACGCCGCCGATTGCCGAGCGCGTCAAGGCCAGTGGCGCCGACGTATTGATCACGGTCGACAACGGCATTGCCAGCGTGGAGGGGGTGGCCACCGCCAAAGCCTTGGGGCTGCAGGTGGTGGTGACCGACCACCATCTGCCTGCGGCGGTGTTGCCCCAAGCCGACGCCATCGTCAACCCCAACCAGCCGGGCTGCGCCTTCGCCAGCAAAGCCTTGGCGGGCGTGGGCGTGATGTTTTATGTGTTGCTGGCACTGCGCGTTGCGCTGCGCACGCGTGGCGTGTTCACCGTGGACGCACAGCCCAAACTCGACACCCTGTTGCCCTTGGTGGCGCTGGGCACGGTGGCCGACGTGGTCAAGCTCGACGCCAACAACCGCCGCTTGGTGGCCCAAGGTTTGGCGCGGGTGCGCAAAGGGCACATGCCCGTCGGCATGACCGCTTTGTTTGCAGCGGCGGGCCGCCAAAGCGCGCAATGCACCGCACAAGACTTTGGCTTTGCCTTGGGGCCGCGCATCAACGCGGCGGGCCGTTTGTCGGACATGACCTTGGGCATCGAATGCCTGACCACCGACGACACAGCGCGTGCCACCGAGCTGGCGACGCAACTCGACCGCATCAACCGCGAGCGCCGTGACATCGAAGGCGACATGCGCGAACAAGCCTTGGCCTTGGCGCAAGACATGTTCGACCCCGACGAAGAACCTCCGTCGGCGTTGTGTGTGTTTGACCCCGACTTTCACGAAGGCGTGGTGGGCATCGTGGCCTCCAAGCTCAAAGACTTGCACCACCGCCCCACCTTTGTGTTTGCGCCCAGCCAGGCCGACGGCAAAAGCCACGAGCTCAAAGGCTCGGGCCGGTCCATTCCCGGGTTTCATTTGCGCGATGCCCTTGACTTGGTGGCCAAGCGCCACCCCGGCGTCTTGTTGCGCTTTGGTGGCCACGCCATGGCCGCTGGGTGCACGCTGGACGAAGAGCACCTGGCCACCTTTGAAGAAGCTTTGCAACAGGTGGCGCAAGAGTGGCTCGATGCCGCCACCTTGCAGCGCCGCCTGGAAACCGATGGCCCCTTGCTGCCCGAATACCGCCGCCACGACGTGGCCGACAGGCTGGCGCGTGAGGTCTGGGGCCAAGGCTTTGCGGCCCCGACCTTCAGTGAAGAGTTGGAAGTGTTGGGCCAGCGCTTGGTGGGTGACAAACACCTGGCCTTGAAGCTGCGCCACCAAGGCCAGCCGGTCGACGGCATGTGGTTTGGCCGGGTCGACCCTTTGCCTGCCAAAGCCCATTTGGCCTTTCGCCTGGAAACCGACGAATGGCAGGGCAAGCAACGCGTGCGCTTTGTGGTCGAGGCCATGGCTGACGCATCCATTCACCCCTCGCTTTGACATACCCATGGCCAGCCACAAGAAACCACCCCTTCCCGAGGTCAATTTTTCCGACTACGGTGCGGTGCGCTATTTGCACCTGGGCACGCCTTGGGTGCAGGGCTCGATGCACATCGACAAGCCGTTTGACATCGAGCTTGAGTACGTCCAGCGCATGATGGCTTGGTTGCTGTTTGTCGACTTGGACCACGTGGACAAACTGCAGGCCATGCAACTGGGCTTGGGATCGGCGGCGTTGACCAAGTTTTGCCACAAGCATTTGCGCATGCACACCACCGCGATTGAGATCAACCCCCAAGTGATTGCGGCCTGCCGCTTGTGGTTCAAGTTGCCCGCCGACACGGCCAAGCTCAAGGTGGTGCTGGGTGATGCGGCCGAGGTGGCACGACATGACCACTGGCAAGGTCAGATCGACGCCTTGCAGGTGGATGTCTACGACCACGAAGCGGCGTCGCCCGTGCTCGACAGCGCTGAGTTTTATGCCGACTGCCGCCGCTTGTTGACCGACGAGGGCTGCATGACCGTGAACTTGTTTGGACGCAGTTCCAGCTTTGTCAAGAGCATGGAAAAAATGGCGCAAGCCTTTGGTCCTGAAGCGCTCTGGGCTTTCAAACCGACCCGCGAAGGCAACACCATTGTGCTGGCGCAACGCACACCCAAGGCGTTCAAGCGGGGCGAGTTGATGGCCCGCGCCGAAGCCATTCAAGCCCGTTGGCCGCTGCCTGCTAACAAGTGGTTGCGGGTGTTTAAACCTTTCGTTGGCTGAGCGCGAAGCCCCGTCGGATAAGGGTTTACCCGGTTTCTCGCAGGCGACACACATAGGTGTAACCCACATCAGGTTCTTGTGGGGTGCGCCGCACAATTCGGCGCTTGTTCGCTGTTCTTTGAGGAGAAGAAATGATCAAAAGTCAAAAAGACTTTTTCTCCGGCTTGATGTTCACATCGGTCGGTGGTGCGTTTGCTGTGGGTGCCATGAATTACTCGGTCGGCACAGGCGCTCGCATGGGCCCTGGGTACTTTCCGATGTTGCTGGGCATTGTGCTGGCCATCTTGGGTGCCTTCATCATCTTTTACTCGTTGGTCGAGCACGCCGAAGACGGCGACAAGGTCGGCGCGTTTGCATGGCGACCCATTGGCTACATCTTGGGGTCTAACTTGGCCTTTGGTGTGTTGTTGGGCGGCCTGCCCAGCTTGGGTTTGCCAGCCATGGGTTTGATCTTGGCCATTTATGCCTTGGTCATCATTGCCAGCAAAGCGGGCGAAGAATTTGTCCTCAAAGATGTGTTGCTCCTTGCCACAGTTTTGGCCATCGGCAGCTATTTGGCGTTCATCGTTCTGCTGAAACTGCAGATGCCGGTGTGGCCTACCTTCATCACTGGTTGAGTCGGAGAATAAACAATGGATTTGATTTCAAACCTAGCTTTGGGTTTTGGCGTGGCCTTCACGCCCATCAACCTGAT
>CANCUP010000035.1 GCA_947381325.1 Comamonadaceae bacterium
GCGTGCGCGCACGCGCGAGAAGCGCAAATTGTAGTGGTGAGTTTTCTAAGGAACTTTGAAATGAGCAAAACCCTCGTGATCGCCGAAAAACCTTCGGTCGCGCAAGACATCGTGCGCGCACTCACGCCTGTGGCGGGGAAGTTCGAAAAGCACGACGACCACTTTGAGAGCGACACCTATGTGGTCTCCAGCGCCGTGGGCCACCTGGTGGAAATTCAAGCGCCCGAAGAATTTGACGTCAAACGCGGCAAGTGGAGCTTTGCGCATCTGCCCGTGATTCCGCCCTACTTTGATTTGAAGCCGGTCGAGAAAACCAAGAGTCGCCTGAACGCGGTGGTCAAGCTGGCCAAACGCAAAGACGTGACGGCCTTGATCAACGCCTGTGACGCGGGCCGTGAGGGTGAGTTGATCTTTCGTTTGATCGAGCAATACGCCGGTGGCAAAAAGCCCCTGGACAAACCCGTCAAGCGCCTGTGGTTGCAGTCGATGACGCCACAAGCCATCCGCGATGGCTTTGACTCACTGCGCTCTGAAAAACAAATGCAAGGCCTGGCCGACGCAGCGCGCAGCCGCTCGGAGGCCGATTGGCTGGTGGGCATCAATGGCACCCGCGCCTTGACCGCCTTCAACTCGCGCGAAGGCGGCTTCTTTTTGACCACGGTGGGCCGGGTGCAAACGCCCACCCTGAGCGTGGTGGTGGAGCGCGAAGAACAAATTCGCAAGTTCATCAGCCGTGACTATTGGGAAATTCACGGCAGCTTCCAGGTCGCCGCAGGCAGCTACCCTGGCAAATGGTTCAACCCCGACCACAAAAAAGACGCCGACGACGCCGAGAAAAAGCACGACCGCGTGTGGCGCGAAGCCGAAGCCTTGGCGATTGCCGACGCTGTGCGCAACCAAACAGCCAGCGTCACCGAAGAAAGCAAACCCACCACCAAAGCCAGCCCAGGCTTGTTTGACCTGACCTCGCTGCAGCGCGAAGCCAACGGCCGCTTTGGCTTCTCCGCCAAAACCACGCTGGCACTGGCGCAAAGCCTGTACGAGCGCCACAAGGCCTTGACCTACCCACGGACCGACTCGCGCCACTTGCCCGAAGACTACGTGAGCGTGGTGAAAGACACCTTCACCATGCTGGCCGACAGCGGCATGAAGCACCTGGAGCCACACGCCTTGGTGGCCTTGAACAACAACTACGTGCGCAAACTGCCACGGGTGTTTGACAACAAAAAGGTCAGCGACCACTTTGCCATCATCCCCACCTTGCAAGCACCAAGCGGCCTGTCTGAGGCCGAGCAAAAACTCTACGACCTGGTGGTGCGCCGCTTCATGGCGGTGTTCTTCCCCAGCGCCGAATACATGGTGACCACACGCATCAGCACGGTCAAAGCCGCGGGCCTGGACCACCACTTCCGCACCGAGGGCAAGGTGTTGGTCAACGCCGGTTGGATGGCGGTCTACGGCAAAGACGCGGCACAAGAAGCCTCGGACAACGAAGAAGACGGCAAGACCCTGGTGGCCTTGGCCGCAGGCGAGTCGGCCAAGAACGAGTCGGTCGACGCCAAAGGCCTCAAGACCCGGCCACCGGCGCGCTACAGCGAAGCCACCTTGCTGGGCGCGATGGAGGGTGCGGGCAAGCTGGTGGAAGACGACGAATTCCGCGAAGCCATGCAAGAAAAAGGCTTGGGCACCCCCGCCACGCGCGCGGCCATCATCGAAGGCTTGATCAACGAGAAATACCTGATCCGCGATGGCCGAGAAATGATCCCCACCGCCAAGGCCTTCCAGCTGTTCACCCTGCTGCGTGGTTTGGGCGTGGAAGAGCTCTCCAAGCCCGAGTTGACCGGCGGTTGGGAACACAAACTGGCGCTGATGGAGCAGGGCCAACTCAGCCGCGACGCCTTCATGCGCGAGATCGCGGCCATGACCGAGCACATCGTCAAAAAGGCCAAAGAGTTCGACCGTGACACCATCCCCGGTGACTACGCCACCTTGCAAACCCCCTGCCCCAAGTGCGGCGGTGTGGTGAAAGAAAACTACCGCCGCTATGGCTGCGTGGGCAAAGACGGCGCGTCCGAAGGCTGCGGCTTTTCGATCAGCAAAATCCCGGGTGGACGGACCTTTGAGGCCGCTGAGGCCGAGCAGTTCATCCGCGACAAAAAGATTGGTCCGCTGGACGGCTTCCGCTCCAAGGCGGGCTGGCCCTTCACTGCTGAGATTGCCCTCAAGTACAGCGAAGAAGACCAGAACTGGAAACTCGAATTCGACTTTGGCGACGACAAAAACGCCGAGTCGGGCGAGATTGTGGAATTTGGCGACAGCGAGCCCTTGGGCAACTGCCCCAAGTGCGGCAGCCCGGTGCGCGAACACGGCAGCAACTATGTGTGCAGCAAGGCCGTGCCCACGCATGCACAGGCCACACCGAGCTGCGACTTCAAGAGCGGCAAGATCATCTTGCAGCAACCCGTTGCACGTGAGCAAATGACCAAGCTGCTGAGTGAAGGCAAAACCGACTTGCTCGACAAGTTTGTGTCCATGCGCACACGCCGCGCCTTCAAGGCCTTTTTGCAGTGGGACCCCGAAGCCGGCAAGGTGAACTTCGCCTTCGAACCGCGCACCAGCAAATACCCCGCCCGCGCTGGCAAAACGCCCACCACCAACGCCTTGATCAAAGCCGCTGGCAAGAAAGCACCCGCCAAAACCGCCAAGGGTGCCAAAGCGCCCAAAGCCGAGAAAGTGGCCAAGCCCAAAGCGCCCCGCAAAGTGACCGCCGGCTTTTTGCCCAGCGCTGCATTGGCCGCCGTGATTGGCCCAGACGCCGTGGCACGCACCGAGGTGATCAAGAAACTGTGGGACTACATCAAGGCCAATGGCATGCAAGACGCCACCAACAAACGCGCCATCAACGCCGACGCCAAACTCAAAGAGGTGTTTGGCAAAGACCAAGTCACCATGTTTGAGTTGGCGGGCATCGTGGGCAAGCACCTGCGTCCTGTGGGCGAATAAAGTTGGGCTGAACCCGTTTGAACGCCATGTCCACCCAGACCCACGCTCCCCTGATCGCCACGTCGCAAAGCATGCACTTTGCGGCGCCGTTGGCCCTGCAAAGCGGCGCCAGCTTGCGCGACTACACGCTGGCCTATGAAACCTATGGCACGCTCAACGCCGACAAGTCGAATGCGGTGCTGGTGTGCCATGCCTTGAATGCCTCACACCATGTGGCAGGCGTGTACGCCAACCAAGCCCACAGCGAAGGCTGGTGGGACAACATGATGGGCCCCGGCAAGCCCGTGGACACTGAACGCTTCTTTGTGATTGGCGTCAACAACCTGGGCTCTTGTTTTGGCTCGACCGGCCCCATGCACACCCACCCCGACACCGGGCAGGTGTACGGCGCGGACTTTCCGGTGGTGACCGTGGAAGACTGGGTCAACGCCCAAGCCCTGCTGTTGGACGCCTTGGGCATCCACCAACTGGCCGCCGTGATGGGGGGCAGCTTGGGTGGCATGCAAGCGCTGAGCTGGACGCTGCAACACCCCGAGCGGGTACGCCACGCCGTGGTGGTGGCCAGTGCGCCCAATTTAACGGCAGAAAACATCGCCTTCAACGAGGTGGCGCGCCGCGCCATCGTGACCGACCCCGACTTTCATGGCGGGCATTTTTACCAGCATGGCGTGGTGCCCAAGCGGGGCTTGCGCATCGCACGCATGGTGGGACACATCACCTACCTGAGCGACGATGTGATGAACGAAAAGTTTGGCCGCGAGCTGCGCAACGCCGTGGCAGACAGCGCCACCGGCTACCGCTACTCGACGCAAGACGTGGAGTTTCAAATTGAAAGCTACCTGCGCTACCAAGGCGACAAGTTCAGCGAGTACTTTGACGCCAACACCTACTTGCTGATCACGCGCGCGCTTGACTACTTTGACCCCGCGCGCAGCTACGGCGGTGATTTGTCGGCCGCCTTTGCGCGCACCGCCGCCAAGTTTTTGTTGGTGAGTTTCACCACCGACTGGCGTTTCTCGCCCGCACGCAGCCGCGAGATGGTGCGTGCCCTGCTCGACAACCAACGCGATGTGAGTTACGCCGAGATTGACGCGCCCCATGGCCACGATGCGTTTTTGCTGGACGATGCACGCTACATGAACGTGGTGCGTTCTTATTTCGAGCGCATCGCCCAAGAGACGATGCACGCTGGAGGCGCCGCATGACGCACGACACCCAACAACGCACCTTGCAAGCGATTGCAGCCTTGGTGCCCCATGGCAGCCGGGTGCTTGACTTGGGCTGCGGCGACGGCGCTTTGCTGGCGCATTTGCAGCAACACCGGGGATGCACGGGCTACGGGGTCGAGCTTGACGACACCAATGTGCATGCCTGCGTGCAACGCGGCGTGAATGTGTTGCAACTCAACCTCGACCAAGGCCTGAGCTTGTTTGGCGACCAGTCGTTTGATGTGGTGCTGCAAATCGACACCTTGCAGCACCTGCGCAACGCCGAAACCATGCTGCGCGAAACCGCACGTGTGGGCCGTTTGGGCATCGTCTCGTTCCCCAACTTTGCGCACTGGCCCAACCGCTTGAGCGTGTTGCAAGGCCGCATGCCGGTGACCAAGCGTCTGCCCTACCAGTGGTACGACACCCCCAACATCCGCGTCGGCACCTTTGCCGACTTTGAGGTGCTGGCCACCAAAAATGGCTTGCACCTGCTGGACGCCTTTGGTCTGCAGAACGGCGCGCGTGTGAGCGTGTGGCCCAACCTGCGTGCGGGCACGGCGGTGTTCAAGTTTCAGCGGGGGTGACGCGCACGCGTTCACCCCACCGGTTTGTTGATGCGTGTTGCCACGCGAGGAGTGTTTGCATGAATGCCCGAGTTCCCAACGCCGCGCTCAACAGCGCAGAGGTCTTGCAGTCTGTCACCCAAGCGTGGGACCGCGACATCGTGTCCCAGCTCAGCGACTACATCGCCATCCCCGCCAAGTCACCCGCATTTGACGCCGACTGGGCCCAACACGGTCACATCGAGACCGTGGTGCAACGTGCCGCAGACTGGGTGCTGGCCCAGCAGGTGGCAGGCCTGACGCTGGAGATCGTGCGCTTGCCGGGCCGCACGCCGGTGTTGTTCTTTGAAGTGGCGGCCACGCGGGCCAGCCACAGCCAAAGCGAAACCGTGCTGATGTACGGCCACTTGGACAAACAACCCGAGTTCAGCGGCTGGCGCTCAGACCTCGGCCCTTGGACACCCAAGTACGAAGACGGCAAGCTCTACGGTCGCGGGGGAGCCGACGACGGCTACGCGGTGTACGCCAGCATCGCTGCCATCCAAGCGCTCAAGGCCCAAGGCGCCACCCACCCGCGCATCGTGGGCCTGATTGAAACTTGTGAAGAAAGCGGCTCGGCCGACTTGCTGCCCTATGTGGACGCGCTGCGCACGCGGCTGGGCAACGTGGGTTTGGTGATGTGCCTCGACAGTGGCGCGGGCAACTACGACCAGCTGTGGCTCACCACCAGCTTGCGCGGCATGGCCAGCGGCGTGTTGAAGGTGGAGGTGCTGAGCGAAGGCGTGCACTCGGGCGATGCGTCCGGCGTGGTGCCGTCGAGTTTTCGCATCATGCGGCAAGTGCTGGACCGGCTGGAAGACAGCGCCACCGGGCGTTTGCTGCCCGCCAGCTTTCATGTGGAAGTGCCGCCCGAGCGCTTGGCCCAAGCACGCGCCACAGCGGCGCTGCTGGGCGACGAGCTGTACCAACGCTTCCCCTGGGCCCACCACGACTGTGGCGGTGCCACGCTGGTCACCCTGCCCATGACCCAAGACCCGCTGCAAGCGCTGTTGCAACGCACCTGGGTGCCCACCCTGAGCGTGACCGGGGCCGAAGGCTTGCCGGCCTTCAAAGACGCCGGCAATGTGTTGCGCCCGTCCACCGCCTTCAAGCTCAGCCTGCGTTTGCCACCCCTCGTGGATGCAGCGCAAGCCGTGCAAGAACTCAAAGCCCTGTTGGAAGACAACGCGCCCTACCAAGCGCGCGTGACCTTCCACGCCGAAGGCTCAGCCAATGGTTGGAATGCGCCTGACACCGCGCCGTGGTTTGACAGCGCCTTGAACGCTGCCAGCCAAGCGCACTTCGGTGCGCCCTGTGGCTACATTGGCCAAGGCGGCACGATCCCGCTGATGAACATGCTCAGTCGCGGTTTCCCCAAGGCGCAAATGATGGTGTGCGGCGTGCTGGGCCCCAAGAGCAACGCCCACGGGCCGAATGAGTTTTTGCATGTGCCCTACGCCAAGAAGCTCACCGCCGCGGTGGCGCAGGTGATGGCGGCTATGCCAGCGTAAGCCGCGCCAGCGCCCCCAAGGCCGCCGTCTCGGCGCGCAACACGCGACCTCCCAAGCTCAAAGCCACAAAGCCCTGAGCGCGGGCGGCGGCGTCTTCGGCGTCGCTCAAACCGCCTTCCGGACCGTTCAGCAACACCCAGGTGAGGCTTTCGTCTGCCACGCTGTGCTGCGCCAGCAAGGCACCCAAAGGCTGGCTGCTGGGGTGCAAAGACAAGACCGCATGCACCTGTGGCCCCTGTGGCGGCGTCTTGGCAAGCCGGGCTAACCACGCGTCCAAGCGCTCTGGCGCGTCGATCAGCGGCAGGCGGTTGCGCCCACATTGCTCACAAGCGCTGGCCGCCACGGCTTGCCAATGCGCGAGTTTTTTGTCGGCACGCTCACCCGTCAAGCGCACGACGCTGCGTTCGGTCATCACCGGGGTGATGCGGGTCACGCCCAGCTCGGTGGCTTTTTCAACCAACCAGTCCATGCGCTCATTGGCGGGCATGCCCACCACCAGGTGCACATGGCGCGTGGCTTCGCACTCGGTGGTGTGGTGTTCGCCCACACGCACGCGCACATCGCTGCGGCCCATGTGTTCCACCTCGGCGGCGTATTCACCGCCCTCGCCATTGAACAAGGTCAGCGCGTGTCCTGGCTGCATGCGCAGCACTTGCACGTGGCGGGCGGCGGTGGGAGGTAAATCGAGGGTGGTGCCGCTGGCCAGCGGCAGGGGGCAATGGAAACGCGCCATGCTCAGGCCGCGCCGCCAGAACGCGGGGTGAGCTTGGGATAGGCCAGGCTGAGCGCGGGCTCGGTGCCTTCGATCTTGTCGATCAATCGCAGCAAGGGCGTGAGTTCGCTGTAGCGGCTGGCGGTGGATCGGATGTAACCGATGAATCGCGGCGCGTCGGCCAGGTATTTGGCTTTGCCATCGCGCAAGGTCAGGCGGGCAAAGATGCCGGCCACCTTGAGGTGACGCTGCAAGCCCATCCACTCCACCGCACGCCAGAACTCACCGAAGTCTTGCGACCACCCGTCGTGGTCCAACAGCCCCAGCTTGCGTGCGCGCTCCCAGTAGCGGATGGTGACATCGAGCACAAAGTCTTCGTCCCAGCTCAAAAACGCATCGCGCATGAGGCTGGCGATGTCGTAACTCACCGGGCCGTAGACCGCATCTTGAAAGTCCAGCACGCCCAGGCGTAGCTCGCTGGGGTCGTGCGGCATCATGAGGTTGCGCGGCATGAAGTCGCGGTGCACATACACACAAGGTGCCGCCAAGTTGCGCTGCACGATGGTTTGAAAGGTGCGCGCCAGCATGTCGCGCTGCGAGGTGTCGAGCGCCACGCTGCGGTGTTGGGCCAGGTACCAATCGGGAAACAGCGACAACTCGCGTGCCAGCAAGGCCTCGTCATAGGCGGGCAAGACGGCGGGTCGGCTGGCTTGCTGCCAAGCCAACAAGGCATCGATGGCGCGCATGTACAAGCCATGGTTGGCTTGTGGTTGGGTGGGGTCGATGACCTCCATCATGGTCTGCGTGCCCAAGTCGTCGAGCAGCATGAAGCCCTGCGGCTCGTCCCAGGCCAAGATGCGCGGCACCAAGAGCTGCGCTTCTTGCATCAAGCGCGCCACATGCACAAAGGGCTGGCAGTTTTCTTTGTCGGGCGGCGCATCCATGACGATGCATGAACCTGCGGAAGTGTCCACCCGAAAGTAGCGCCGAAAGCTGGCGTCGGCCGATGCGGCACGCAGCGAAGTGGGCTGCACGCCATGCGTTGCCACTTGGGCGTTGAGCCATTGCGTGAAAGCGGCATGGCGCTCGGGCTGCGACCATTCGATGACCGCTGAAGTGGGAAGGCCCGAAGGCCCAAGGGTAGGAGGTGTGCTCATGGATAATCCAAATTCTACAAACCCGCTTTGCATGCCGTTGTTCATCGGCGTGACCAGCGCACCGCTTTTTGAAAGCTCGTCTCGCGTTCATGTCTTGCCCCGTGCTTCCCCTCGCGTCTCGTTTGCCTTTTGGGTGGGTACTGGGCTTGCTGGTTGGTGGCTTGGGCGCCAACTTCACCGCCATGGCCCAGCCGGTGCAGGCACCGGGCTTGTCGCTCAAACCCAGCAGCGTGTTGCAAGAAATCATTCCTGACGAAGTGCGCAAGCAGTCGCCCACTTTCATTCAAAGTGACCGCTTGAGCGGGCAGACCGATGTGAAGACGGTGCTCGAAGGCAGCGTGACGGTTCGTCGCGGCAACATCTTGCTCAAAGCCGACAAGGTGGAGTACGACCCGGTGCAAGACTTGGCACAAGCGCGCGGCAACGTCACCATCAACCGCTCCGGCAATGTCTACCAAGGCCCCGAATTGGACATCCGTTTGGATGCGTTTGAGGGGTTTTTCACGCAACCCAGCTACCAGCTGCTCAAGAACAACGCTCACGGCAAGGCAGAGCGGATCGAGTTCGTCGACAGCGCACACACCGTGATGCACAAAGCCGACCTCACGACGTGCAAACGCAAACCTGGCCCCGATTGGTTGCCCGATTGGTTTTTCAAAGCCGACAAGATCACGCTGGACGCGGACCGCAATGTCGGCTTGGCCGAAGGGGCGGCACTGATTTTCAAAGATGTCCCGATCTTGCCGATTCCCAATGTCGACTTTCCTTTGACCGAAGAGCGAAAGTCCGGCTTTTTGCCCCCCACCATTGGCGTGGACAACATTGGCGGTGTGGAATACACCCAGCCCTATTACCTGAACCTGGCGCCCAACCGGGACATCACGTTTTTCCCGACCTACTGGAGTCGCCGAGGCCTGCGCTTGGGCAGTGAGTTCCGCTATCTCGAGAGCCTGTCGCCAGACCGCCCCTTTGGCGGCGAAGCGCGGTTGGACTACATGGAGAAGGACTTGCTGCGCGGTGAACGCCGCTGGGGTTTGCAGTTCAAGCACAGTGGGTTGATCCATCCCGACTACGCCGGCGGCACGCTGGGTTTGAACCTGAATGTCAATCGGGTGAGTGATGACAATTACTGGAAAGATTTTTCCTTGGTCAACAACAGCGGCGTGCAGCGCTTGTTGGCCAATGACGCATCATTGAACTGGACCGATGGGGTGTTCAGCACCAGCTTGCGCGCGCAGAAATGGCAAACCTTGCAAGACCTGGCCGACACCAACAACCGCATCACGCCCCCATTTGATCGCGTCCCTCAGTTCATTGCACGCATGCAACGCAGCAACGTGGCGGGCTTCGATTTCAGCATTCAAGGCGATTTGACGCGGTTCGAGTCAGCCCGCGAGTATGAATGCGCCAACAGCGGTTTGTACAACTGCGCCCCCAACGCGAACCGCAGTGTGGCCACGCTGCAACTCAGCCGCCCGTTCACCAACGCCTATGGCTATCTGACCCCCAAAATGCAAGTGCATGCTCGCAGCTACCAGTTTGACGGCGGACTCCCCAGCAACGGCTTTTACCAAGGACACCAAGGTCAAACCAGTGCCAGCGTGACGGTGCCCAGCTTCAGCCTGGATACCGGGGTCACCTTTGAACGCACGCACCGTTTGTTTGACCGTGCTTGGCTGCAAACTTTGGAGCCACGGGCTTTTTATGTGTACACGCCGTACCGAGATCAAAACTTTCTTCCAAACTACGACTCGGGTGTGAACACGTTCAACTTTGCCAGCGTGTTCACCGAGAATGCTTTTGGCGGCAATGACCGCATCTCGGACAGCAAATTACTGACCTTGGGCGCGGTTTCTCGACTGCTCGACCCCGAAACAGGCGCAGAAGGGGCAAGGTTTGGACTGGCCCAGCGCCTGCGCATGCAAGACCAACGCGTGTTCATTCCGGGAGACACCACCGCCAAAGCGGGCATCAGCGATATTTTGGCCGGCGCCAGCCTCAACCTGAGCCGCGCATGGGCTTTGGACTCCACCATTCAGTACAACCCCAAAACCGACAACTACAGCCGTCGGATGGTGGGGGGTCGCTACAGCCCGGGGTCGTACCGTGTGGTCAATGCGGCCTACCGCAGTCAAAACAACGACGATGGCACTGCGGCATCGCGTCAATTCGATGTCGGCTGGCAATGGCCTTTGCATGATCTGTGGGGTGGGCAAGACGAATCTCTTGGCGAAGGTCGCGGCCTGGGCGAAGGTCGCTGGTACAGCGTGGCGCGCTTGAACTACAGTCCCCTGGATCGCAAAGTGGTCGAGTCGGTGATTGGTTTCGAATACGATGCCGGCTGCTGGCTCAGCCGCGTGGTGGCTGAACGCTTGCAAGTGACGGATGGTTTATCGCGTCAACGTTTGCTGTTCCAATTGGAGTTTGTTGGTTTTTCTCGGGTCGGCACCAATGCCTTGGGTTCTATGCGCAGCAATGTGCCTCGCTACCAACCCTTGCGTCAAAATTCGATGACCCCTAGCCGATTTGGCAATTACGATTGATGGTGAACATGCACTTTTCTACCCTTTGCGCAGCCCGGCGCTTGTCTCTGGTTTTGCTGGCGTGGTTTGCTTTTGGCCTTTGCGCAAGGGCTCAAACGCTCGGCCCTGACGGCTCCAGCAGCAGAGACTTCATCGTGGCGGTGGTCGACACTTCGCCCATCACCAACCACGAGGTGCGCCAGCGTGCGGCGCAGATGCGCACGCAAATGACCCAACAAGGGCGCGTCGCACCGAGCGCCGCCGTCTTGATGCGCGAAGCCTTGGAGCGTTTGATCAACGAAAAAGCTTTGCTGCAGTTTGCCAAAGATTCTGGCTTGGACTCCGAGGGCAATGAACCCAACAGCAACAGCAGTTCACCCACCGCTTCCAGCGCTGAGAAACAAGAGCAGCGCGAGCAATCCGTGTTGCAGCGTTTGACCGAGCGCAATGTGCCCGGGCGCATCAAGGTGAGTGACGCAGAGATCGAGCAAGGCATTCGTGAACGCCAGGCAACCCCGAACAATGTTGCTGAGGTTGAATTGGCGCATATCCTGATTGCAGTGCCCGAAAACGCCAGCCCCACCCAAGTCGCCGCCTTGCAAAGCAAAGCCAATGCGGTCTTGGACCGCCTTCGTGCTGGGGCGAATTTCGCGGAGGTGGCCAAAGAGGTGTCCGATGGCACCGAGCGTGACAAGGGTGGCTTGATGGGCGTGCGGCCCTTCGATCGTTACCCCGCCTTGTTTGTTGAAGCCACCCAAACACTGCGTGTGGGTGACTTGAGCGGCGTGCTGCCGTCTGGCGCAGGTTTTCACATCCTTAAATTGGTGAGCAAGCGCACCAACAACTCCGTGACGGTCACCGAGACCCGGGTGCGCCACATTTTGTTGCGTCCGAGCAGTCAGCTCAGCCAAACTGCGGCCAGAGCTCAACTGGCAGAGTACCGCCGACAAATTGAAACTGGCCAAGCGAATTTTGCAAAACTCGCCATCGACCACTCACAAGATGCCAGCGCCAGCAGTGGCGGCGACCTCGGTTGGGTTGGGCCTGGCATGTTTGTGCCCGAATTTGAACAGGTCATGCGCCAACTCGCCATTGGGCAGGTGTCCGACCCGGTCGTGTCACGGTTTGGCGTGCACCTGATTCAGGTGCTCGCGCGTCGCGATGCGGCCTTGAGTGAGCGCGAAATGCGCGACATCGTCCGCAACAACTTGCGCGATAAGAAATTCGAAGAAACCTACCAACTCTGGGTCCAAGAAGTGCGCGGGCGTGCCTATGTGGAATACCGCGATCCCCCTCAATAAACTGGGCCTGTTTTGAAACACATCGCCCGCAAGCGCTTTGGCCAACACTTTTTGACCGATGGCGCCATCATCGATGGCATCGTTGACGCCATCCACCCCCTGGCCGGCGAGCCCATGGTGGAAATTGGCCCAGGCTTGGCTGCGCTCACACAGCCCTTGGTGGAACGCCTCGGCCACCTGCATGTGATCGAACTTGACCGCGATTTGGCGGCTCGCTTGCGCACACATGGCCAATTGAACGTGATCGAGTCAGATGTGTTGCGGGTTGATTTCACCGCCCTGACGCACAGCCTGAACGTGCCGCGTCTGCGTGTGGTGGGGAATTTGCCCTACAACATTTCATCGCCCATCTTGTTTCATTTGCTCAACCACGTGGCGGTCATCCAAGATCAACACTTCATGCTGCAAAAAGAAGTGATTGACCGCATGGTGGCCAAGCCAAGCACCAGTGACTATGGCCGCTTGAGTGTCATGCTCCAGTGGCGCTACGCCATGGAGAACGTGCTGTATGTGCCACCCCATGCCTTTGATCCACCGCCACGGGTCGACAGCGCTGTGGTGCGCATGGTGCCCTTGGCGGCGCCGCCTGTGCTGGATTTGCCCTTGCTCGAGAGCATGGTGCAAGTGGCCTTCAGTCAGCGGCGAAAACTACTGCGCCATACCTTGGGGCGGTGGCTGGAAGCGCGCGGGTTTGAGGGTGAATTCGACGTTCAGCGGCGCGCGGAAGAGGTGCCTGTCGATCAGTACGTGGCCTTGGTTCAAAGCCTTTGACCATGAACTGGGCAGAAAAAAGCCCGTCTGAATAGACGGGCTTTGCGCCAAGGGCAGGGTGCTGCTCAGGCCGCCGTCAACCAGTAACCGGCGTTGAACGGGCTGCTCATGCGCAGCGCCATGGGCGACACATCGACCAATTTGTCGGTCGGCATTTTTTCGCCCTCTTCCACACCCTCAAGCCCGATCACTTCGTCACCGAGGCCGGCCTTCTCGAGGGACGGGGCGCGGGCCACAGAGAAAGAGTAGAAGCAACGGAACGGCACCTTGCGATCGGCCCAGTAGTCTGAGGCATCGCGAAAGATATCGAGGAGCTGTTCGCGGGCCTCTTTGTCAAACTTGGCATGCGCAGGAATGTGCTCAAGGACCAAGATAAAACCAGGCTGAGGGCCTGATTTGTGCAAAGGATCGGTCATGCCGTCGTACAAGGAGTCAAAGTTTTTACTGGCTTGCGCGGGGAAAGTAAATTCTTTGGCAATCAGATCCAACACATCTTGTTTGCTTTGGGTTTGAGCCAAATTGGCATACAAAAAGTGATGGCCCAGTGCTTGGGCAGCATCTTGCAAGTCTTGCACGCGAAACGCACGAATCGACTGAACAATATTGGTTTTCACCGTTCTAAGTGGCATATCCATCGCCGTTGATTTCCTGGGGAGAGTTGTAGGGATAAGTCCGGGTAAACCCCGAAATTTGATGCGCAAGTGTCGCCGAAAGCCCACAAAAAAGCAAGCGCCCTCCCAAAGAGGGAGGGTCATCCAGGCTTTGTAGGAAAAAGGTTTGACAGGCTGGGACGGCGTCGCAACTCAGCGGGTCGCGCTGGCATCTGCGACGGTCAGGGCCGTCATGTTGACAATGCGACGCACCGTGGTGCTCGCGGTCAAAATGTGCACAGGCTTGGCCGCACCCAACAGCACGGGGCCAATCGCGATGTTGCCGCCCGCCGCTGTTTTGAGCAGGTTGTAGGCGATGTTGGCGGCATCCAGGTTGGGGAGCACCAGCAAATTGGCGTTGCCCATCAGGGTCGACGTGGGCATTTGGGCGGCACGGGAAGCACCATCCAAGGCCACATCGCCATGCATTTCACCGTCTATTTCTAGCCAAGGGGCTTTCTTGTGAACCAGCCCCAAGGTGTCGCGCATTTTGAGGGCCGTGGGTTGGTTGCTGCTGCCAAAGTTGGAGTGCGACAACAAGGCGGCCTTGGGGTGAATGCCAAAGCGACGCATTTCTTCGGCGGCCATGATGGTGATCTCCGCCAACTGCTCAGCTGTGGGATCGTAGTTGATGTGGGTGTCCACCAAAAAGACCTGGCGGTCGGGCAATATCAAGCCGTTCATACAGGCATAGGTGCTGACACCGGGACGGTTGCCAATCACTTGGTCCACGTAGTTCAGGTGGGTGTGCGGTGTGCTCCAAGTGCCGCATATCAGGCCATCGACTTCGCCCTTGTGCAACATCATGGTGCCGATCAACGACAAACGTCGACGCATGTCAATTTTGGCCAACTGCTGGGTCACGCCTTTGCGGGCGGTCATTTGGTAATAGGTCTGCCAAAAATCGCGGTAGCGGTGGTCTTGTTCCACGTTGACCACCTGGTAGTCAATGCCTTCTTTGAGCCGCAGGCCGAAGGTCTCGATGCGTTTGGCGATCACGGCCGGGCGGCCAATCAAGGTGGGGCGGGCCAAGCCTTCGTCGACCACGATCTGCACCGCACGCAAGACACGTTCTTCTTCACCCTCGGCGTAGCACACGCGTTTTTTGCTGGCCAACTTGGCGGCGGCATAAATGGGCTTCATGGCCGAGCCAGATGCATAGACGAAGCTCTGGAGCTTTTCCACATAAGCGGCCATGTCTTGAATCGGTCGGCGCGCCACGCCGCTGTCAGCGGCGGCCTTGGCCACGGCCGGCGCAATTTTGATCATCAAACGTGGGTCAAACGGCTTGGGGATCAGGTACTCGGGGCCAAACGCCAAGCTCTCGCCGGCATAGGCCGCTGCCACCACTTCGCTTTGCTCGGCTTGGGCCAACTCGGCAATGGCATACACCGCAGCAATCTCCATCTCGTCGTTGATGGTGGACGCGCCAGCGTCCAATGCACCACGGAAGATGTAGGGGAAGCACAAGACGTTGTTGACCTGGTTGTGGTAATCGGTGCGCCCGGTGGCGATGATGGCATCGCTGCGCACCGCTTGAACCTCTTCGGGCAAGATTTCAGGCGTGGGGTTGGCCAAGGCCAAGATGAGCGGGGTTGGCGCCATTTTCTTGACCATGTCAGGCTTGAGCACTCCACCGGCAGAAAGCCCCAAGAAGATGTCGGCGCCTTCGATCACATCGCCCAAAGTGCGGGCCGATGTTTTTTGCGCAAACTGGATCTTGTCTTCGTCCATCAATTCGGTGCGGCCCTCAAACACCACCCCCGCCAAATCCGTGACAAAAATATTGCTGCGGGGCACGCCTAGCTTGAGCAGCAAGCCCAAACAAGCCAGCGCCGCAGCGCCAGCACCTGAGGTGACGATCTTGACGTTTTTGATGTCTTTGTGGGCGACTTTGATGCCATTCAAAATCGCCGCGCCCACCACGATGGCCGTGCCATGCTGGTCATCATGGAAGACGGGGATCTTCATGCGTTCGCGCAATTTGCGCTCGACATAAAAACAATCCGGCGCCTTGATGTCTTCGAGGTTGATGCCACCAAACGTCGGCTCCAAGGCCGCAATGATGTCGACCAACTTGTCGAGGTTTTTCTCTTGTATTTCCAAATCGAACACGTCGATGCCGGCGAATTTTTTGAACAAGACGCCTTTGCCTTCCATCACAGGCTTGGAGGCCAGTGGGCCAATGTCACCCAAACCCAGCACGGCCGTGCCGTTGGAGATCACGGCCACCAAGTTGCCACGGCTGGTGTACTTGTAGGCAGCATCGGGGTCTTTGACGATCTCTTCGCACGGTGCGGCAACGCCAGGTGAATACGCCAGCGCCAAATCATGCTGGTTGACGAGTTGCTTGGTCGCCGCAATCGCGATTTTTCCGGGGGTAGGAAACTGGTGGTATTCAAGCGCCGCACGGCGCAGTTCTTCTCGGGCTTGGTTGGAATTGGCGGCCATGGTGTATCTCCTGAAAATGCAATGGGCTGTCGCTTGGAACGCCAAGCAACAGCCCATCAAGGCGGTTTCATTGTAGGCCGGGGGAACACGCCAACCTGCGCGAAAAATGTGCGCCGCAAGGTGCCTCAGTTTTTACTTTTGCGCAAAGCCCATTCTGAGCGCCACGGCTTTTCGCCAGACGACCCCTCAGAACTCAACCGCCTCGAAATCCGCCTTGGCAACGCCACAGTCTGGGCAAGCCCAGTCCTCGGGGACGTCGGCCCACAAGGTGCCGGGGGCGATGCCATCCTCTGGGCGCCCTGCGGCCTCGTCGTACACAAAGCCGCAGACGATACAGACGAAGGATTTGAAATTGCTGTTGCTCATGGTGTTTCCTTGTTTTGAATGAATGGGGGCAAGATCGGATTAAACCGCTGCTTTGACTTTGTCGAGTTGTACTTGGTAGTGGTTGGCGTGACGCTCTTCGACCTTGGCCAAAGCAGCAAATCGTTTTTGGGCCTTCACCAAGGTCGCGGTGAACTCGGCCGCGTGCACCTTGGACTCTTCGATTTGTTCGTCCATCTCGGCCACAGCGGCTGCATTGCCCTCGGCTTCGGCGGTTTTGCGAAAGGTGGGGTACATCTCGGTGTACTCGTAGGTCTCGCCATCAATGGCGATTTGCAAGGCCTTGGCAGGGCTCATCTCCGCTTTGGGGTAGAGCAAGTCAAGGTGCCCAAAGGCGTGCATGACTTCTTGGTCTGCCGTTTCCTCAAAGGCACGCGCTGTGTCTTCGTCACCCATCTCGCGGACGATTTTGGCGAAATACCGGTATTTGATGTGCGCCATCGATTCGCCAGCAAATGCGGCTTCGAGGTTGGCGATGGTTTGGATCTCGGGGCGGGTGGGTGCGGTCATGTCGAACTCCTTGGTTTAACAAAATTAATCGGAACAGGAGGAATGATAGGCACAGGCCATCAACTTGGCCAATTGAAGTTGTCTAATTCATCGATAGTGGCTATGGCGCGCAGGGAGGGAACGGCGCGCGTCTGGCCCATCAAGCCCGCATCAAGGCTTCAATGTCAGACGCCATGACAGGCACACCGCGCGTGATCAGCTCGCAACCCTGAGAGGTCACGATCGCATCGTCTTCGATGCGAATGCCGATGTTCCAAAAAGCCTCAGGGACGTCATGCGCAGGCCGCACATACAAGCCGGGCTCGATGGTGAGCACCATGCCCTCACGCAAGACACGGCTGGGGCGGTTGAGGATGGTTTCGCCGGAGAGCGGGTCTTGGCGCTCGCTGGTTTGACCCAGCTGCGAGGGCTCAACATAGCTGCCGCAGTCATGCACATCCATCCCCAGCCAATGGCCTGTGCGGTGCATGTAAAAAGGAAAGTAAGCCCGTTTTTCAACCACGTCTTGTGCATTGCCGTGTTGGGCAGGGTTCAACAACCCGAGGTCTAACAAGCCTTGCGCCAGCACCTTGACCGTGGCTTCGTGAGGGTCGGTGAATCGTGCGCCTGCGCGGGTCGCCGCTACCGCAGCGTCTTGGCTGGCGAGCACCAAGTTGTAGAGGTCGCGCTGCGGCCCGGTGAATTGACCGTTGGCTGGAAAGGTGCGCGTGATGTCGCTGGCATAGCCGTCCAACTCACAGCCCGCATCGATGAGCACCAATTCACCTGAGCGCACAGGGGCCACATCGGCACGGTAGTGCAGCACACAGGCATTGGCGCCAGCCGCCACGATGGAGGTGTAGGCCGGAAACTGCGCGCCGTGCAGGCGGAACTCATGCAACAGCTCCGCATCCAAGTGGTACTCGCGCACGTCTTGGCCTGCGCGCAACATGCGGGCGCAGGTTTGCATGGCACGAACATGTGCCCCTGCGCTGATGGCGCTGGCGCGGCGCATGATGGCTTGTTCGTGCGCATCTTTGATCAAACGCATCTCATCCAATGGGCCGCACACATCGCGCTGCTGTGCCGGGCACTGAGCGCCAAAACGCACGCGCGCCCGCACGGCATTGAGCCAGCCATCGACGCGCGTCTCCAATCCCTTGTGCGTGGCGAACGGGTACCAAACGGTGTCTTGGTTTTCCAACAGCTTGGGCAATCGCTGATCGAGTTCGGCGACGGAATACGCAACGTTGACGCCCAAGGCATCAACCGCGGCATCAGGTCCCAGACGGTAGCCGTCCCAAATTTCCCGCTCCAAATCTTTGGGTTGGCAAAACAAGGTGCTGCGCCCTTGGGCATCGATGACCAACCACGCGTTGGGTTCGGTGAAGCCCGTCAGGTAATAAAAATAACTGTCGTGGCGGTAGGGAAAGTCGCTGTCACGGTTGCGGGCTCGCTCAGGCGCAGTGGGGATGATGGCCACGCCGGCGTGACCCAGCTGGGCCGCCAATTGGGCGCGTCGTTGTGCGTACGTGGATCGGGTGGTGAGGGTCATGAGGTGTTGCGCATCAGGCGTAAGGGGAAGAGGGCCAACAAGGCAAAGTCTAGGGGCCTGAACGGTTCAAGGCTGCCCAACGCTCGGGGGTGCCCACGTCGGTCCACGGCCCTCGGTAAAGCTCGGCACTGACGGCTTGATTGTCCATGGCGGCCCGCAGCATGGGCGCCAAAGGGGCTTTGACACCGTGAGGGTTACCGGCTGGAATGTCACACCACGCCGACTCAAAGAAAGCACGCTTGTACAGGGCCATCGTGCTGAACGTCCAGCGGGGCTGTTCTGACAGCGTTGTTGCGCTTTTGGCCACGGACACTGGCATGGCCCCGAGCTTGGGCAAGTTCAAGGCCAAACCTTGTGCAGACAAGCCAAAGTCACCCTGCGGGTTGTGATCAGGGTTGGATACGAGCCAAATGTGGGCCAGGTGTGGGCTGGCTTTGAAGCGCGCATAGGCGTCAGCAGAAAACACAAACTCTGGGGCCCAGACATCCCCCGCAGCCACCCAAAACACCTCGTCCAGGTGCGGCAGTGCGCGCACAATGCCGCCGGCGGTTTCAAGCGCGCCGCCAAAGTCCACGCCTTCTTGCGAATAGCGCAGGTGCATGGGGGTTTGGTCTTTGGTTTGAAACACTGAACCGTAGTGCTGAGGAATTTGCTGGCCCAGCCAAGCGGTGTTGATCACCAGTTGTTGCACGCCGCCTCGCTGCAAGCCCTCCATGGCCCACTGCATCAAAGGTTTGCCACGCACCGCCAACAAGGGTTTCGGCGTCGCATCGGTCAGCGGGCGCATGCGCTCGCCACGGCCTGCCGCCAGCAACAAGGCGGTGGCAGCGGCCGGCGAAGAGGTGTGGGTGGGGTTCATGGCCGAATGAGTGTAGCCAGCGGCTGGATGCCTCGGCGCGCAAGTGACAAGACACGTTCAGCCCCGTGTAGGGTGGCTCGCTAAAATCTGGGTTTTCCCTCATTACCCCCCGGAGTCGTCTGACATGGCAAACACCCAACAAATGGCCAGCGCAATTCGTGCCCTGGCAATGGACGCTGTCCAACAAGCCAATTCAGGACACCCCGGCGCGCCCATGGGCATGGCCGACATGGCTGTGGCCTTGTGGGGCGAGCACCTGCGCCACAACCCCAAGAATCCGCATTGGTTGAACCGCGACCGCTTTGTGCTGTCCAACGGACACGGCTCAATGCTGATTTACGCGCTGTTGCACCTGAGCGGCTACGACCTGCCAATGAGCGAGCTGAAGAACTTCCGCACGCTGCACAGCAAAACCGCAGGCCACCCCGAAGTGGGCGTGACGCCAGGCGTTGAGACCACCACCGGCCCCTTGGGCCAAGGCATCACCAATGCCGTGGGCATGGCCTTGGCGGAAAAGTTGCTGGCCAGCGAGTTCAACCGCGATGGCCATGCGGTGGTGGACCACCACACCTACGCCTTCATGGGCGACGGCTGTTTGATGGAGGGCATCAGCCATGAAGCCTGCTCGCTGGCGGGTGCGTGGAAATTGAACAAGTTGATCGCGCTCTACGACGACAACGGCATCTCGATCGACGGGCAAGTCGCCCCTTGGTTTGCCGACAACACCCCTGAACGCTTCAAAGCCTATGGCTGGCAAGTGATTGGGCCCATCGACGGCCATGATGCGACGGCAGTGAGTCGCGCGATTGCGACCGCCAAACTGAGTGCCGACCAACCCACCTTGATCGTGTGCAAAACCAGCATTGGCAAAGGCAGCCCCAACCGCGCCGACACCGCCAAAGCCCACGGCGAACCCTTGGGTGCCGAAGAAATTGCCTTGACCCGAGCGGCCATTGGCTGGAAGCACGCGCCCTTTGACGTACCCAAAGAGGTCTACGCAGACTGGAATGCCGCGGCCAAAGGCAAAGCCTTGGAAGCCGAATGGAAAGCTGCTTTTGCGGCGTACAAAGCGGCTTACCCGGCGTTGGCCAAAGAGCTGTTGCGCCGCATGGCGGGCGAACTGCCCAAAAACTTTGCCCAAACCGTGGTCGACACCGTGATTGGTGCACACACCAAGGCTGAAACCGTGGCCAGCCGCAAGGCCAGCCAGTTGGCGCTGGAAGCATTCACCGCCGCTTTGCCCGAGATGCTGGGCGGCAGCGCCGACCTGACCGGCTCGAACCTGACCAACACCAAAAGCACGCCCAATCTGCGCGTGGACTTGGCAGGCCACGTGGTGAAAAACGAAGCCGGTGTGGGTGGACGTCACATCAACTATGGCGTGCGTGAGTTCGGCATGGCCGCCATCATGAACGGCGTGGCGCTGCATGGTGGTTTCATTCCCTACGGCGGCACGTTCTTGACCTTCAGCGACTATTCACGCAACGCCATTCGCATGGCAGCACTGATGAAGCAACGCGTGGTGCATGTGTTCACCCACGACTCGATTGGTTTGGGCGAAGACGGCCCCACCCACCAGTCGATCGAACATGCCGCCTCGCTGCGCTTGATTCCCAACCTGGACGTGTGGCGCCCCGCGGACACCGCAGAAACCGCCGTGGCTTGGGCCGTGGCACTGCAAAACCAGCACAAGCCCACGGCTTTGTTGTTGAGCCGTCAAAATCTGCCGTACTTGCCCAAAGGCGAGGCACTGGTCAGCCAAACGGCTGGCGACATCTCCGGCTTGGACGCCATCAACAAAGGCGCCTACGTGTTGGCCGAGCCCTCTGAAGTGGGCTTGAAGAAGAAGGCCCAAGCCGTGATCTTGGCCACGGGCTCTGAAGTTCACTTGGCGCTCAAAGCCCAAGCGCTGCTGGCCGAGAAAAAGATTGCCGTGCGCGTGGTGTCTTTGCCCAGCACCACGACCTTTGATCGTCAAAGTGTGGCGTACAAATCGGCGGTCTTGCCAGCGGGCATCCCACGCATTGCCGTGGAGATGGGCTCGACCGACGGCTGGTGGAAATATGGTGTCTCAGCGGTGGTGGGCATCGACACCTACGGTGAGTCGGCGCCTGCGCCTGTGCTGTTCAAGCACTTTGGCTTCACCCCCGAGAACGTGGCCGAGACGGTGCAAGCCGTGCTGGCCAAGTAACTGTTTCGCAGATTCATTTTTAACTTTAGAAGGGTAATTCCATGGCTATCAAGATCGGTATCAACGGCTTCGGTCGTATCGGACGCATGGTGTTTCGTGCTGCCGTGCAAAACTTCAACGACATCGAAGTGGTTGGCATCAACGACTTGCTGGAACCCGATTACTTGGCATACATGCTCAAGTACGACAGCGTGCATGGTCGCTTCAAAGGCGAGGTGTCTGTGGACGGCGGCCACTTGGTGGTCAATGGCAAAAAGATTCGGCTGACCCAAGAACGTGATCCGTCCGCCCTGAAGTGGAACGAGATCGGTGCAGACATCGTGATCGAAGCCACCGGTTTGTTCTTGGACAAGCCCACCGCTGAAAAGCACTTGGCTGCTGGTGCCAAGAAAGTGCTGTTGTCCGCGCCTTCCAAAGACGACACCCCGATGTTTGTATACGGCGTGAACCACACCACCTATGCAGGCCAAGCCATCGTGTCCAACGCTTCGTGCACGACCAACTGCTTGGCACCTGTGGCCAAAGTGTTGAACGACAAATGGGGCATCAAGCGCGGCCTGATGACCACCGTGCACGCAGCC
Organism: Comamonadaceae bacterium; assembly: GCA_947381325.1. Lineage (GTDB taxonomy): Bacteria > Pseudomonadota > Gammaproteobacteria > Burkholderiales > Burkholderiaceae_C > Limnohabitans. Next base: position 21,951 of record CANCUP010000035.1, read on the forward strand.
ACCGCCACCCAAAAAACCGTAGACGGCCCGTCCAACAAAGACTGGCGCGGCGGTCGTGGCATTTTGGAAAACATCATCCCCTCCAGCACCGGTGCCGCCAAGGCTGTGGGCGTGGTGATCCCTGAGCTGAACAAAAAGCTCACCGGCATGTCCTTCCGTGTGCCCACTTCTGACGTGTCGGTGGTGGACTTGACGGTCGAGTTGAACAAAGAAGCCTCTTACGCCGAGATTTGCGCCGAGATGAAAGCACAAAGCTTGGGGGCGTTGAAAGGCGTGTTGGGTTACACCGAAGACAAAGTGGTCGCCACCGACTTCCGCGGCGAGCCCTGCACCAGCGTGTTCGACGCCGATGCCGGCATTGCACTGGACAGCACCTTCGTGAAAATCGTGTCTTGGTACGACAACGAGTGGGGCTACTCGAACAAGTGTTTAGAGATGGTTCGCGTCATCGCCAAGTAATCTCCTTGTGTCGGGCACCTTGTGTGCCCCGCCTCAACGCCCGCAACTCATCACTGCGGGCGTTTTTTCTTCTCTCCGAGGAGGCGTTTCTCACCACCCGTCCGGTGCTTGGGCATCTGGCGTCGCGAAAGCGACTTTATTTGGTGCATTTTTTGCTTTACTTCAGTGCGGATGATCAAAAAACCAAAAATCCGCACCACAAAAGATCAAACACCCAAGGAAATACTCATGGACGCACTCAAACAGGGCGCAGATGCACTGTTCATTCTTCTCGGAGCCATCATGGTTTTGGCCATGCATGCTGGATTCGCCTTTCTTGAACTCGGCACGGTTCGCAAAAAAAACCAAGTCAATGCCTTGGTCAAGATTCTGGTGGACTTCTGCGTTTCTGCCCTGGCTTACTTTGTGGTGGGTTACGGCGTCGCGTATGGCACAAGTTTCATGGTGGGTGCAGAAACGCTGGCCGCCAAAAACGGCTACGAGTTGGTCAAGTTCTTTTTCTTGCTGACTTTTGCAGCCGCCATTCCCGCCATCATCTCTGGCGGCATTGCTGAGCGGGCCAAGTTTGGCCCTCAACTCATGGCCACCGCCGTGATCGTGGGCTTGGTCTATCCCTTGTTTGAAGGGGTGGCGTGGAACCAGCAATTTGGCGTGCAAGCTTGGTTAAAGAATGCCACGGGCGACGAGTTTCATGACTTTGCTGGCTCCGTGGTGGTTCACGCATTGGGAGGCTGGATGGCGCTGCCTGCTGTGCTGTTGCTCGGGGCACGCAGCAACCGTTACCGCAAAGATGGTGCGGTGTCCGCCCATCCACCTTCGAGCATTCCGTTTCTTGCCTTGGGCGCGTGGATTTTGATCGTGGGCTGGTTTGGCTTCAACGTGATGAGCGCGCAAACCCTCGACAAAATCTCAGGCTTGGTTGCGGTGAACTCGTTGATGGCCATGGTCGGCGGCACCTTGGTGGCTTTGCTGATGGGGAAAAATGACCCTGGTTTTGTCCACAACGGCCCTCTGGC
>CANCUP010000036.1 GCA_947381325.1 Comamonadaceae bacterium
AACAAGGTGGCGTCAAGCCAAGGCCATTGGGGTAACAACATGCGAATTTCCAGTTTTTAGAGGATTTGCTGATTTTACTTGCGGCTCCAGACGGCCGCAAAAAAACCATCTGTGGCATGCAGATGGGGCCAAAGGCGCAAAAACAAGCCATCTGGCGTGCAAAGAGACGCGGCGTTCTCGACCTTGAGCTCAGCCAAGGTCTGGGCTGCCGACATCGGCACAAAGTCTGGATGGGCCGCACTGAAAGCTTGGGCAATGGCTTCGTTTTCTTCAGGCAAGACGCTGCAGGTGGCATACACCAAGCGACCACCCGATTTGAGCAAGCGTGCGGCGCTGGCCAAAATGGCCGTCTGCTTGGCCGTCAATTCGGCCACGGCTTGTGGCGACTGGCGCCATTTCATGTCGGGGTTGCGCCGCAAAGTGCCCAGACCCGAGCACGGCGCATCGACCAACACACGGTCGATCTTGCCGCTCAAGCGTTTCACGCGGTCATCGCGCTCATGGGCAATGGCGGCGGGGTGCACGTTGGAGAGCTTGCTGCGGGCCAGGCGAGGCTTCAAGGCCTCCAAGCGGTGGGCTGAAGTGTCAAACGCGTACAAGCGCCCGGTGCTGCGCATGGCGGCACCAATGGCCAAGGTCTTGCCACCAGCACCAGCGCAAAAGTCCACCACCATCTCGCCGCGTTTGGCGTCGAGCAACAAGGCCAAGAGCTGCGAGCCCTCGTCTTGCACCTCGATGGCCCCACGGGCAAAGGCGTCGAGTTGGCTCAGGGCTGGTTTGCCGTCAATGCGCAAGCCCCAGGGGGAATAAGGCGTCAACACGGCCTTGATACCCGCCAGTTTGAGTTCATGCTGCACATCGCTGCGCTTGTCGGTGAAGGTGTTGACCCGCAAATCCAACGGAGCCGAGCCATTGAGGCGCGCCACCAAAGGCCAAAACCCATCGCCCACCTGGGCTTTGAGCGGGGCCACCAGCCACTCGGGCAGGTTGTGGCGATGGCGCTCCATCAAATCAGCGGTTTGCACCTGGGCGCAGGCGTCGAGCCAGACAATTTCTGGGTCGCTCAGGGCGCTTTTCAAAAAGTCGCGCGGACCCGAGCTGTCGGCTTTGCGCTTGCCGGGGGCAGGCTTGTTGCCTGACGCGCCAGAAGCCGTGGGTGCTTGGTGGTCCAAGTGCTCCGCAAAGCCCAAAATGGCCAAGCGGCGCTCTTTGGGGCCTGAGCCTGAGGGCGCAAAGTGGTCGTAACGCAGCTTGTAGCGCAAGACGTTGTAGACCGTCTCAGCCAAAGCGGCACGCTCACGCGGGCCAAAAGCGTAGGTTTTGCGGTAATCACGGAAAAATTGAGACACCACGGCGTCAGCCGGGTGGTCAAACTTCAAGGTGAGGCGAACAAGCTCGGTACAAGCTTCTAACAAGGCGTTGGGATGCATAAGGTGTATTGTCCCACCCATGAACGACCAAGACCTCCCCCCTCTCGAAGAAACCCCCACCGGTCTGTACCGCCACTACAAAGGCGGCATTTACGAGGTGATTGGCACCGCGCGCCACAGCGAAACGCTGGAGGCAATGACGGTGTACCGGGCGCTCTATGGCGCCCATGGTCTGTGGGTGCGACCCGCGGCCATGTTCACCGAACAGGTGGTGATTGACGGCCTGTTGCAACCACGCTTTCAGCGCGCCAACTGAAGGCCCTGAACGGACACCCCTGCGCTAGGGCGTAATGAGGGGCTGGCAAAGGAGGGGCTGGCAAAGCCCCTCAGGCAAACACACCGGCCGTGTCTTGCATTTGCGCCGAGACCTGGCCCAAGTGGTGCAAGGTGTCGCCAAAGGTCAGCTCCAGTTGCGTGAGCTTTTTGAAGTAGTGACTGACGATGTACTCGTCCGTCACGCCAATGCCGCCATGCAACTGCACCGCTTGTTGGCCGACAAAGCGCATGGACGTGCCCAACTGGTACTTGGCGCGCGCCATGGCCCGGCGTCGCTCGGCCTGCGGGGCATTGAGCTTGAGGGATGCGTAGTAGCTCATGGAGCGGGCCAACTCCAATTGCATCTTCATGTCGGCCACGCGGTGGCGCAAGGCCTGAAAGCTGCTGATGGCCACACCGAACTGCCGGCGCATGTTCATGTACTCGACCGTGATGGCCACGGTTTTGTCCATCACCCCCACGGCTTCGGCGCACACCGCCGCAATGCCAATGTCTTGGGCGTGCAGCAAAGCCGTCATGCCGTCGGTGGTGACCCAGGTGGCTGGCGTTTGGTGCAAGGCCAACTCAGCAGCGCGACTGCCGTCTTGCGTGAGGTAACCCCGGGTCGCCACGCCAGCGGCGTTGCGCTGCACCAAATACAGCCCCATTTGGCCCTTCGCCATGGCAGGCACCAGCCACGCATCGGCCTGGTCACCCGCAGGCACCACGCTCTTGGCACCGGTCAAGGTCCACAGCCCGTTGTGCCATTCGGCAGTGGTCTGGCAATGGGCCAATTGGTAACGCGCGGCGCGCTCTTGATGCGCCAGCACCACCAAAGCCTCACCCGTGGCCACCTTCTCGCACCAAGCGGCTTGCACCTCTGCGCTGGCGTAGCCTGACAGCAAAGCCCCGGCGATCAAGGTCTGCGCCAAAGGTTCGAGCACGATGCCACGCCCGAGCTCCTCCATCACCACCATGCCCTCGACTGGTCCCATCCCCAAGCCACCCAAGGCTTCAGGAATGTAGAGGCCGCCCAGCCCCAAGTCGGTCAACTCGCCATAGGCTGCGCGCGAAAAACCGCCCTCGGCCACCACCGCACGGCGGCGCTCAAAGTCGTAGCCTTTGTCGACCCACTTGCGCACCGCGTCGCGCAGCTGCTCTTGTTCGTCTGAAAAATTGAAGTCCATGTTTGTTCCTTATCCCAGCACCACTTGGGCCACGATGTTGCGCTGTACCTCGTTGGAGCCACCGTAAATGGTGGTCTTGCGCATGTTCAAGTAGCTCGACGCCAGCGGCGCCGCGTGCATGGCGCCAGCCAGCCATAAGCTGCTTAACGCGGGGTCGCCCTGCCAGCCCGCCTCCATCGCTTCTTCGATGAACGGCACGCTGGCTGGGCCAGCGGCGAGCATCATCAATTCGGTATAGCGCTGCTGAATTTCGCTGCCTTTGATCTTGAGCAGTCCGGCAATATCCAGCGTTTGTTTGCCCGACTTCTCGGCCGACAGCACGCGCAGCACCAGCATCTCGAGTGCCACCACATCCACTTCGAGCTTGGCAATTTCATCTCGAAAGCGCAGCGCCTCCACACCGCCCGTGGCCGGGTCGTACACGCCCTCGGCTTTGGCAATGCGCTTCAAGCGCTCCAATTCACGCTTGGCACGGTTGACGTCGGCAATGTTGGTGCGCTCATGCGCCAGCAAATGCTTGGCGTAAGTCCAGCCTTTGTTCTCTTCGCCAATCAGGTTCTCCACGGGCACTTGCACGTTGTCAAACCAGACCTCGTTGACCTCGCACTCGCCATCCAGCAGCTTGATGGGGCGCACACTCACGCCGGGTGACCTCATGTCGATCAGCAAGAAGGAGATGCCGGTTTGCGGCTTGCCCTCGTTGCTGGTGCGCACCAGGCAAAAAATCCAGTCGCCGTGTTGGCCCAAGGTGGTCCAAGTTTTTTGGCCGTTGACGACATAGTGGCTGCCCACTCGCTCGGCGCGTGTCTTGACCGAGGCCAAGTCCGAACCGGAGCCGGGTTCGCTGTAGCCCTGGCTCCACCACACCTCGCCGCTGGCGATGCCAGGTAAAAAACGCTGCTGCTGCTCGGCATTGCCAAACGCCATGATCACCGGGGCCACCATCACCGGGCCAAAGGGCACGATGCGTGGCGCACCCGCCAATGCACACTCCTCTTCGAACAAATGCTTTTGCACCGCGCTCCAACCCGGGCCGCCAAACTGAGTGGGCCAGCCAAAGCCCAGCCAGTTTTTGCGGCCCAAAATTTGGGCCCAGCGCTGCATGTCCTCGCGCGTCAGGCGCAAGGCGTTGTGCACTTTGTGTGAAATCTCAGGCGGCAAGTTGGCGTGCACCCATGCACGCACTTCGCTGCGAAACGCCTCTTCTTCGGGGGTAAAAGCCAAATCCATCGGGGGTACTTCCTTCGCCAAAAACCGTCATCCCTCGTTTTTAGCACGACCGTGCGTTTTTCACCCCTCGATAATTCGGATCAGATGAAAAATATCGTGATCTTGATTTCCGGCAGCGGCTCCAACATGGCTGCCATCGTGCAAGCTGCGCAGGCCCAACAATGGGCCCAGCGCCTCGACGCACGCATCAGCGCCGTCATCAGCAACCGCCCTCAAGCGACGGGCTTGGCATTTGCACAGTCCAACGGCATCGCCACGGCTGTGGTGGACCACACCGCTTATGCAGCTCATGCGCAAGCGCGTGAAGCCTTCGATGCAGCCCTGATGGACGCCATCGACGCCCACCAACCGCACTTGGTGGTGTTGGCAGGGTTCATGCGCATCTTGACACCCGGATTTGTGGCGCATTACACCGGGCGTTTGGTCAACATCCACCCTTCGCTGCTGCCCGCCTTCACCGGGCTGCGCACCCACGAGCGGGCGCTGCAAGCAGGTTGCCAATTCGCCGGTGCCACCGTGCACCGCGTGACCCACGAGTTAGACCACGGCGAGATCTTGGCGCAAGCGGTTGTGCCCGTGTTGCCCCATGACACCGCCGACACCTTGGCCGAGCGCGTGCTGGCGCAAGAGCATGTGATGTATCCGAGGGTGGTGGCGCAACTGTTGAAGTGAGGCTAAGCCTGGGCGGCGGGCCGCACGATCAAGCCAAAAGCCGAGAGCTCTTGGGCACATGCGCCATCAAAAACTCCATCTGGTCGGACAAGATGCGGCGGTTGCGCAAGATGAAGTCTTCCCACAGGCTGGGCACATAAGGGGCGTACAGCAAGGGCATATTGGCTTGCTCAGGCGTGCGGTTGCCCTTGCGGTGGTTGCATGACTTGCAGGAGGTGACCACGTTCATCCAGTGGTCCACCCCGTTTTGGCCAAATGGCCGAATGTGCTCGCGGGTCAGGTCGGTTTCGTGAAAAAGGTTGCCGCAATAGGCGCAGATGTTGCGGTCTCTGGCAAACAACTTGGCGTTGGTCAGGCTGGGTTTCAAATCAAAGGGATTGATGTTGGGCACGCCGCGTGTACCGATGATGCTGTTGACCGTGATCACCGACAGCTCCCCGGTGATGGCGTTGGTGCCTCCATGAAACACCGCCACTTCACCACCCGACTCCCAACGCACGTCACCCGCCGCATAGTGGATGACCGCCTCTTCCAGCGAAATCCAAGACTGGGGCAGCCCTTGGGCTGAGAGTTTCAAGACCTTCACAAGACACCTCCATCATTCGAGTTAAAAACCGATTCGGAATGCACACGTCTATCAAGGACAATATACCCTTATTCAACGACAGTTTTTTGACCCTCAGCACCCACCTTCAACATGCAGATCTTCAGAGGGTTTCATCACCACCAACTCGCTCCCGCCTGTGCCCTGACCATCGGCAACTTTGACGGCGTGCACCGTGGCCACCAGGCCATGCTGGCCTTGCTGCACAACGAAGCCCGTCACCGCGGCGTGCCCAGCTGCGTCATGACGTTTGAGCCGCATCCGCGCGACTTTTTCGCCGAACGTTTTCAACAACCCGAGTTGGCGCCGGCGCGCATCGCCACCCTGCGCGACAAACTCAACGAGCTGCGTGCTTGCGGGGTCGCGCAATGCGTGGTCCTGCCGTTCAACCATGCTTTTGCGTCGCAACAGCCCGAAGCCTTCATCCGTGACGTGCTGTGCCAGGGCTTGGGCGTGAAGTACGTGCTCGTGGGTGACGACTTTCGCTTTGGTGCCAAGCGTGCCGGTGACTACGCCATGCTCAGTGCTGCAGGGGCCCAACTGGGCTTTGATGTGGCGCGCATGAACAGTTACGAAATATCCAACCCCACCGGCCAATCAGGCGGCTTGCGGGTGTCGAGCTCGGCTGTGCGCGAGGCCTTGGCGCGCGGCGCGATGCAAGAGGTCGCGCAACTCTTGGGCCGCCCTTACGCCATCTCGGGCCATGTGGTGCACGGTCGCAAACTCGGGCGCGAGCTCAACTGCCGCACCCTGAACTTGCGCTTTACACACTGGAAGCCTGCTGCCAATGGCATCTTCGTGGTGCGCGTCCATGGCCTGGGCGACAGCGCCTTGACCGGTGTGGCCAATCTCGGCGTTCGGCCCTCGCTCGACGCCAACGACGTCAATGGCGGTCGCGTGCTGCTGGAAACCCATTGCCTCGACTGGCCGGCTCACCTGGGCGCCGAAGGGGGCTACGGTAAAATCATCCGCGTGGAACTGCTACATAAATTGCACGACGAGCGCACATACGACGGTCTGGAAGCCTTGCAACAAGGCATACGCCAAGACTGTGAGGACGCGCGAGCCTGGGCCCTCAACGCCCGAATTTGACGGGGCACGCCCGACGCACCTTGCCCCGCGTCTGTCCTTGAAGTCCCCAACCCGCAACACATGCGAGCCCTCGCCCAACCCGCTTTGCACGATTTGAAACTGCCATGACCGACAAAACCGCCTCCCCCGACACTCGCATCAACATGATGGACACACCGTTCCCCATGCGTGGCGATTTGCCCAAGCGCGAGCCCGGTTGGGTCAAGCAGTGGAGCGAACACGGTTTGTACAAAAAGCTGCGTGTGGCGCGCCGAGGCGCCCCCTTGTTTGTGTTGCACGATGGCCCGCCGTATGCCAACGGCAAACTGCACATTGGCCATGCACTCAACAAAGTGCTCAAGGACATGATCGTGAAGTCCAAGCAACTCGCGGGGTTTGACGCGCAGTACATCCCTGGCTGGGATTGCCATGGCCTGCCGATTGAAAACGCGATTGAAAAACTGCACGGACGCAAGCTCAGCCGCGATGACATGCAAGCCAAAAGCCGCGCCTTTGCCACCGAGCAAATTGAGCAGCAACGTGAAGACTTCAAACGCTTGGGCGTGCTGGGTGACTGGGAGCGCCCCTACCGCACCATGGACCCGGCCAACGAAGCCGGCCAACTGCGCGCCTTCAAACGCGTGATCGAGCGTGGCTTTGTCTACCGTGGCTTGAAGCCCGTCTACTGGTGCTTTGACTGCGGCTCGTCGTTGGCCGAGTTTGAAATTGAATACGCCGACAAGAAAAGCGAAACCCTGGATGTGGCCTTCCAATGCGCCGAGCCCGACCAACTCGCCACAGCCTTCGGCTTGCCCAAGCTCGACAAAGACGCTTATGCCGTGATCTGGACCACCACCGCATGGACCATTCCGGCCAACCAGGCTTTGAACCTCAACCCTGAGTTGACCTACGCCTTGGTTGACACCGAACGTGGTTTGTTGATGTGCGCCGAGTCGCTGGTTGCGAAATGCCTGGAGCGCTGGCAACTCAGCGGCAGTGTGGTGGCGACCACCTTGGGCAAAACACTCGACCACATCGCCTTCCACCACCCGCTGTCTCATGTGGACGCAGGCTACCAACGCACCGCCCCGGTGTACCTGGCCGACTACGCCACCGCCGACGACGGCACCGGCATCGTGCACAGCGCGCCGGCGTATGGCGTGGATGACTTCAACTCCTGCATGGCGCACGGCATGAAGTACACCGACATCTTGAACCCGGTGCAAGGCAACGGCGCGTATGCCGCTGACTTCCCCTTGTTCGGTGGCCTGCACATCTGGAAAGCGGTGCCGGTGATTTTGGAAACCCTGCAAAACGCTGGACGTTTGCTGGCCACACACACCATCACCCACAGCTACCCGCATTGCTGGCGCCACAAAACGCCGGTCATCTACCGCGCGGCGGCGCAGTGGTTCATCCGCATGGACGAAGGCCCGGGTGTCTTCACCACCGACAAAGCCCCCAAGACGCTGCGTCAACTCGCCCTCGACGCGATCGAACACACCCAGTTCTACCCAGAAAACGGCAAAGCGCGTTTGCGCGACATGATTGCCAACCGCCCCGACTGGTGCATCTCGCGCCAGCGCAGCTGGGGCGTGCCGGTGCCCTTCTTCTTGCACAAAGACAGTGGCGAATTGCACCCGCGCACCATGGCGATCTTGGACCAGGCGGCTGACATCGTGGAACAGGGCGGCATCGAGGCCTGGAGCCGCGTGACGGTGGAAGACATCTTGAACCAAACCGGTGACGACGCGGCCCACTACACCAAGAGCACCGACATCTTGGAGGTGTGGTTTGACTCGGGCTCCACCTTCGAGCACGTGCTGCGCGGCAGCCACAAAGACGCTTACGAGCGGGCACCTTTCCACGCGCAAGGCCCCGAAGCCGACCTGTACTTGGAGGGCCACGACCAGCACCGCGGCTGGTTCCACAGCTCGCTGTTGCTCGGCTGCGCCTTGTACGACCGCGCACCCTACAAAGGCCTGTTGACGCACGGCTTTGCCACCGACGGCCAAGGCCGCAAGATGAGCAAAAGCCTGGGCAACACCGTGGCACCGCAAGAAGTGACCGACAAGATGGGCGCCGAGATTGTGCGTTTGTGGGTGGCTTCGACCGACTACTCGGGCGACCTCAACATCGACGACAAAATCTTGGCCCGCGTGGTCGACGCCTACCGCCGCATCCGCAACACCTTGCGCTTTTTGCTGGCCAACGTGAGCGACTTTGACCCGGCCCAAGACGCAGTGGCCTTTGACGATCTGTTGGAGATTGACCAGTACGCCTTGTCACGCGCCGCGCAACTGCAAGCCGACATCTTGGGCACCCGCAACCCAGCCACGGGTGTGTTTGAAGGCGGCCATTTTGGGCAGTACGAGTTTCACCCGGTGGTCTCCAAATTGCAGCTCTACTGCTCGGAAGACTTGGGCGCGTTCTACCTGGACGTGCTCAAGGACCGGCTCTACACCTCGGCCCCTCAATCGCTGGCACGCCGCAGCGCACAAACTGCGCTGCACCACATCACCCACGCCATGCTGCGCTGGATGTCGCCGTTCTTGAGCTTCACCGCCGAAGAGGCCTGGGGAATGTTTGGCAACTCCGAATCGATCTTCTTGGAGACCTTTGTCGACTTAGGTCCTGTGGATAGCGCTTTGCTGGCCAAGTGGACCCGCATTGGCGAGATTCGCAACCAGGTCAACAAAGACATTGAAGCCGTCCGTGCCGAAGGCAAGCTGGGCTCTTCGCTGCAAGCCAACATCGCCTTGCAGGTCAACGCGGACGATTACGCCCTGTTGAGCAGCTTGGGCGAAGACCTGAAGTTTGTCTTCATCACCTCGGCCATTGCGCTGACGCAAGGTGAGGCTTTGTCCACCCAAGTTCACGTGAGCGCAGACACCAAGTGCGAACGCTGCTGGCATTACCGCGATGACGTAGGCCACGACGCCACCCACCCCACCTTGTGTGGCCGCTGCACCAGCAACCTCTACGGCGATGGCGAAGTTCGCCACTGCGCTTGACGCCTTCGGTAGAACTCACACATGGCACGTCACACGTTTCTTCGTGGCCACACCTCTCATTGGCTGTGGCTGAGCCTGGCCCTGCTGGTGCTTCTGGCCGATCAGTTCACCAAGGTGTTGATCGTGGGCCGCTATGGCTTGGGTGATGGTTTTGCGGTCACCGATTTTTTCAACATCGTGCGTGTCCACAACGAAGGGGCAGCGTTTTCCTTCCTGGCCAGCGCAGGTGGCTGGCAGCGCTGGTTCTTCACCGGCCTCGGGCTGGTGGCTGCCGCCGTGATGGTGTGGATGCTCAAACAGCACCCCGGACAAAAACTGTTTGGCTTTGCCCTGGCCTGCATTTTGGGCGGCGCCGTGGGCAATGTGATCGATCGCGTGCTCTATGGCTATGTGGTCGACTTTTTGGACTTTCACCACGCAGGCATCCACTTCCCGGCCTTCAACCTGGCCGACAGCGCCATCAGCTTGGGCGCAGCCTGTTTGGTGTTGGATGAGGTGTTGCGGGTGCGGCGCGGGCATTGAGCCCAGGCGCCAAGATCCACACGTGAAAAAAGCCCTGCTGTCGCCAGCAGGGCTTTTTTGTGAGCGCAAGAAGTGTGCGCTCAGATCACAGGGTGATGATGGTGCAGCCCGTGGTCTTGCGTGCTTCCAAGTCACGGTGCGCTTGCGCAATGTCGGCCAGTTTGTAGGTCTGGTCGATGTGGATCTTGACCTTGCCGCTGGTGACTGCGCCAAACAAATCGTCGGCCATTTCTTGCGTGCTCTCGCGCGTCACGATGTGGCTGAACAAGGTTTGACGGGTCACATAGATCGAGCCCTTGCCGCCCAAGATGCCGGGGGCAAAGGGGGGCACGGGGCCCGATGCGTTGCCAAAGCTGGCCATCAGGCCGAACGGCGCAATGCAATCGAGTGATTTGTCCCAGGTGTCTTTGCCCACTGAGTCGTAGACCACTTTCACGCCTTTTCCGCCGGTGATTTCTTTCACACGGGCCAAGAAATCTTCGGTGGCGTAGTTGATCACAAAGGCTGCGCCATTGTCTTTGGCCAGCTTGCATTTGGCGTCGCTGCCAGCAGTACCGATCAGCTGGTACCCCAGGGCCTTGGCCCATTGGCACGCGATCAAGCCGACACCACCTGCTGCAGCGTGGAACAAGATGAAGTCACCTGCGTGCAAACCACCTTGGGGCAAGGTGCGCTTGAGCAGGTACTGGGCGGTCAGGCCCTTGAGCATCATGGCAGCGCCAGTTTCAAACGAAATGGCATCGGGCAATTTGCACACGCACTTGGCCGGCATCACACGCTCTTCGCAGTAACTGCCCGAGGGGTGGCTGGCATAGGCTGCACGGTCGCCCACCTTCAAATGGGTCACGCCTTCGCCCACCGCTTCCACAATCCCAGAGGCTTCCATGCCCAGACGCACCGGCATGGGTGCGGGGTACAAGCCAATGCGCTGGTACACATCAATGAAGTTCAAGCCAATGGCTTTGTGGCGGATGCGAATTTCACCGGGTCCAGGTTCGCCCACGGTCACATCGACCAATTTCATTTCTTCGGGGCCGCCGTTTTTTTCAATGATGACTGCTTGGGTCATGGAAAGTACTCCTCAGAGGTGACAAATAGTTCGAAAGTTCGGCATCCTGCCATACAAGCGCTTACCGCAGGTGTCACCTCGGTTATTCACGCTCGGTTAGAGTGCCGCATGTCTGTTCCTGCCCAAACCCTGACGCTGCGCTCTGCGGCGCTTTTGTTGGTACCCCCGCTTCTTTGGGCCGGCAATGCCATTGTGGGTCGGATGGTTCACGACATGATCCCGCCCATGACGCTCAACTTTGTGCGCTGGCTCTTGGCCGGTCTGCTGCTGCTGCCATTCACCTACCCCATACTGCGTCGTCGCAGCCCCTTGTGGTCACACTGGAAGCGTTATGCCGTGTTGGCGCTGCTCGGCGTGGGCTGCTACAACAGCTTTCAATATCTGGCGCTACAAACCTCAACCCCCATCAACGTCACCTTGGTCGCGTCGAGCAGCCCGGTGTTCATGCTGGGGATTGGCGCTTTGTTTTTCAAACAAACCATCCGCAAGCGCCAAATCATTGGGGCTGTGCTGTCGATTTTTGGTGTGTTGCTGGTGCTCTCACGGGGCGACTGGCAAGCCTTGATGAATGTGCAGTTGGTGGTGGGCGATGTGTTCGTGCTGATGGCCACGGCCGCTTGGGCCGGCTACAGCTGGCTGCTGACGCAAACCAGCGAACCCACCGAGGTGCGCAACGATTGGGCCAACTTTTTGATGGCACAAATCACTCTGGGGTTTGTGTGGTCGGGTTTGTTCACGGCCGGCGAATGGGCCATCACCGATGCACACATCCTGTGGGGCTGGCCTTTGGCCGCAGCCCTGGCCTATGTGGCCATTGGGCCTGCCATCTTGGCCTACCGCTGCTGGGGTTTGGGTGTGCAACAAGCCGGGCCCAACATTGCCGGGTTCTTTTCCAACCTCACGCCTTTGTTTGCCGCCCTGCTGTCGGCCCTCACCTTGGGTGAGCTACCCACCTGGTACCACATGGCCGCCTTTGCCTGCATCGTCGGCGGCATTGTGGTGTCGTCGCAGCGATAAAAAACCCCTGATGCACCCAAGCATCAGGGGTTTTGGCAAACCAGCACACACTCAGAACGTGCCGCTGTATGCACCGCCATCGGTCAAGATGTTTTGCCCCGTGATGTAGCTGGCCTGTGCAGAACACAAGAAGGCACACGCATCTCCGAACTCAGAAGGATGGCCAAAGCGCCCGGCAGGAATGGTCTTCTTGCGTGCATCTGCCACTTCTTCGAACGACTTGCCGGTTTTGTCGGCCGCGCCTTTGAGGGTGGTGCGGATGCGGTCGGTGTCGTAGGCGCCCGGCAGCAAGTTGTTGATGGTGACGTTGCGCGAGGCCAGTTTGGGCTGTCGCGCCAAACCCGCCACAAAGCCCGTCAAACCAGAACGTGCGCCGTTGGACAAGCCCAGCACGTCGATCGGGGCCTTCACGGCGCCCGAGGTGATGTTGACGATGCGACCAAAGCCACGCTCAGCCATGCCGTCGACCGTGGCTTTGATCAGATCAATGGGCGTCAACATGTTGGCATCCAAGGCTTTGATCCACGCGTCGCGATCCCAGTTGCGAAAGTCGCCTGGGGGCGGGCCACCGGCATTGGTCACCACGATGTCAAAGTTTTTGCCCGGCCCGCCAGCCACCGACCACACCGCCTCGCGGCCCTCGGGTGTGGTGATGTCCATGGGCACCGTCAAAATGGTGGGGCCTAATTTGCGCAACGCCACAGCGGCCGCATTCAAGGCCTCAGCACCACGCGCCACGATCACCACGTTGACGCCTTCTCGCGCCAAGGATTGCGCACACCCCAAACCCAACCCTTTGCTGGCGCCTCCGACCAACGCCCACTTGCCTTTGAGACCTAAATCCATCACTTCGCTCCGTACTTTGAAACAATAAACACACCGCCCAACACCAGCAAGGTGCCCAGACCTATCCAAATGGTGAGCGGCTCATCGAGCACCATCACACCCAATGCAACAGTGGCCATGGGCCCAATCATGCCAGTTTGCGCGGTCAGCGCAGCGCCGATGCGTTCCACCGCCATCATCACCATCAGCACCGGTGCCACCGTGCAAGCCAAAGCATTCAAGATCGCCAGCCACAGCACCTCCACCGGCACATCGGCAGCCGCCCACGGGCGCAACACCAAAAACTGCACGATGCAGCACACACTGGCCACACTGGTGGCCCAACCCACCAAACGCATGGCGCCGATGCGCTGCACCCACTGGCCGCTGTAGATCAAATACAGGGCATAGGTGAGCGCACTGGCAAACACCAGACTGGCGCCCCACATCACCTCAGCACCCGCAAACGACAGCTCGTGCGCAAACACCACCAACACACCGCTGTAGCTCACGGCCATGGCCAGCATGCGAATCGGTTGAATCGGTTTTTTGTAGAGCACCCAACCCAGCAGCACCACCAAGGTGGGATTGAGGTAGAGGATCAAACGCTCCAAGCTCGCCGTGATGAATTGCAAGCCCAAAAAGTCAAGGTAGCTCGACAAGTAGTAGCCCACAAAGCCCAAGCCCACAATGCGCCACACATCTGCACGTGTGAGCGGGTTGGCCTTGGCATGGGCTTGGCGCTCAGACCACCAGCCCAGCAACAAAAAACACGGCAAGGCAAACAGCATGCGGTACATGATCACCGTCGCCGCATCGACACCGTGGCGGTAAGACAGTTTGACGATGATGGCTTTGCCACTGAAGGCGATGGCGCCGGCTGTTGCCAGCATGAGACCCGACAAGCCGGGTTTGAGAGGGAGTGGCATGCCCCAGTTTAAATCTGATGGCATGACATGCACGGTCACAGGTGAATTCAAACGGTGGCTACCATGGCGGCATGTCTTCCCTCGAACTCACCCTGCTCTACCTGTGCGCTGCAGTGGTCAGCGTGGTGGGCTGCCGCCTGCTGCATTTGCCCGCCATGCTGGGCTATTTGCTGGCCGGCTTGGTGATTGGGCCCAATGCCTTGGCGCTGGCCAAAGACTCCGCCGGCATCGAGCACCTGGCTGAGTTTGGCGTGGTGTTTTTGATGTTTGTGATCGGTTTGGAATTCAACCTGCCCAAGCTCCACCACATGCGCAAGATGGTGTTTGGCTTGGGACTGGGTCAGGTGGTGCTCACCTTGCTGGGCACGCTGCTGTTGAACCTTGCGCTCGCATGGGGCATGGCGCAATGGGGCCGAGCTTGGCATGTGAGTTGGCAAAGCGCACTGGCCATGGGCAGTGCCTTGGCCATGTCGAGCACGGCCATTGTGGTCAAGCTCATGGCCGATCGCGTGGAGTTGGAGTCGCCCCACGGCCAGCGCGTGATGGGCGTGCTGCTGTTCCAAGACTTGGCGGTGGTGCCTTTGCTGGTGCTGATCCCTGCCTTGGCCGACATGGCTGAGCACAACCTGTGGCAAGTTTTGTCCATCGCCATGCTCAAGGCCACGGCACTGGTTGGTTTGTTGCTCTGGGGTGGACAAGGTGTGATGCGCAGTTGGCTCCAATTGGTGGCACGGCGCAAAAGCGACGAACTGTTCATGCTCAACCTGCTGTTCATGACGCTCGGGCTGGCCTGGTTGACCGAGTTGGCCGGTTTGTCGCTGGCCATGGGCGCTTTCTTGGCCGGCATGCTGATTGCCGAGACCGATTTCAAGCACCAGGTGGAGTCTGACATCCGCCCTTTCCACGACATGCTGTTGGGCTTGTTTTTCATCACCATCGGCATGAAGCTCGACTGGGAGGTGGTGATCGACAACTGGGCCTGGGTGCTGGGGCTCACGGTGGTGCCGGTCTTGGTCAAAGCCGCTCTGGTGTTCGTATTGGCGCGGTTGCAGGGCGGCCCTGCAGGGGTGAGCCTGCGCACCGGGATCTACTTGGCACAAGCGGGTGAGTTTGGTTTTGTGCTGCTGTCGCTGGGGCAAGTGCATGGCTTGATCCCGGCGGCTTGGATCAGCCCGATCCTCGCGTCGATGGTGTTGTCGATGATCGCCACCCCGTTTTTGCTGATGAACGCCGACCGCATCGTCAACCGCCTGGTCAGCACCGATTGGTTGGAACAGTCCTTGGCCTTGACGGGCATTGCACAACGCACGCTGAAAACCGAACACCATGTGATTGTGTGTGGCTATGGACGCAGCGGCCACAACTTGGTCGACCTGCTCAGCCTAGAGGGCATTGCCTATGTGGCCATGGACAGCGACCCCGACAAAGTTCAGCACGGGCGCAGCCTGGGCCACCGGGTGGAGTTTGGCGACGCCACCCGTTTGACCAGTTTGATGTCGGCTGGCTTGGCACGCGCCGCTGCGGTGGTGGTGACTTACCCCGACACGGCCTCGGCACTCAAGGTCTTGGCGTGGGTCAAAGAACATGCGCCCCAGGTGCCTGTGGTGGTGCGCACCCACGATGACAAAGACCTGGAACAACTCCGCGCGGCAGGGGCCGCTGAGGTGGTGCCCGAGGTGATTGAAGGCAGCCTGATGCTGGCCAGCCAAACCTTGGCGCTGATTGGCATTCCGCTCAAACGCGTGTTTCGACTGGTGCAAGCCCAGCGGCACACTCGCTACGCCCTGATGCGCGACGTCGACAAACCGCACGACGACACCCAGCCGTAACGCCCGCGACCGATCCAGTGCCGCACTGCCTCTAGACTCGGGACCTATGAATTACTCTCTCAGGCGCCGGGGCAAGCTGGCCCAGCGCCTTGTCTTTCGCATGGCTCAACGCCTGCCCAAGCCTTTGCAAGGCATGTTGTGGACGATTCTGGGTGGCGTGATGTTCTCCATGCTCAACGTCATTTCGCGCACTATGTCGCTGGCCCTGAATGCGTTTGAGACCCAGTTTTTGCGTTACCTGTGCGCGGTGCTGATCTTGCTGCCGTTTGTGTTGCGCTCGGGCGCACGCGCGTACTGGCCGAGCAATGTCAAAGGTCAGTTTTGGCGCGGCGGCGTGCACGCTGCGGGCTTGATGCTGTGGTTCATCGCCTTGCCACACATTCCTCTGGCCGACATGACGGCCATCAGCTTCACGGGGCCGATCTTCATCATGATCGGTGCGGCTTGGTTCTTGAACGAGCGCATGCGCCGCGACCGCTGGATGGCAGCTGTGGTGGGTTTTGTCGGTGTGCTGGTGGTCGTGCTGCCCCATCTGTCCAACAACGGGGGCGTGTTTCACTTGGTCATGCTCGCCTCAGCCCCCGTATTTGCCGCGTCGTTTTTGATCACCAAGGCCCTCACGCGCTACGAAAGCCCAGGGGTGATCGTGCTGTGGCAAGCCATCACCGTGGCCCTCTTCAGCTTTCCTTTGGCCCTGCTGAATTGGCAAACCCCCGACGCGTGGCAATGGGCCAATTTTTTGGTCTCTGGCGTCATGGGCACTGCCGCCCACTACTGTTTGACGCGGGCCTTCCATGTGGCCGACATCTCGGCCACCCAGTCGATGCGTTTTTTAGACCTGGTCTGGTCATCGCTCATGGGCTGGTGGGTGTTTGCCGAAGTGCCCAGCGAGACCACCTGGATGGGGGCCACCGTGATCATGTTGTCCACGCTGTGGATCGCGCGGCGCGAAGGCCAACGCGCTGACTTGAACACCCCCAAACTCTGAACCGGCCAGGCCTCACTGCCCCAGCACTCGCCCTTCGCGTCGCGGGTCAGTGGCGCCCACCCACACCGCTTGGCCGTTGCGCCGTAGACGCACCAGGGCTTGGGTGCCGCTGGTGAGGTCGCGCTCTTGCACGGCACCGCCTCGGGCACGCAAGTCTGTCAGGGTGGCGGCGTCAAAGCGCTGGGCCTCTAACAAGGTGGCATCCCCCAACTGGCCAAAGTTGGGCCAGTCCAAGGCTGGCTGTGGCGCCAAGCCCCACTGCCACACACCGATCAAGGCCTTGGCGGTGTAGTGGATGATCATCTCGCCCCCCGCACTGCCCAAGCTCATCAACAACTCGCCCGTGTCCTGGTCGAACACCAACAAGGGCGACATGGAAGAACGCGGCCGCTTGAGCGGCTCCACCCGATTGGCCACAGGGCGGCCTTGCGCATCGCGCGGTGCAAAACTGAAGTCGGTGAGTTCGTTGTTGAGCAAAAAGCCCTGCACCATTTGGCGCGAACCAA
The DNA here is from genome assembly GCA_947381325.1 of Comamonadaceae bacterium. Classification (GTDB taxonomy): domain Bacteria; phylum Pseudomonadota; class Gammaproteobacteria; order Burkholderiales; family Burkholderiaceae_C; genus Limnohabitans. Next base: position 17,149 of record CANCUP010000036.1, read on the forward strand.
AGGCGCTCTCGATGGTGGTGGTCATGGCCACAGCGTTGCCTTGCCCGTCCACAATGCTCAGGTGGGAGGTGCCAAATTCGGGCTGTGCCAAGCTGGGGGCATAGGCGCTGGCTTCACCGCGCACGGGCACGCCAGGCAGGGCTTGCGGCATGCGGCTTGGCCCGATCAGGCGGGCGCGCTCGCGCAAGTAAGCGGGCGCCAGCAGGTGCTGCCAATCGCCACCGGGGGGGCGCACAAAGGCGGGGTCGGCCACATACTGGGCCCGATCGGCAAAGGCCAAGCGGGAGGCCTCGCTGTAGGCATGCAACCACGCTGCACTCGGCAAGCCTGCAGGCCATGCGTCAGCAGGTGCGGTGTGTTGCAGCACACCCAAAATTTGGCCGATCGCCAGCGTGCCAGAACTCGGCGGCGGCACACCACACATGCGCAAACGCCGAGCGGGTGGGCGAGCACCCTCACCTGCACCTGCACCTGCTCTGACGCGATGCGCAGAGGCCAGGGCTGCTGCACCTGGCACCTCATGCGCAAAGCACACCGGCTCGCGCTCCAGCGCTTGGTACTGGGCCAGGTCATCCAAGCTCAAGCGCCCGGGGTTGCTGGGGTGTTGTTGCACCTTGTGCACCATGGCCTGCGCCACCTCACCTTGGTAGAAAGCCGACACGCCCTCGCGGGCGATGCGTTGCAACAGCGCGGCCAAGGCTGGGTTGCGCAGCACGTGCCCGATGGGGTGAGGCTGGCCATTGGCTTGGTAAAAGTAGGCCAAGGCGGTGGGATCAAGCCGCAAATAGGCATCGGCAGCGAGTTGCGCATGCAAGCGCGGGCCGATGGCAAACCCGTCGGTGGCCCAGCGGATCGCCGGTTCAAACAACCGCGCCCAGGGCAAGCGTCCGTGCTGCCGATGCGCCAGTGCCAGCATGTGCAGCACACCGGGCGTGCCCACCGCCCGGCCACCCACCACCGCTTGGTAAAAAGGCAGGGGCTGGCCTTGCGCGTCAAGCAGCAAGTCTTCGCTGGCCGCGCCCGGCGCGCGCTCTCGCCCGTCAAAGGCTTGCACCCGCGTGCCTTGGCTGTGCAGCAAGAAGGCCCCACCGCCCAAGCCGCTGGACTGCGGCTCGACCAATCCCAACACCATTTGCACGGCCACGGCGGCGTCCACCGCAGAGCCACCGGCTTGCAACATCTCGAAGCCCGCTTGGGTCGCCAGGGGGTGGGCGGCGGCCACTGCCCAGCGCTGATTCACCACCTCGGTGTGGCGCTGCAGGCCGGTGGCCATTTCGGGTTGCACCACGTCCAACTCGGCCGAGGCGGCCACCGAACACCACACCAGGCCTAAGCAGACTGCCAACAAGCGCTGCATGCCGAAGCGCTGAAGCTCTGGCTGCGGGTGCGGCTCAGTCTCCCACTGAACTTCACCGTGTGCGCTCATGCATCCCATCGCGTGTGCGCACAAAGACCGAGGTGTCGGTTTAAAAACCTGCGGCCAAGCCGTCACGGCGGGCGTCGCTGGCCACCACATAGCCTTCGACCTTGGGGTCACCGGCGCGCCAGATGAACTGACCGGCACCAAAGTCTTGGTAGCTGTCGTTGATCACCTCGACGCGGTGGCCACGTGCCTGCAAGCCCGCCACGGTGTCGTGGTTGAGGCTGGACTCGACGTTGATCTCTAGACCGGCGTTGTAGCGCCAGCGCGGCGCATCACACGCCGCTTGCGGGTTTTGTCCGTAGTCCAGCATGCGCACCAAGGTCTGCATGTGGCCTTGCGGTTGCATGTTGGCACCCATCACGCCGTAGCTCATCACCGGTTGACCGTCTTTGGACAGGAAGGCCGGGATGATGGTGTGGAAAGGCCGCTTGCCCGGCGCCACCAAGTTGGCGGGGTTGAGGCCCTGCGCATCGAGGCTGAAGCCGTGACCGCGGTTTTGCAGGCTGATGCCAAAGTTGGGCTCGACACAACCCGAGCCAAAGCCCATGTAGTTGCTCTGGATGAAGCTGACCATCATGCCGTTTTCGTCGGCGGTGCTGAGGTAAATCGTGCCGCCTTTGACCGGGTTGCCGGCGCCAAAGTCTTGGGCTTTCTTCATGTGGATGAGTTGGGCGCGGCTCTTCAGGTATGCGGGGTCCAGCATTTGGGCCGGGGTGACTTCCATCTGACCAGGCTCGGCCACGTAGCGGTACACATCTGCAAACGCGAGTTTGATGGCTTCGATTTGCAGGTGCTGTGAATCCACACCGTCCACCGCCAAGCTGGCCACGTCAAAGTGCTCCAAGATGCCCAGCGCAATCAGGGCTGCGATGCCTTGGCCGTTGGGAGGAATCTCGTGCAAGGTGTAGCCACGGTAGTTTTGCGCAATGGGCGTGACCCATTCGGCTTTGTAGTCTGCAAAGTCACGGGCGGTGATGCTGCCGCCGTTGGCTGCGGCAAATTTTTCAATCGCCTGCGCAATTTCACCGCCATAAAAAGCCGCGCCCTTGCTTTGCGCAATGGCACGCAGGCCTTTGGCCGCAGCGGGAAACTTGAACAACTCGCCCACATGGGGCGCACGGCCCCAGGGCAAAAAGTTTTGGGCAAAGCCAGGCAAGCCTTGCAGCTCGGGCGTGGCAGCCGCCCACTTTTGTTGCACCACCACGGGCAGCAAATAGCCACGTTCGGCAATTTCGATGGCGGGTTGCAGCAGGTCTTCAAAGGGCAACTTGCCAAAGCGCTCGCTCATTGCCACCCAACTGGCCACGGCACCGGGCACGGTGACCGAGTCAAAGCCGCGCTTGGGGGGCGTTTTGGCGTCGGCGCCATATTTGCGCTGAAAGTATTCGGGCGTCCAGGTGTGTGGCGCGCGACCGGAAGCGTTCAAACCATGCAGTTCTTTACCGTCCCACACAATGCAAAACGCGTCCGAACCCAAACCGTTGCTCACGGGCTCGGTCAAGGTGATGGCGGCTGCCGCTGCAATGGCCGCGTCCACCGCATTGCCACCTTGCCACAGCATGCGCAAGCCAGCCTGAGCGGCCAAGGGGTGCGAGGTCGACACCACATTGCGCGCGAACACGGGCAAGCGGGTGGAGGTGTAGGGGTTGTTGAAATTGAAGTTCATCTGGGTTGAGTGTCTAAGCTTGAAATACTTTGTTGTGAAGTTGACGCATCGACCACCACACCACGGCGGCGACCAAAGGCACGGCGCAAGCCGCGGTGACATCGGCAGACCAAGGCCAGCCCCACACGGCGGCGCCCTTGGCAAAGGTGTTGACCAAACCGGTGATGTAGTAAGTGATGGCCGCGACCGACAAGCCCTCCACGGTGGACTGCAACTTGAGTTGCAGACCTTGCCGCTGGTTCATGGCCTCGAGCAAGGCTTGACTGCTTTCTTGCTGCTCAAAGTCCACCCGCGTGCGCAGCAAATTGCTCATGCGCGAGACACGCTCTGACAGCGCGGTTTGGCGTCGACCGGCCCAATCGCAGGTGCTGCGCGCGGGCGACAAGCGCCGCTCCATGAATTCACCGATGGTTTGCATGCCCGGCATGCGCGATTCGGCAATGTCACGGATGCGCCGATCGACCAATTCGAAATAAGCCCGTGTGGCTGAAAACCGCGAGTGGGTGGCGGCATATTGCCCCTCCACCTCGCCCGCCAAGCGGGTCAAGCGGTCCAGCAGGCCCGCTTCATGTTGGGTTTCGGCGCTGCGAATGGCTTTGGCCAAATCGGCCAACTCGCGCTCGGCATCGGCCAAAACGTCTGAGGCTTGGCGGGCGGCGGGCAAACCCAACAAGGCGGCCATGCGGTAGGTCTCAATCTCGAGCAACTGCTGCACCAGACGACCTTGCCGACGCGGCGAGAGCGAGCCAGTGAGCAAGAAGATGCGCGAATACCCATCAGGGTGCAACTGAAAATCGGTGTAGACCTCGCCATGGCCATCGGCCACGGTCGAGGCGACCAAGGTTTCGTCGTGCAGCAGTCTGGGCAGCAACGCTTGCAAGTCATGTCCGCCCGTGGCAAGCAGCCACAGATGCAAACGGGCCAAGCACTGCCCAGGCAGTGAGGCAAGCCACTGCTGGGGCACGCCTTGCACCGCGGTTTCTGGAAACGACTGCACCACCTGTTGTTCGGTGACAGGACGCATGAAGGTCCAAGAAACAAACTCGGTGTGCAATTCCCAGCGCAAGCGAAAGGCGCCAAAGTCCATGCGCACATGGTTGGTCTGTGCGTCGGGGGCGGGCAAATGGTGGTCGATCAAGAGACGGGCCAGATGAGCCCGACTGGCCTGTGCAGTGTCTCGGTCGACCCACATCACCACATGCGATATCGCCAAGGGCGCTTGCATGGGCTCGGGGGGACGCGCATGCACTTCGTTGTGCAGCGCCAGTCGTTGCAAATGATCGGTCATGGTGGGGCCTTTCTCAGAGCAAACATTGTGTCGCAAAAGCTTGGCATCAAGAAAAACGGCACCCGAGGGTGCCGTTTTTGAAGAAGGCCTCAGGGCCAGCCTTGTTACTCTTCCACGAAGGCTTCTTCGCGTTTAGAGCGGATCGAGGGCAACAGCACAATGATCAGCAACAAGAGCGCGGCACCCAACAGACCACCCGACAGGGGACGGGTCACAAACACGGACCAGTCACCGCGCGAGAGCAGCAGCGCACGGCGCAAGTTCTCTTCCATCATGGGGCCCAAGATGAAGCCCAACAGCAAAGGTGCAGGCTCACAGCCCAACTTCAAGAAGAGGTAGCCAATGAAGCCAAAACCAGCCACCAACCAGATGTCGAAGGTGTTGTTGTTGGTCGAGTACACACCGATCGCGCAAAACAGCACGATGGCGGGGAACAAGAAGCGGTAAGGCACAGACAACAACTTGATCCACATGCCGATCAAGGGCAGGTTCAAGATCACCAGCATCAAGTTGCCAATCCACATCGAGGCAATCAAGCCCCAGAACAACTCAGGGTTGCTGGTCATCACCTGAGGGCCAGGCTGGATGTTGTGAATCGTCATCGCACCCACCATCAAGGCCATCACCGCGTTGGGTGGAATGCCCAAGGTCAGCAAAGGAATGAACGAGGTTTGTGCACCGGCGTTGTTGGCCGACTCAGGCGCCGCCACACCGCGGATGTTGCCTTGACCGAACGGCACTTCGCCGGGCTTGAGCTTGGTTTTCTTCTCAATCGTGTAAGCCGCAAACGCTGCCAACAAGGCACCGCCACCCGGCAACACGCCCAGAATAGAACCCAAGGCCGTGCCACGCAGCACTGCAGGGATCATGTTCTTGAAGTCTTCCTTGGTGGGGAACAAGCCCTCGACCTTGGCAGTGAACACTTCACGCTGGTCTTCCGGTTGCGACAGGTTGGAGATGATCTCGCCGTAGCCAAACACACCCATGGCCACAGCCACAAAGCCCACGCCGTCGGTCAACTCTGGAATGTCAAAGCTGAAACGCGCCACGCCTGAGTTCACGTCGGTGCCAATCAGGCCCATCAGCAAGCCCAGCACGATCATGGCAATCGCCTTGAGCAACGAGCCCGAGGCCAACACCACCGCACCCACCAGACCCAAGATCATCAGTGAGTAGTACTCGGCGGGGCCGAATTTGAAGGCCAACTCGGTCAAAGGCGGCGCAAACGCAGCCAAGATCAAGGTGCCCACAGAGCCAGCGAAGAACGAACCCAAACCAGCCGCAGCCAGTGCAGGACCGGCACGGCCTTTGCGGGCCATTTGGTAGCCGTCGATGGTGGTCACCACCGAAGACGATTCACCGGGCAAGTTCACCAAAATGGCGGTGGTCGAACCACCGTACTGGGCGCCGTAGTAAATACCGGCCAACATGATCAGCGCCGACACAGGGGGCAGCGCGTAAGTGGCAGGCAGCAACATGGCGATGGTGGCGACGGGGCCAATGCCTGGCAAGACGCCAATCAAAGTGCCCAAGATACAACCGACCAAGGCATACATCAGGTTGATGGGCGTGAAGGCCACGCCAAAACCCAAAGCTAGGTTTGAAATCAAATCCATTGTTTATTCTCCGACTCAACCAGTGATGAAGGTAGGCCACACCGGCATCTGCAGTTTCAGCAGAACGATGAACGCCAAATAGCTGCC
>CANCUP010000037.1 GCA_947381325.1 Comamonadaceae bacterium
GACGCTTACGTCAATGGCGAAATCAATTCTGTCTACCTGTGCTTCACGCGCTTTATCAACACGATGAAGCAAGAGTCGGTGATCGAGCAGTTGCTGCCTTTGTCAGAAGACAGGCTCAAAGTGCACGAAGGGCACCACAGCTGGGATTACATCTACGAGCCCGATGCACACGTCGTCATCGATGAGCTGCTGATTCGTTACATAGAGGCCTTGGTCTATCAAGCCGTGGCTGAAAGTATGGCGTCCGAGCAGTCGGCACGCATGGTGGCGATGAAGTCCGCGACCGACAACGCTGGGAACGTGATCAACGAACTCAAACTGGTTTACAACAAGACGCGTCAAGCAGCGATCACGAAGGAACTCTCCGAGATCGTCGCTGGTGCGGCTGCTGTCTGATTTTAATTTTTGGAGCAACGAATATGGCTCATGAGACCACCCACAAGAACGCTGGCGTTCAGGGCAAGATAGTTCAATGTATTGGCGCTGTGGTGGACGTCGAGTTCCCACGCGACCACATGCCCAAGGTGTATGACGCACTCAAGCTGGAGGGCACAGCCCTGACGCTGGAAGTGCAACAGCAATTGGGTGACGGCATCGTCCGTACCATCGCGCTCGGGACCTCGGATGGTCTGCGTCGCGGTTTGATGGTGACCAACACGGGTGCTGCGATCACTGTTCCAGTTGGCAAGGCCACGCTGGGTCGCATCATGGACGTGTTGGGCAACCCCATCGACGAACGTGGCGCTGTGGACCTGACACAAACTGCGTCTATCCACCGCAAAGCCCCCGCTTATGACGAACTCAGCCCTTCGCAAGAGTTGCTCGAGACCGGCATCAAAGTGATTGACTTGGTGTGTCCATTCGCCAAAGGCGGTAAGGTCGGCTTGTTCGGCGGCGCCGGCGTGGGCAAGACCGTGAACATGATGGAACTCATCAACAACATCGCCAAAGCGCACAGCGGCTTGTCCGTGTTTGCGGGTGTGGGTGAGCGTACCCGTGAAGGTAACGACTTCTACCATGAGATGGCCGACTCTGGCGTGGTGAACCTAGAGAACCTGGGCGAGTCCAAAGTGGCCATGGTCTACGGTCAGATGAACGAGCCTCCTGGCAACCGTTTGCGCGTGGCTTTGACCGGCTTGACCATTGCGGAATCTTTCCGTGACGAAGGCCGTGACGTGCTGTTCTTCGTGGACAACATCTACCGCTACACCTTGGCCGGTACCGAAGTGTCCGCCCTCTTGGGTCGTATGCCTTCTGCGGTGGGTTATCAGCCTACCTTGGCCGAAGAAATGGGCCGTTTGCAAGAACGTATCACGTCGACCAAAGTCGGTTCGATCACGTCTATTCAAGCCGTGTACGTGCCTGCCGACGACTTGACCGACCCATCACCTGCCACCACCTTTGCCCACTTGGACTCCACCGTGGTGTTGAGCCGTGACATTGCTGCGCTGGGTATCTACCCTGCGGTGGACCCCTTGGACTCCACCAGCCGTCAGTTGGATCCGTTGGTCGTTGGCGAAGAGCACTACGCCACTGCACGTGCTGTGCAAGGTACGCTGCAGCGCTACAAAGAACTGCGCGACATCATTGCGATTTTGGGCATGGACGAATTGGCGCCAGAAGACAAGCTGGCTGTGGCCCGCGCTCGTAAGATCCAACGCTTCTTGTCTCAGCCTTTCCACGTGGCAGAAGTGTTCACGGGCTCGCCTGGTAAATATGTGACCTTGGCTGAGACGATCCGCGGCTTCAAGATGATTGCCAACGGCGAGTGTGACCACTTGCCTGAGCAAGCCTTCTACATGGTCGGCACCATCGACGAAGCCTTCGAAAAAGCTAAAAAGATCTGAGAGATCCTATGAGTACCATCCACGTAGATGTTGTCAGTGCGGAAGAGTCCATCTTCTCTGGCGAAGCCACCTTTGTGGCTTTGCCAGGCGAAGCGGGCGAGCTCGGTATTTATCCGCGCCACACGCCACTGATCACTCGCATCCGACCCGGTTCGGTGCGCATCCAAACGGCTGATGGTGGCGAAGAGTTCGTGTTTGTCGCGGGTGGCATCCTCGAGGTGCAACCCGATTGCGTCACCGTCATGTCGGACACCGCAGTGCGTGGCAAAGACCTGGACGAGGAAAAAGCCAACACCGCCAAGCAAGCCGCCGAAGAGGCGGTGAAGAATGCAAAAAGCGATGTGGACATGGCACGTGCGCGTTCTGAGTTGAACATCTTGGTGGCAGAGCTGGCCGCACTTCGCCGCTTCCGCGGCAAACGTTAAGCCCATTTAACGCTTGCCAAACTAAGCCCCACTCTTCGGATTGGGGCTTTTTTACTGTGTGATTTGAAAGGACAATCTGTCCCATGCCAAAAGCCAAATTACGTGCAGCCACCGTGGGTGGCTCAGCCGACGACATTGAAGCCACGTTTTATGAAGCCATGCAGACGGGCGACCTCGAAAAGCTGATGGGCTGCTGGGCGGACGAAGACGACATCGTGTGCGTGCACCCTGGCGGCCCCCGTTTGGTGGGCAACGCAGCCATTCGCGCGGCCTTTGAAGTTTTGTTTGAAAACGGCACAGTCAATGCCAAACCGGAGCAGGTGTGCAAGGTCGAGTCACTGACCAGTGCGATGCACAACGTGGTCGAACGCATTGCGGTGCTCACCAACGAAGGGGCACAACACGCCTTGGTGCTGGCCACCAATGTGTACCAGCGCACACCCCAGGGTTGGCGCCTGGTGGCGCACCATGCCAGTCCGGGTGCTGCCGATCATCAGGCAGAAGCATTGGATGAGCCACAGGTGCTGCATTGACGTGGGGCTACCAAGCACCCTGGTGGCTGCCAAGTGGCGATGTCCAAACCGTGTATGCCGCCAAGTTGGCCAATGCATCAAACGGCCCCCGCATCGATTGGTTGCGTGAGCGTTGGCTCACACCAGATGCTGATTTTGTAGACGTCGATTGGATCCCCAACCGTCATTCAGGTACGCAGCCCTTGTTGGTGTTGTTTCATGGTTTAGAGGGCTCTTCAAGCAGCCACTATGCACAAGCTTTTGCAAGTCAAGCCACGCAGCGTGGTTGGCGCATGGCCTTGCCACACTTTCGTGGATGCAGTGGTGAGATCAATCTGGCACCAAGGGCTTACCACTCAGGCGATGTGGATGAAATTGATTGGATGCTGCGCGAATGTCAAAAACTGCACCACGGCCCTGTCGTTGCCGTGGGCGTCTCGCTAGGCGGCAATGCGCTCATGCGTTGGGCGGGCGACAAAGGGGCCGCAGCCAAGCACGTGGTGCAGGGCATAGCGGCGATCAGCGCACCGCTGGATTTGACCGCCAGTGGTCACGCCATAGACCAAGGATTGAATCGACACATCTACACCCGCATGTTTTTAAAAACCATGAAGCCTAGGGCACTTGAAAAATTGGCGCAGTACCCTGGGTTGTTTGATGGCCAGGCACTGTTGAACGTGCAAACTTTGTACGAATTTGACAATGTGTTCACGGCCCCCGTGCATGGCTATCAAAACACCGACGACTATTGGGCGCGCGCATCGGCCAAGCCAGGACTGCACCATGTCCGTGTACCCGCCTTGGCTTTGAATGCCTGCAATGACCCCTTTGTGCCTGCTTGGAGCTTGCCCAAAGCAGACGAGGTGGGCGATTGGGTCACGCTGTGGCAGCCTGCAACGGGCGGACATGTCGGGTTTCCTGATGGCGCTTTTCCCGCACATGTCCATGCCATGCCGATCGCCGTCATGGACTGGTTGCAAACCCATCTGGAATGAAAGTCGCGAATGGATGAACTGGTCAAACAGGCCATGGCCAAATGGCCCAACGTGCCCGACTGTTATGGATGGCTTGGGCTTGATGCACGGGGTGACTGGTACATGCGCGATGACGCTGTGCAGTCTCTTGGCGAATTCCCGGCACACAAAGGCGCCAAACTGACCCATGACAAACTCAAAGCCTTCATTGCGCGCAATTACCAATCCGACAAGACGGGCCGGTGGTATTTTCAAAATGGACCCCAACGCGTCTTTGTGGAGCTGGAGATCACGCCTTGGGTGTGGCGGCTCGATGCTGACGGTCGCATCCTGTCGCATACCGATGAAGTTGCACGTGCCCAGCGCTGCTGGATGGATGAATTGGGCCATCTGTACATGGAAACACGCCTCGGCATAGGCTTGGTTCACAGCATGGATGTGGGCTTGGCAGCCGAGCACATCGAATCAGGCCTGTGGGTGCCACAGTCTGTGAGCCGGTGCGATATGCCCGAACGGTTTGGCTATGTGCTGAGCCCACATGCTGTGCATGACAAACGGCCATAAAAAAACCGGCGCAGCGCGCCGGTTTGTTGAGATCCATCGGACAAGAGGATCGAATTATTTGGCTTCTGGTTTCTTGGGTTCTTTGAACTTGGCACCACCTGCATTGGCCATGTAGACCACAGCGTGTGCGACTTCGATGTCGTCATAATCGCCACCCCCTTGTGCGCCCATGGCGCCCTTGCCCTTGAGGGCAGAGTTCCACAAGGTGTCGAAACCCTTGGCAATGCGAGGTGCCCAGGCGCTGGCATCACCAAACTTGGGCGCGCCTGCTGCACCGGATGTGTGACAGGCCGTGCACTGCGCTTTGAACACTTCTTCGCCCGATTTCATGACGCGGTTGGCATCGCGAATCTCAACCGTGCCAACTTTTTGGATCCGCTCGGCCACAGCCTCGGGGGCATTTGAAGAACCGGCTTGAGGTTTGTTCGCCGAGGTCACGTAATAGACCAAACCGATGATGATGAACACCGGAAGTACAAACGAATAAAACACAGCCAGCAGCAATTGCTTGGGGGTCTTGATCGGGCCTGTGTGGTCTTCGTCGTGTGAATGGTCGCTCATGATGGATAGATCCTCTTGGAATGTCTGCAAAACAGCAAAGATTATAGCGGCGCACCCTACAATAGCTTGGCTATACAAAGCGGCTGTAGCTCAGTGGATAGAGTATTGGCCTCCGAAGCCAAGGGTCGTGGGTTCGATCCCCGCCAGCCGCACCAAATTGACATGCGCCATCCTTCGGGATGGCGTTTTTGTTGACGAATCAATGCGCATCGGGTGATGCGTGGCTGGAGCAGCCAGCCTTATGCTGAAGCACTAAGGCGCTCGCTTGGGTCGTGGGTTTTGCTTCTTCGGTGCATCGATGACGCCCACAGCAGCGGCTCGCACAAGACGACGAAACGTTGGGCATTCGAGATGACTGGGTGCTGAGCATGCCGCCGCATGACGAAGTCCATCACGCATCGCACTCAATTTGTGTATCGTCGCATCGAGCTCATTGGCTTTGCTTTTGAGCATCGTCCGGTCAATTCGTGCAGACCCATCCGCAGCAAACATACTTTTGATCTCGTCGAGCGAAAAACCTGCGGCTCTACCCAGCCCAATCAAGGCGAGTCTCTCCGACACACTGCGATCAAACAGTCGCCGAAGCCCCTTTCTGCCGACTGAGGCAATCAATCCTTTTTCTTCATAAAAACGAAGTGCTGAACTGGAAACGCCAGACAGCTTTGACAGCTCAGAGATATCCAAAACCATAAATCCCTTGACTTGAAGTTGACTTGAAGTGGAAAAATACCAGAACCGCGTGCAAAGCGCAATCCATCCATCCCTGTTGCGAAGTGACCCACCATGTTGAAACAAGAACGCCCAAAGCCCAATTCAGACGAGGCGCAAGGCAAGGCAGGGCCCCCCTCTGTCAACTGGGTCTTGGTGAGTCTGACGCTGCCCATGCTGTTGTCATCGTTGGGCACCAGCATCGCGAATGTGGGATTGCCAACGTTGGCAGAGGCCTTCGATGCGACCTTTCAAGAAGTGCAGTGGGTGGTCATTGCCTATTTGCTCTCCATGACCACGTTGGTCGTCAGCATAGGTCGTCTGGCCGACATGGTGGGAAAACGCAAGTTGTTGCTGACCGGTCTTGTGCTCTTTGGCTTGGCGTCCGCGCTGTGTGGGCTTGCGCCTTCCTTGTGGCTGCTCATCGTGGGCAGGGCAGCACAGGGGCTTGGCGCCGCTGCGATGATGGCTTTGTCTCTGGCCTTTGTGGGAGAGACAATCGCCAAAGAGAGAATTGGCCGCGCCATGGGCCTGCTCGGAACCATGTCGGCCATCGGCACTGCGCTTGGGCCGTCGTTGGGCGGCGTATTGATTGCCGCATGGGGTTGGCAGGCCATTTTTCTGGTCAATGTACCTTTGGCCCTCCTGACCTACTGGCTCGCGCATCGCTGCTTGCCCATCGATTCCCAAAAACAAGCGTCGACCGTGGCCAGGTTCGACTACCTGGGCACCCTGCTGCTGGCCTTGACGGTTGGGATCTATGCCTTGGCCATGACACTGGGGCGTGGCCATTTCGGTGGGTTCAATCTGGCGCTTTTGGCAGTGGCCCTGGGAGGCCTTGTTCTGTTGATTCAAATTGAAACAAGGACCATCAACCCCTTGATTCAATTGGCCATGTTTCGCAACCGCGTGCTGCGTGCGAGCCTGATCGCGACGGTGATGGTCGCCGCCGTGATGATGGCAACATTGGTGGTCGGACCTTTTTACTTGGCACGTGCCCTCGGGCTTGAAACGGCGCAGGTGGGTTTGGCCATGTCTGTCGGGCCATGTGTGGCCATCTTGAGTGGCATTCCAGTTGGCCGTCTGACCGATCGCTTTGGTGCGCAACGCATCACTGCGACAGGACTTGTTTTCATGTTGGTTGGCTTGATGGGCATTTCAGCCGTGCCTAGCGAATATGGGGTCGCGGGCTACCTTGTGCCGCTCGTCATCACCACGGTCGGCTACATGCTGTTTCAAACCGCCAACAACACCGCCGTGATGGCCAATCTCCAGCCCGATCAACGCGGGGTCATATCAGGCCTGCTCAGTTTGTCGCGCAACCTTGGGCTGATCACAGGAGCGTCTGTGATGGGCGCCATCTTTGCTTTCGCATCAGACCCGCTAGAAGTCACCACTGCGCCTGCGAGTGCCATCGCCACAGGGATGCGGGTCACGTTCATAGTTGCAGGGGCGATGGTTGCAATGGCGCTGGCGCTGACGCAAACAACCCGCACGCCAACTCAGCGCTGATTGGCCGCTCGCCCACCACGTCAGGTGGTATTTTTCAAGACCAGTGCCCGCTCATAAAGCGCATTGCGACCTTCGCCGGTCAGTTCGGCCGCCAGTTTGACGGCTGTCTTGAGTGGCAGTTCGGCCAACAACACGCGCAGCACACGGTCATGGTCTTGTCCGGCTGTGGACACCTCGGCACGGGCATGCAGCACCAAAGCAAACTCACCCTTCAAGCGCTGTGAATTGGCGCCCAACCAAGCACTGAAGTCTTGCGCGGCCAACGTGGCAATTTCTTCAAACTGTTTGGTCAGTTCGCGGCCCACTGTCACCTGTCGTTCGCCCAATGTGGCCAGTGCTGCCGCCAGCGCTTCGATGCGATGCGGTGCCTCAAGAAGCACCTGGGTGCGCGGGTCTTCGCCCATCCGGTGCACCGCCTGTTGACGCTCAGCGGCCTTGCTGGAGAGAAAACCCACAAAGACGAAACCAGACGCATCAGGTGCGGGCGTGCCACAGGCGCTCAAGAGGGCGGTCACGCTGCTCGCGCCTGGCAATGGCAACACGCGCAAACCGGCAGCACGCACTTGCCACACCAAACGCGCCCCTGGGTCGCTCACCGCAGGCGTGCCCGCATCGCTGACGTAGGCCACGCGCTGGCCGGCTTGCAGGCGACGCACCACTTCTTGCGAGGCCTCAGCTTCGTTGTGCTGATGAACGGCCAACCAGTGCGACGCGGCTTTGTCGATGCCGTAGGCGCGCACCATACTTTGCGTATGGCGTGTGTCCTCGCAGGCCAAGGTGTCGCACAGTTGCAGCACATGCAGCGCACGCAGGCTGATGTCAGCCAAATTACCAATTGGCGTGGCCACCACATAGAGCGCCCCGGTCGGATAATGTTGAGCCGAAGCCGCCGCGTGGGCGGCCGACAGGGCGGAGTCAAAGTTGGCGCTCATCACAAAGGTGGCTATGGATAACCTCAAAGGGAAAAAAACAGGCCGTGTCACCACCAAGCAAACCGGGGATGAGGCAGAGGACCTTGCGTTGCGTCATCTGCAAACCCAAGGCTTGCAGCTGGTGCAACGCAATTATCGGACGCCTGGTCGAGGGGGTGGCGAAATTGACTTGATCATGCGCGACACAGACAGCACCTTGGTGTTTGTCGAAGTGCGCCAACGCAGCCGCAGCGACCATGGCGGTGCGCTGGCCAGCATCACTGGCGCTAAAAAAAGGCGGATCATTTTTGCGGCCCGTCATTTCCTCATGCGCTTAGCCCATGAACCCCCGTGTCGCTTTGACGTGGTGGCCTGCGAGCCGGAAGGCCTGCAATGGTTTCGAGCCGCTTTTGACGCAGCCTAAACCGTGCGAAGGTATCATTGAGCCATGCTCGAACAACGCATTGAACAACACTTCATCGACAGCGCCGACCTGAAGTACCAGGCCGCCCAAGTGCTGTCCAAGCCTATTGCCGCAGCGGTGGCCGCCATCTTGGCCAGCGTCACCAGCGGCGGCAAGGTGTTGGCCTGTGGCAATGGCGGTTCTGCCGCCGATGCACAGCACTTTGCCGCTGAATTTGTCGGACGCTTTGAGCGTGAACGTCCCGAGTTGGGCGCCATCGCCTTGACCACCGACAGCTCGATCATCACGGCCATTGCCAACGATTACAGCTACGACCATATTTTTTCAAAGCAGGTGCGTGCCTTGGGTCAAGCGGGTGACGTCTTGTTGGCCATTACCACCAGTGGCAACTCCAGCAATGTCCTGGCAGCCATTCAAGCGGCCCATGAGCGCGAAATGACCGTGGTGGCCTTGACCGGCAAAGGCGGTGGCAAGATGGGCCAAGCCTTGCGCGAAACCGATGTCCACATTTGCGTG
This sequence comes from Comamonadaceae bacterium, assembly GCA_947381325.1. Classification (GTDB taxonomy): domain Bacteria; phylum Pseudomonadota; class Gammaproteobacteria; order Burkholderiales; family Burkholderiaceae_C; genus Limnohabitans. The sequence continues at coordinate 8,955 of CANCUP010000037.1, forward strand.
CCTCATGACCGCACAGCCCGTATTCAAGAAGTGCATTTATTGACCATCCATTGCATTTGTGATGGGGTCGATACCCAATTGCTCGGTGACCTAGAAAGTAACGAATGAACAAGACGATGTTTTCTTCACAGGCCAAGATGGCCCTCTTGGCTTTGGCCCTCGGTTTGTCAGCGTGCGCGCCAGTCATGGTGGGCGGTATGGTGGGAGGCGCCATGGTGGCGTCTGACCGACGCACATCGGGCATACAGCTCGAAGACGAAGGCATTGAGATGCGCAGTGCCAGTGCCATGCGTGAAAACTTTGGCAGCAATGTGCACGTCAACATCACCAGCTACAACCGCCAAGTGCTGATCACCGGCGAAGTGCCCACAGCACGCGAACGAGTGCAAGTCGAGCAACTGATCGGGCGTGTCGAAAACGTGCGCAGTGTGGTCAACGAACTCGCGGTAGGAGCGGCTTCTAGCGTCGGAGAACGCTCCAGTGACATTCTCATCACGGCCCGCGTGAAAGCTGCCATGGTCGACAGTGAAGATGTGTTTGCGTCGATCTACAAAGTGGTGACAGAGCGAGGCACGGTGTATTTGATGGGGCGCGTCACCCAACGCGAAGCCAATCGCGCCACCGACATCGCGCGCGGTGTGAGTGGTGTCAAACGTGTGGTTCGGGTGTTCGAGTACATCACCGATGCCGAGTTGCAAGCTTTGCGTCCTAAATCTGTCCCCGCTGAACCCACTCAACCCATGCCCGTGATGTCTGGATCGGGCGTGCCACTCACCACGAACGTGCCAGTGGCAACCCCAGTCAAGTGATGCGCCGTTCGGCCTGACGTTCTTTCTGCCAACAAAAAGGACCGCCCTGTGCGGTCCTTTTTGTTGGGGTGAGGGCCAGCTTATTTCAATCGCTTGATCAAACTCGATGTGTCCCAGCGCTGGCCACCCATTTGCTGCACATCAGCGTAAAACTGGTCGACCAGCGCCGTCACCGGCAAGCGTGCGCCGTTGCGCTTGGCTTCGTCCATCACCAGGCCCAAGTCTTTGCGCATCCAGTCCACGGCAAAACCAAAGTCAAACTTGTCGGCCACCATGGTCTTGCCACGGTTGTCGAGTTGCCAGCTTTGTGCGGCGCCTTTGCCGATCACATCCAGCACCAGGTTCATGTCCAAGCCGGCGCGCTGACCAAAGGCAATGGCTTCGCTCAAGCCCTGTACCAAACCGGCAATGCACACTTGGTTGACCATCTTGGTCAGCTGACCAGCGCCGGGTTCACCCATCAGCGTGAAGGCACGCGAAAAGGCCATGGCCACAGGCTTGACGCGTTCAAACACAGGCGCGTCACCGCCACACATCACGGTCAACAAGCCGTTTTGTGCCCCGCCTTGTCCGCCCGACACGGGGGCATCGATGAAGTGGATGCCTAGGTTCTTAGCGGCCGTGTAAATCTCGCGTGCCACGTCAGCCGATGCGGTGGTGTGGTCGACCAGCACGGCACCTGGCTTCATGCCTGCCAGTGCGCCATCGGCACCAAAAATCACCGAGCGCAAATCGGCATCGTTGCCCACGCAGCAAAAGACCATGTCGGCATCTTTGGCCGCTTCGCGGGGCGTGGCCGCACTCTTGGGGGCTTTGCTGTTGGCAAATTCGCTCACCCAGGCTTGGGCTTTGGCCGCAGAGCGGTTGTACACCGTCACCGCGTGGCCTGCTGTGGCCAAGTGCCCGGCCATGGGGTAGCCCATGACGCCCATGCCAATGAAGGCCACATGGCTGGAGGGGGCGGGTTCGTAGGTTTTGGACTGAATGCTGGACATGTTGTGAGCCTTGGGGTTCGAATAAAGATGCGCTGAATCATAGGCGCCCCGGGGCGTGGGCCACTGTCACTCAAGCAACCAAAACGGGGGATGTCGGGCGAATTCGCTGCTGCGCGATGGCCATTTCCATGGCTTGTGCCATCGTGTGCATGCCGTGCGCGGCGCCAGTTTGCATGGCGTTGAGAATTTGGCTGGTTTTGCCCTCGCGGATCAAATGCCGAATCGCAGGCGTGGCCACCAACATCTCAAATACCGCGCCTTGTGCGGCCCCGTCTGGGGTTGGGCACAAGGTCTGAGACAGCACGCCCACCAACGCATCGCTGAGTTGGGTGCGCACCAAGGCTTTCTCGTGGCTGTCAAATACATCGACCATGCGTTCGATGCTGGCAGCCGCATGGCGGGTGTGCAAACTGGCCAGCACCAAATGACCGGTTTCGGCGGCGGTCAGTGCCAGCCGAATGGTGTCAAGGTCGCGCAGCTCGCCAATCAAAATCACATCTGGGTCTTGCCGCAAGGCGGCGCGCAAGGCTGCCGCAAAGCTTTGGCTGTGGCTGCCGACTTCGCGCTGGGTGACCAGGCACTGCGCACTGTGGTGCACAAACTCAACCGGGTCTTCCAGCGTGACCACATGCTGGCGCGTGTGCATGTTCAGGTGTTGCACCATGGCGGCCAGCGTGGTGGATTTGCCGGAGCCCGTGGCACCGGTCACCAAGAGCAAGCCAACCTGACCCAGCAAGTGAGGCAACACAAGGGGGGCGTGGAGTGTCTCCAGCATCGGGATGGTGCTGGGGATCAGGCGCATCACGGCAGCGCAGCCTTGGGCTTGCATGAAGGCATTGACCCTGAACCGTCCCAGCTCCGGCAGAGCGAACGCAAAGTCCACCTCTTCGCCTGCCAAAAATCGTGCGTTCAAATGCGGAGGCATCAGGTGGGCCAGCAGGCAGAGCAAGTCCTCGTGGCGCAACCGGCCCGCTGAGTGACTCAGTGCTTGCAGTGTGCCAGCCACTCGAATTTGAGGCGCGCTGCCTGCGCGCAAATGCAAATCGGAGGCCTGCATGGCGAGGGCTTGCGCCAACCAATCGTGCAGCGGCAACTGGGTGTGCGTGGGGTCTGGCGAGTGCATGCGCGCTCCTTGTTAAAGTCAGGCCTGAGATGACCCACTTGAGTGACAACCTTTCCCACGTCCAAGCACGCATCGCTGCCGCGTCAATGGCCAGCGGGCGAGGCTTAGGCAGCGTGCATTTGCTGGCGGTCTCCAAAACTTTTGGGGCAGACGATGTGCGTGCTGTGGCTGCCTGTGGGCAGCGCGATTTTGGAGAGAACTACATCCAAGAAGGCGTAGAAAAAATCACCAAGCTTGCAGCCCAGACTCACACCCCTGCCTTGGTGTGGCACTGCATTGGCCCCGTCCAGAGTAACAAGACCAAGCTGGTGGCCGAGCACTTTGACTGGGTGCACACGCTCGACCGTTTGAAAATCGCGCAGCGCCTCAACGACCAACGCCCGCCCCATCTACCTGCGCTGCAGGTGTGCATCCAGGTCAACATCGATGGGGGAGACACCAAATCGGGGGTGGCCGCCACCGAGGTGTTGGCGCTGGCACGGGAAGTGGCCAAGCTGCCTAGGCTGACGCTGCGTGGCCTGATGACCATCCCTGACCCTGTGGATGGTTTTGACGCCCAAGTGGCTGTCCACAGCAAGGCCCGTGCTGTGTTTGACCAGGTCAAAGCCGCGCTCAACCCGCCGCAGTTTGACACCCTGTCCATGGGCATGACCGGTGACCTAGAAGCGGCCATTCAAGCGGGCAGCACGCTGGTGCGGGTGGGAACGGCGATCTTTGGCGGGCGAACTTACCCAGCTTAGACGGCACCTCGGCTGACCCCAGCCCCGTGGTGTTTAGAAACGCGGCAAATCCGGGTGTTGGATCTGCCCGGCGCGCACCAGCATCTTGCCGTACTCGGCGCAGCGGTGCAGGGTGGGAATCACCTTGCCGGGGTTGAGCAGGCCCTTGCTGTCAAAAGCACGTTTGACGCCAAACATCTGCTCGTTCTCGTCGGCGCTGAACTGCACGCACATGCTGTTGACTTTTTCAATGCCCACACCATGTTCGCCCGTCACCGTGCCGCCCATGGCCACGCTGGTTTCTAAAATTTCTGCCCCAAACTGCTCGCAACGGTGCATTTGATCGGCGTCGTTGGCATCAAACAGAATCAGTGGGTGCAAATTGCCGTCGCCGGCGTGAAACACGTTCAAGCAACGCAGTTGGTATTTGTCTTCCATCTCCGCGATGGCTTGCAAGATGTCAGCCACGCGCTTGCGCGGAATGGTGCTGTCCATGCACATGTAGTCGGGGCTGATGCGGCCTGAGGCAGGGAACGCATTTTTGCGGCCACTCCAAAACTTCAGGCGTTGTGCCTCATCGCGACTGACCGTGATGGCGGTGGCCCCGCAGCCGCGCAACACCTCGCTCATGCGGCCAATTTCTTCTTCCACTTCTTCGGGTGTGCCATCGCTTTCGCACAGCAAAATTGCTGCGGCCTTCAGGTCGTAGCCCGCGTGCACAAAGTCTTCCACGGCTGCCGTCATGGGGCCGTCCATCATTTCCAAGCCCGCTGGGATGATGCCTGCAGCAATCACCGCCGCCACCGCGTCACCGGCTTTGCGCACATCGTCAAAGCTGGCCATGATGCAGCGTGCCAACTGGGGCTTGGGGATGAGTTTGACCGTCACCTCCATCGTCACCGCCAGCATGCCTTCGCTGCCCACCACCACGGGCAGCAAGTCCAAGCCCGGGGTGTCGAGCGCGGCGCTGCCAAACGTCACCGGGTCGCCTTCGATGGTGAAGCCCTTGACTTGCAGCACGTTGTGCACCGTCAGCCCGTATTTCAAGCAATGCACGCCGCCTGAGTTTTCGGCCACGTTGCCGCCAATGGTGCAGGCAATTTGGCTCGACGGGTCTGGCGCGTAATACAAGCCGTGGGGCGCTGCGGCTTCGCTGATGGCCAGGTTGCGCACACCGCACTGGACCACCGCTGTGCGTGCCACCGGGTCGAGCTTGAGAATTTGGTTGAACTTGGCCAGCGACAAGGTCACCCCATCGGTGTGCGGCATGGCCCCACCCGACAAGCCCGTGCCCGCCCCACGGGCCACCACGGGGACATCCATGGCATGACAGGTTTTCAGCACCGCTTGCACCTGCGCTTCGGTCTCTGGCAAAGCCACGCACAGGGGGCGTGCGCGGTAGGCGGTCAGGCCATCGCACTCGTAGGGCGTGGTGTCTTCGCTGGTGTAGAGCAGGGCATGGGCCGGCAGTGCGGGCTGCAAGGCTTGCACCACTTGGCGCTGTCGTTCGGCGCGCTGCATGTGTTGCGTCTGTTCAGGTGAGAGGGGTGCATTCATCTGGCGCACTTTACGGCAAAAGCACTGACTCAGGCGTGAAGAAAGTTACAGACTCGTTTGAGGTGAATTACATGCAGCTTTGCGCCGCCACCACATTCCCTACGCAACGCCAACGCTCAAGACACGGCAGATTTGAGCCAATCCGCAAACGCTGCGCATTCCCAGCGGTCCATGGCCCCCGTGCGCCAGCACAGGTAATGCCCATGGGGGCTGGGTACTTGACGCGTCGAGAGGCGCACCAGGGTTCCGTTTTCCAGCCAAGGCGCGCCCAGTTTGAGCCGCACCAAGCCAACGCCCAGGCCTTGTGCTGCCGCGTCACACACCAAGCCAATGTCATTGAAACTGGAGCCGTCCACCGGCTCCGGCCAGTCCAAGTCGTGTGCCGCAAACCACGTGCGCCATGGCTCCAAGGGGCTGCGCAACAAGGTGGCATCGGCGAGGTCTTCGGGCGTCACAAAAGGGCCGAATTCGCGCACATAGGCAGGTGACGCCATCGGCACCACGTCGTCTTTCATGATGCACTGGTACTCCACATCGGCGTAGCGCCCCGTGCCAAAACGGATCGTCAGGTCAGCGTCTTCGGCCACGACGTCCAGCAGCGGGATGGTCACTTGCAGCGTGAGGTCAATTTCGGGATAAGCCTCGGCAAAGTGGCGCAAGCGCGGCATCAAGATGGAGCGCGCAAACGTGGGCGTCACCGCCAAGCGCAGCTTGCGTTTGCCGCCGCTGTTGCCGTCTTTGCCGGGAAAGCGCTCCAAAATCGACAAACCTTCCCGCACATGGGCCAGGTACTCACTGCCTTCGGTGGTGAGTGAAAAGTCTGCCCGTCCAAACAGCTTGACCCCGAGCAACTGTTCAAGCTGTTTGACCCGGTGGCTGACGGCACTCGGGGTGACGCACAGCTCTTCAGCCGCCAGCGTGACTGAACGCAACCGCGCCAGCGCCTCAAACGTCAGCAAGCACTGAATGGGCGGAATGCGGTGGGTCATGCCTTTATTTGAAGATCACAGTTTTGTGGCCGTTGATCAACACACGGTGTTCGCTGTGCCACTTCACGGCGCGCGCCAGCACCTGGCTTTCTGTGTCGCGGCCCATGGCGGTCAGGTCTTCCACGGTTTTGCTGTGGTCCACGCGGGCCACGTCTTGCTCAATGATGGGGCCTTCGTCCAAGTCTGCGGTCACATAGTGCGCCGTGGCGCCAATCAGTTTGACGCCTCGGTCATGGGCTTGGTAGTAGGGCTTGGCACCCTTAAAGCTGGGCAAAAAGCTGTGGTGGATGTTGATGGCGCGCCCGCTGAGTTTTTGGCACAGGTCATCGCTCAAGATTTGCATGTAGCGCGCCAGCACCACCAGTTCTGCGCCCTCGCTTTGGATGATGTCGTATTGCTTGGCTTCCGCCTGAGTTTTGGTGCTTGCGCTGACGGGGATGTGGTGAAACGGCACGTTGTAGCTGGCGGCCAGTTGGTAGAACTCGCGGTGGTTGCTCACGATGGCACGAATGTCCAAGGGCAGCAGACCGCTTTTCCAACGAAACAACAAGTCATTCAGGCAATGTCCTTCCTTGCTGACCATGATCACGGTGCGCATGGCTTGGGTGGTGTCGTGCAAGGTCCAGCGCATGCCAAAGGTCTCGGCCAAGGTGGCGAGTTGCGTGCGTAAATCGTCTTGGCTCAGGCTGTCGCAGGCGAACTGCACCCGCATGAAAAACAGACCGGTGTCATGGTCGTTGTACTGTGCGGCTTCTTCGATGTTGCCTTGGCGTTCCAGCAAAAAACCAGACACGGCGTGCACGATACCGTGGCGATCAGGACAAGACAGGTTGAGGATGTAGGCAGTCATGGCGACGATTGTAGGTTTGCCGCCCAATGCCCCTGGGTGTGTTGCGGATGGCGCCGTCTCAGGGCTTCAGTGCACCACCACCGGGTTTTGCGCCAACTCGGCATAGCCAGCCAAGGTTTCTTCCACCTCCTCTTGAGAGGGGGAGCTCTCTTGCCAAGCGCGCAAATGGGCTTGAAACAATTCTGCCCATGAGCCTTCGAGGTAAACCTCTTTGCCTGAGCGCTTGTCCACAATTTCAAAGCCATGACGCGACAACACAGGCAAGTCTGGGCGTGATGGCGTGGCCGTCTCATCCTGAGCTTGCAGGTGCATCACAGAAAAAGTGTCGGAGTTGTAGAGCATGTCCATGGGATTGATTCGGGTCAGAAGGCTTGGGTACAGTGTGACACAAGATATCGGATCGAACCGGCCTATTTCAAGGGGGCGACATCTGTGCTTGCTGCAGCACCTGGTCAATGTAATCGCCGTTGGCATTGGTGATGCGCAAGCGTGCTGGCAAAAACCCCAAACTCGGGGCGAACCACAACTCAATGTGTTGATCGAAAGAGCGTCTGGGATTGCGATTGAGCTTGACCGTGGCCAGTTCGCCATAGGGCAGTTGAAGCCGTTCTTCTTTCTCCACCACAAACTGCCACATTTCGGCTTCACGCTGCGACACGGTTTGAAAAGACAGCATGGTGCCCACGGGAAAGCGCTCCGGGTCTGCCGCCAACAAGGCGCTGAGCTGAAACACAATGCTCAGTCGGTCTTGCGCCCCTTTGAGCAGCGGCACGTCTGGCGTGTTGGCACTGAAGCTGATGATGTTTTTGTCGCGTTGAAAGTGGGCGGCCAGCTCGCTGCGTGACTTGTCGCCAAAGCGCAATGGCATCAGCCCCTCATTGCCGAGCGCGCCCACACTGGTTTGCACCCGAGAGCCGAGTAAAAACGCACCCACTTCCATGCGTGCCTCGTAGGACTGGCCGTCTTGTCGCCAGGTCAAATCGCCGCCTGCGGCGTATTGCGTGCCGCGAGAAAACCCTTTGATGTCGTATTTGATCCGGGCGGAGGATGGCGCTTTGTAGGCGGTGATTTCTGCCGCCGTGAACTCACTGGCAGGGCGGTTGTAGGGGGGCAAATCCACAGCCTCGGCCACACGCGCTGGCAAGCTGACAGGGGCTGAAAACTCTGTGCCAGCAGCGCCTAGATCGACCGGGGGCGCTGATGTGGGTGCCGGCGAGGGCACATCCACGGCTGTGCCTGCAAGCGTGTCTGCTTGTGGCTGGGCGGGCGCGACTTGGGGCGGGCGTCGTACCGCAGCAGCGCGGCTGGGTGAGCGTGGGCTTGCCTCGATGTGTCGGACCGTGAATGCTTGGGGGGCAGGGTTGGCGTCTGGACGAAATGCCAGCAGCAGGTGGCTGTTGCCAAGCAACCAGCCATGCATCAGCAACACGCCCCCCACCAACATCCAGGCGTGTTTGCGCGACAGATGAGGAACAGCGGCGTTAGATGGCACAGGTGCTGCGGCTCGCATGGGGGGCTTTGTCAGGCGATGGGCTTGGGCACGCCAAGCTCGCTGCTCAGTTGTTGTGCGGCTTGGCGCAGAGCTTGGGCAGGCGCGCCCGTCCACGACACATCAAAACTGGAGGTAGGTCCCAGCGACACCATGGCCAGCACCATGTGTGCATCAGAGTCAAACACCGGTGCTGAAAAGCCGGCCACCCCCGGTAGCAAGGCATCGGTGACGCGCGCCAAACCACGTTGGCGCACCTCGTCGAGCATGGCTTTGGCGGCGGTCAGGGTGTTGGGCACATCATGGTGTTTGATTTTTTGCAGACGGGTCAATTCGGTTTTGAGCATTGGCGCAATCAAGTCATGGGGCATGAAAGCCGCAAAGCAACGGCCGGTGGCCGAGGTGAGCAAAGGCATCACATCGCCCAATCGCAAAATCGTCATGGCGTGAGGTGACTCTTGCCAGTGCACGATGGTCGGCCCTAGGTTGCCCCACACGGCCAAAGCCACCGTGTGACCAATCTCAGCCATCAGGGGAGCCATGCGCTCGCGGGCTAGCTTGACGGGGTCGAGTCGTGTCAGGGCAGCCAAACCCAGTTGCAAGGCGGCTGGCCCCAGGTCGTACCGGGTGCTGCCCTGGTCTTGATGAACCAAACCTAGGCGCTGAAAACTCACCAAGTAGCGGTGTGCCTTGGCCGCACTCATGCCGGCTGAAGCGGCCAAATCGCGCAACATCAGCGCGCCCTCGGACTGGGCCAGCACCTGAAGCAGTGCAAACCCGACTTCAACCGATTGGATGCCAGCGCGTTCTTTCATCACATCAAGTATCTTATAGAATTCTCGATAAAGTTACGTTTAGTTAAATTTGTTTACCCATACGTAATTTCAACGCTCCCTCATCGCCCATTCCCACAGGACACACACCATGAAATTGGCCACCTACAAAGACGGATCACGCGACGGGCAGTTGGTGGTGGTCTCGCGCGATCTCAGCACGGCGCATTATGCAAGCGGCATCGCCACGCGCATGCAGCAAGTGCTGGACGACTGGGGCTTTATCGCCCCACAACTGCAAGATTTGTACGACACCTTGAACCAGGGCAAGGCGCGCCACGCGTTTGCGTTTGAACCTGGCCGTTGCATGGCCCCCTTGCCGCGTGCTTACCAGTGGGCCGATGGCTCGGCCTACATCAACCATGTGGAATTGGTGCGTGCCGCGCGCGATGCCTTGGTGCCTGAGAGTTTTTATGCCGACCCATTGATGTACCAAGGCGGCAGCGACGACTTCATCGGTCCCACCGACGATGTGGTCTGCCCCAGCGAGTCATATGGCATTGACTTTGAGGCCGAGTTGGCGGTGATCACGGGGGATGTGCCAATGCAAGCCACACCTGAGCAGGCCTTGGAGGGCATCCGCCTGGTGATGTTGGCCAACGATGTGTCGCTGCGCCACCTCATTCCCAATGAATTGGCCAAGGGCTTTGGCTTCTTCCAAAGCAAGCCGGCCACGGCTTTCAGCCCTGTGGCCGTGACGCTCGATGAGTTGGGCGACGCCTGGGATGGTGGCCGCTTGCACCTGACCATGCAGTCCACTTGGAATGGCCGCAAAGTCGGCATGTGCGATGCCGGGCCCGATATGACCTTTCACTTTGGCCAGCTGATCGCGCACATCTGCAAAACCCGGCGTGTGCGTGCCGGCTCCATCGTGGGCAGCGGCACCATCAGCAACCAAGGGGTGGAGGTCCATGGCAAGAAAGACTGGCCCAAGGGCTACAGCTGTATTGCAGAGAAACGTGCCATCGAAACCATTTTGGATGGCCAACCCAGCACCGAGTTCATGCGATTTGGCGACACCATCCACATCGAGATGAAGGGCAAAGACGGCCAGAGCGTGTTTGGCGCCATCGACCAAAAAATTGTCGCCTTGGCCTGAGGGCCTCAAGCGGCAAGCCGTCCCCGCTGTACTCAGGCGTGTGAGGGGTCGACCGTGGTTTGGTCGAACTTCTTGAAGTACTGACGCGCCAAAGCCACCACCTGCGCGTCGCTGGGGTGATCACTGGCGATGCTGTCGACAATGCTGTGCGCCACCGCGCTTTGGTGTGCTTTGCACCAGTCGCGAAATGCGTCGCGTGCCAAGCCCGGGCCCGTGAGCAGCACCTCATGTGTTCCCTGTAAGGCCTTGGCAATGTCTGCAAACAAGGTCGCTGTGTCGTGCGGTTTGCCTTGGTGCTTGTGGTGCGAGCGAGATTTGATGCGTTGCGTCTCGACGTGCTCGCGGTCAAACATCAGCACGTGGGCTTCTTGGTGGTCCAGCCAGACAACGGCGTGAAAAGTGGTCATCTCAATGTCTTTCTTAATGTGGGTGTGATTCGGTTTTTTCTTGGCACGCGATGCAGCGTGCGGCCTCGGGCGTGGCGTGCAGGCGCGCAGCAGGAATGTCTGCATCACAGTCGATGCATCGGCCGTAGGTGCCGTCGCGCCAGCGAGCCAACGCGTCGTCTAAGGCGGCCAGTTCAGCGGTTTCTCGCTCGTTGAGGGCAAATTCCAAGTCGCGCTCGGTCGCCACTTGGGCCGATGAATCTTCGCTGTGGGCAAAGTGCTCGGCCGCCACTTCGGCGCGACCTTTGGTGCCGCCGCGCTGTTGTTCAATTTGTTGCAACAAGCCCTCGCGCAGGGTTTCCAGTGCAAGCTTGAGAGAGGGGGCGTGTGGTGTGTGCATGTCAGTTCCTCGCGTTGGTCTTGATCATGCGCTTTGCCATGCCTTGTTTCATTGACCCAGGTCAAGCCAAGTCAGACCAAGCCCGACAATGGCCTTCAAGTTTTGTGGCATGGGGACACAGGGCCAGCCGCTCTGAAACAATCACCCCATGAAATACTTTGTGTCTGCATGGCTGATGGTGTGCGTGGTGTTGACTGCGCATGGCTTTGACAACAGCATGGCCGAGCGCACCCGTGCCTGTACCGCCTGTCATGGCGAGCAGGGCAAAGCCGGGCCCGATGGTTATTACCCGCGTTTGGCGGGAAAGCCGGCGGGCTATCTGTACAACCAATTGCAAAACTTCAAACAGGGGCGACGCCATTACGACCTGATGGCGCGCTTGATCGACCCCCTGTCTGACGCCTATTTGCAAGACATGGCGCAGTACTTCTCGGCTTTGAAGGTGCCCTACCCAGCGCCAGCCTTGCAGGCCAACAGTGCTTCGCCAGCGCTGCTGGCGCGTGGTCAGGTGCTGGCCCGCGAGGGTGACACCAGCAAAGGTTTGCCGGCTTGCGTGGCATGCCACGGCGACCAGCTCACTGGGGTAGCGCCTGCAGTGCCCGGCTTGCTGGGCTTGCCACTGGATTATTTGAACGGACAGCTGGGGGCTTGGCAGTCGGGCCAACGCCGCGCCCATGCGCCTGACTGCATGGCGCAGGTGGTGCAACGGTTGACCCCTGAGGACGTGATGGCCGTGGCCAACTACCTGGCGCGTCAGCCCTTGCCGCCCGATGCCTCGCCAGCGCCTGCGGCACAAGGCGCCGTGCGCGCCAAGCTGCTCAGCACCAGCGAGACCTGGCGCTGTGGCAGCGCCCCCCTGGCAAAGGGGCAGCCATGATGCAACGTGTGTTGGGCCTTGTGCTGGCCCTGTGCCTGGCCACCATCGCCTGGGTGGTGTTTGACAACTATGGCGATGGCCTGGATGTGAGCGCTTCGGCCCGTTCGACGGCCAGCGTGACGCACAGTGCACAGCAAGTGGCCCAAGGCGCTTACCTGGCGCGTGCGGGCAACTGCATGTCATGCCACACCGTGCCGGGCCAAGTGCCGTTCTCGGGAGGGCGTGCCATGGAGACACCCTTTGGTAAGGTTTACGCCAGCAACCTCACGCCGGATGACGCCACCGGCTTAGGGCGCTGGAATGCCCAGCACTTTTGGCGTGCGCTGCACCACGGACGCTCCATGGACGGGCGCTTGCTGGCGCCCGCTTTCCCCTACAACCACACCAGCTTGGTCACGCGTGGCGATGCCGACGCCTTGTTTGCTTTTTTCAAAAGCTTGGCCCCTGTGACACAGGCCACGCCTGCATCTGAACTGCGCTGGCCTTTTGGCACCCAGGCCGCCTTTGCGGTGTGGCGCAGTCTGTACTTCAAACCAGCCAGCTTCACGCCTCATCCGCAGCACAGCGCCGAATGGAACCGTGGTGCCTATTTGGTCGAAGGCTTGGGCCACTGTGCGGCTTGCCATGCGCCACGCGACGCCTTGGGCGGCACTGCCGCGCTGGATGACTTGAGTGGGGGCCTGATCCCCGTGCTCAACTGGTATGCACCCTCGCTGCTCAGCGCCAGTGAAACCCGTCTGGCCGAGGTGCCGCTACAAAACACGGTGCGTTTGTTGCAAACCGGCCAAGCGCCACATGCTTGGGTGAACGGCCCCATGGCTGAGGTGGTGCAACACAGCACCCAGCACCTCAGCGTGGCCGACTTGACGGCCATGGCCACCTACTTGCAAGCCCGCGCCCGTGTCCATGTGCCAACGGACGATGCCCCGCCAGCCCCACCACGCACGCCCACACTTCGCGCCGCCCAGCGCGGCGCTGCCCTGTACGACGACCACTGTGCCGTGTGCCACGGCAAGCAGGGCGAGGGCGTGCCACAGGCCTATCCCGCTTTGGCGGGCAATCTGGCGGTACAAATGGCCCACCCCACCAACCTGGTGCAAACCGTCATGTACGGCGGGTTCTCCGCCACCACGTCCGCACAGCCCAAGCCATTTGGCATGCCCCCGTT